>CAYLTU010000001.1:0-32508 GCA_964386465.1 uncultured Rhodospirillaceae bacterium
CTGAAAACATAATTTCGATGTTCGAAACCGGCGTGAACCACAGCTATCATTAATTCGCCCTCCCTATCGGCCGCGTGACCATGGCCGACGCGTTCAGATGAGGTGAGTGTGCTGCAAACCAAGGCAGAGAGTCCGACGACGCTGGTGATTTGCTGCGGGGCCGTGGCGCGTGAAATCGTTGGTATCGTTAAGGACAATGGCTGGGACCACATTCGCATCGAATGCCTGCCTGCCAAACTGCACAACGCGCCGGAAGCCCTGCCGGAAGGCGTGCGGGCCAAGATCAAGGCCGGCCGGGAGAAATTCGACCACATCATCGTCCTCTACAGCGATTGCGGTACCGGCGGCCGGATGGAAAACATGCTGACCGAAGAAGGCGTCGACGGCATCGGCGGGGCGCATTGCTACGAGGTTTTCGCGGGCCGCGAGCGCTTCAGGGGCATTACGGACGAGGAGCCCGGCTGCTTTTTCCTGACCGACTTTCTCGCGCGCCATTTCGAGAAACTGGTTTTTCAAGGCCTTGGCCTGGATCGATTCCCCAAGCTGCGGGATACATACTTCGCCCACTACAAGAAAATGGTTTACTTGGCGCAAAGCGAGAACGCCGAGCTGCTCGCATTTGCCGAGCGCGCGGCGGAAAGCGTCGATCTGGATTTCGAAGTGCGCTACACCGGGGTCGGCGGTTTCGAATCGTTCCTCGCCGAACGCCAACCTTAGGGCCCGCTTGTCATGTACGCCGTCAGGCGCTGGTCCTCGCGCAACGCCGGTTCGCTTGAACGGCTTTACCGGTTTTCCGCCGCCATATTCCACGCGCTCGATCCCCTGTGGCGCAAAGTCGGGCTGAAACGGTTGGAGAAACCGTTTGCCGCCACCGAAGCCTGGGTAAAAGGGGTGCTTTTCGACTGCAAAATGTGCGGTCGCTGCGTCCTGTCGGTAACCGGCATGACGTGCCCGGCGAACTGTCCCAAGTCGGTTTGCAACGGACCCTGCGGCGGCGTACGCCAGAATGGCCATTGCGAAGTTAAACCGGAAATGCGTTGTGTCTGGGTCGAAGCCTGGGACGGCGCCAAGCGTATGCGGGATACCGGGTCGTTCCGCCGCCCGCTGCCGCCCCGGGAATACAACATCGAAGGCGGCTCCGCCTGGCTGCGTTTGACGGCGGAAAATATGACGCGACGCGAGACGGAAGATGCCCCGGGCGCGGTGTCCCGGGCGAAAGCGGCGGCCAAGGAAACCCAGGTATGAACCTTGGAAGTCAAGCGGCGTTCGACCGGTATCCGATCCTGCCCGGATGCTCGTCGGGAGGGCGTCTGGAAAGAGTGCTGCGTTCAGGCCGTTTTGCCGTCACGGCCGAACTCAATCCTCCCGATTCCGCCGATCCCGAGGATACATTCCGTCGGGCGCTTGTCCTGTCGAGCGTCTGTGACGCGATCAATGCGACCGACGCTTCCGGTGCCAACTGCCACATGTCAAGCATCGGCATATGCGCGCTGCTGACCCGGGCCGGTT
Organism: uncultured Rhodospirillaceae bacterium; assembly: GCA_964386465.1. Taxonomy (GTDB): domain Bacteria; phylum Pseudomonadota; class Alphaproteobacteria; order UBA8366. Next base: position 1,510 of record CAYLTU010000001.1, read on the forward strand.
ATTCGTCGGTGCTGCAGATTTCCTGCCGCGACCGCAACCGTATCGCCATCCAGGGCGATGTGCTGGGAGCCGCGGCGATGGGCGTGCACAATATATTGTGTCTCACGGGCGACGGCGTACAGACCGGCGACCAGCCGGAAGCGAAGCCGGTATTCGATCTCGATTCAACATCGTTGCTGCAGATCATCCGTTCCATGCGGGATGATGGCGTGTTCAACTCGGGCCGCAAGATTACCTCGCCGCCCAACGTTTTCCTCGGCGCCGCCGCCAATCCTTTCGTGCCGCCCTACGACTGGCGCCCCTTGCGCCTGGCCAAGAAGATCGAAGCCGGCGCCCAGTTCGTTCAGACCCAATACTGCTACGACGTTGCCATGCTGGACCGTTACATGGCCACGGCGAGGGATCTGGGTCTCGACAGGAAATGTTTCATCCTGGTCGGCGTCGGCCCCATGGCCTCGGCCCGCACGGCCAACTGGATTCGCAACAACGTGCCCGGTGTCCATATCCCCGACGAAATCGTTGATCGTCTCAAAGGAGCGGAAAACCAGAAGGCCGAAGGCAAGAGAATTTGCGTCGAACTGATCCAGCAGATCCGGGAAATCCCCGGTGTCGCCGGTGTGCATGTCATGGCCTACCGGCAGGAAGAGTTCGTCACCGAGATCATTTCAGAGTCCCGCGTTCTGAAGAACCGCGTCATCGACAAGGTGGCGGCGGCACGCTTCGAGGCGTCGGACCGGCAGGATAGAAAGGACGTTACGGCATGACCGAGACAGTACTCAGTTCGGCGACCAAGGAAGTCGTCATCGGGTTCGAACGACCGTTCGTCGTCGTGGGCGAACGCATCAATCCGACGGGACGCAAGAAATTGGCGGAGCAGATGGCCGCGGGCGATTACAGCCTTGTCGAATCCGATGCCGTCGCCCAGATGGAGGCCGGCGCGCATGTATTGGACGTCAATGCAGGCGTGCCGATGGCGGACGAGCCCGAGATAATGAAGGACATGGTGGCGCTGGTGCAGTCGCTGACCGACGCGCCGCTGTGCCTCGATTCATCCATGCCGGCGGCTTTGGAAGCTGGATTGGCGGCCTGCAACGGGAAGGCGCTGGTGAACTCGGTTACCGGCGAGGAGGAGAGCCTTGAAGCGGTCCTGCCGCTGGTCAGGAAGCACGGCGCGGCGGTGGTCGCCATCTGCAACGATGAGACAGGCATCTCGGAAGACACCGACAAACGTTTCGCCGTGGCCGAGAAAATCCTCCAACGCGCCATCGATCACGGCATCCCGCGCGAGGACGTCGTCGTCGACCCTTTGGTCATGCCGGTGGGTGCGATGGGCGATTCCGGTCGGGCGGCGTTGACCCTGGTGCGGCGCTTCCGGGAAGAGTTGAAACTCAACACCACCTGCGGCGCCTCGAACGTCAGTTTTGGACTGCCCAGCCGGGTTGAGCTGAACAGCGCCTTCATGGCGATGCTGATCGGCGCCGGTCTCACATCGGCTATCGTCAATCCGCTGCATCAGGAAATCATGACCGCCATCACCGGGGCCGAAGTGCTGGCCGGTGTCGACGATCGCTGCAAACGCTGGATGAAACGCTGCCGCCGTCTGGCCAAGGCGGCGCAGGCGGCATAACACTGAAAGTCTCGGAAAGACCTCTGTTAAATGGCCAATGTGGACGCCGTCCACCTCCACCTTGGCCCACTCCCCTCAAGGAGACCTCTGCAAAATACTTCCATATTAGCCGTTTCACCCCCCATCCTAACCTTCCCCCGCATGGGGGGAAGGGAAAATATAGCGTTATCAACATTCTATCCCCTCCCCCTTGATGGGGGAGGGCTGGGGTGGGGGTGGCAACGATGCCGTTTATGGTAATTCGCAGAGGTCTCTCAGACAGTCTCCTAAACCTGTGAATCCGATCGATTCCAATGATGTGGAACAGATTCACGCGGTTGTTGGATCGCCGAAAGCGATTCCAACTAACCCCGGTCCGATCTAGTCGAGTTTGCTGGTAACGACAGTGGCGTCTTTGCGGTTGCGGATATCCGGCAGGAGTTCGATGCCGAGGCCCGGGCCCTCGGGCGGCAGGAAGCAACCGTCGACGGGCTGCGGCACGCGATCGACCAGTTCGCCGTACCAGCCGGCGTAAAAGGCGCGAACCGATTCCTGGATCAACGCGTTGGGCAACGCCAGCGACATGTGCACCGACGCCTGCAGGACCACCGGCCCCTGGCAATCGTGTGGCGCCACCGGCCGGTGATAGCTGTCGGCGATGGCGGCGATCTTCTGCGTTTCCGTAATGCCGCCGCACCAGGCGAGGTCGGGCATGATGATGGCGGCCGCGCCGGTGTCCAGCATGTCGCGGAAGGCCCACTTGCCGCCCAGGGTTTCGCTGGCGCAGATCGGGATTGTGGTTGCGGCGGCGAAATCGGAATAGGCCTCCAGGCTGTCGTTGCGGATCGGGTCCTCGATCCAGAAGGGGTCGAACTGCTCAAGGGCGGCGGCCACTTTCAGGATGGCGGGGAAGCGCCACAGCGAATGGCATTCCACCATGATGTCCATCTTGTCGCCGACCGCGCCGCGGATTTTGGCGAATGGCTCGATTGCCTTGTCGAGGTCGGCCGAGGAAACGTAGAACCCGTCGCTTTCCAGGGCGGCGAAGTCGAGCGGCCAGATCTTCATGCCGGTGATGCCCTGTTCCAGCAGGGAAAGCGCAAGCTCATCGGCGGCGTTGAGGAAAGCGTCCAAATCCTCGTAGGGACCGTCCGACTGCGCGTCCAGCCCCCAATCGTCGGTGCCCCAATCGGGTTTGTCGCGCACGTATTTGTAACCGGCGCAGGTGTTGTAGGTGCGCACCTTGTCGCGGCACAGACCGCCCAGCAGCTGGTAGACCGGCTGCCCGGTCGCCTTGCCGAAGATGTCCCAAAGGGCGATATCGACGGCGGAACGGCCTCGCGCCTCGACGCCCGTGCCGGTAAACCCCACATAGGGCGTGAGGTCGCGGCCCAGTCGTTCGATCTGGCGCGCATCGCGGCCCAGAATGACCGGCGCCACGGACTCGTGAATATAGGCTTCGATGGCCTTGGCGCCGAACCAGGTCTCGCCGAGACCGGTAATACCCTCGTCCGTGTGGATATGAAGCCACAGGACGTTGCTGAATTCCCCCAGCCTGATTGTGTCGATCGAGGTGATCTTCACGGACTCAAACTCCCCGAAACTGAAACGGCCGAGAAACCTATACTTCCGGGAATCCTATACTTCCAGCATTTGCTGCTTGGCGACGGCGACGGCCTCGCCCGCATCCTGGGCGTAGCCGTCGGCGCCGACGTGATCGGCGAACATTTGATTCACCGGCGCGCCACCCACGATTACCTTCAGGCCATCGCGCAGTCCGGCATTCGCCAAGGCATCGATTATCTCCTTCATTTGCGGCATCGTCGTGGTCAGAAGCGCGGACAGACCGAGAATATCCGGCCGGTGTTCGCGCACCTGTTCGACCACGTCCGTGGTCGAGACGTTGACGCCCATGTCGATCACCTCGAAGCCGGTGCCCTTCATCATCGAGACCACCATGTTCTTGCCGATATCGTGCAGGTCGCCGAGGACGGTGCCGATCAGCACGCGGCCTCCGCGCTTGACGTTGCTGATCGCGAGGTGGGGCTCGAGCAATGTCAGGCCGTCGTTCATCGCGCGGGCGGAGAGCAGGACCTCGGGAATGAACACGGTGCCGTCGGCAAAACGCTCGCCGATCACGTCCATCGCCGGAAGCATGCCCTTGTTGAGGATGTCCGCCGCCGAGAATCCCTGGTCGAGCAGATCCTGGGCGTGTTCCAGTATGTCTTCCTCCTCGCCTTCGAGAACATCGTTGGTGATTTGCTCGAAGGCTTTTTCGACGTTCATTCCGGCGATTGTCTCTTCCGTCGATTTGGGTTCGGATTTGGGCGCTACGGCCCGCTTGGCCGCATCCAGGTCGGCCGGGCTGACCGGCCGGTAACCGCCGGCGGCAAGCGGAAGACTGCCTTCTTTCTCGATGCGGTCGCCGATGTACAAAAGGCGGTCGAAATCGGCGTCGGGCGGCGTCGTATCGCCGATCGAGGCGATGAAGTGATCGCCGGGCGCGAGGTTCTTGAACAGATTGTCCATGAAGTCCTTGAGATCTTCCCGGGTCGTGGATTTCTCCAGCAGCAGCATCTCGGGAATTCCGCCGTGGATCGTCAGGTGGCCCGGCCGGCACCATTGATCGTAGTAGTCCTCTATCCGTACCTTCGTCATGGGATAGGGCGTCACCGCGTCCGCCACGTCCATGCCGCTTTCGGTAAGCAATTCCATCAAGCCCTGGTTTTCGCCGTCGGGATGGCAAACCATGGCGATGCCCTTGGGTTTCAGTATCTCCGAGGCTTTTCGGCACCAGGGCTGGAAATACTCCTCGTACAGCGTGGGATAGGTGATCATGTCGTCTACATTCGACACCCAGAGAATGGCGTCCATGTCGACGCCCGAAAGCACCTCGAGCGTCTGATCGTAGACGCCTTCCATCGCTTCCATCAGCTCCGCCATTTGCGTGGGATAGTCGTGGTAGTGGATGTAGAATTCCGTGGCGTCGAGAAAACTCTTCTGAATGAAATGCATCGGCGAACCGCATGAGAGCCCCAGGGCGTGCGCCACGGCGATGCCGTCGTCGCCGATCGAATCCCGCCATTTCTCGAACCGTTCATAAGCCGGCTTGATCGTCAGGTTGCCGAAGATATGGGTCAGCACCTTGTAGTCTTCCGGCCCCTTGATGGCGTGTTCCTTGACCCATGAGATGGAGGCGCCGGACTTTTTCATTTCCGCCGTAAATCCATGCACCACGCTTACCGCGCCGACCGGTGTGCGGTATTCGACGTGCATCATCTCGTCGCCGTTCCGGTTGTCTTGTACGACATGAACATCGATGTCGGACGAGAACTCGAACGTGCAGGGATATTCCTTCAGATTGTAGAGCCCGATGCCGCGATGGGTGGAATCTTCGGGTTTTTCCGGGCGGCTGTATTCCGGGACCATCTTGTGCAGCGGCCAGCCCAGCTTGCGATGCATATCCTCCACCGACATGCCTTCGAACTGCTCGGGCAAGGTGCCCGCCAAGGCTTGGGCGTTGTGCCACAGGTCGATGCGGGGCACCCACGGCATCCGGTCAACGGTTTCACCGCCAATGACGGCCAGCAAATTTTCCCGATGGCTTATCGACGACATTTAAACTCTCCTATTTGGTGCAGTGCGCGTTCCGACGAAAGCGGCCGCTTGTTTCGTTCCAAAACGGCCATTTTGGCCGAGAATCGTATTTCCTATTTGTAGACCTTGACCTGCACGCAGTGATCCAGCGCCGTGGAGATCTTGTCGATATGGTCCAGGTCGGTGGGCAGGAGGGCGTTGAAGTTGACACCCTTGCCCCGGGCGATTGGCATGCCGGGCGAGACGTGACCAAAATGCCCCCCTATCCCCACCACTTCGGGATGGACGCACTGGGTCAGCTTGACCTTGGCTCTGACCTTCTCCACCGGCGATTCCAGCCACACCTCGTCGCCGTCCCGGATTCCTTTCCCTATGCCCACCGCCTCGTTGAGCAGGATGCTGTAGGCATCGGTGTGTTCGCAGATCTCATCCACCCATGGGTTCTCGTTGCCGTAACTGCCGTAGACGTAGGCAAGCTTGAAGTGAACCGCTATCAGGTCGTAGTCGCCCTCCTGGATGGCGTGGTAGGACTGGCACGGCATCCAGTCGGACAGCGGCTTATAGTCCGACATGTCCCAATCCAGTCCCAACTCGTCGACAACCTTCTTCAGCGCGTCGCCCTGCCAGAGGAAATGTTCGAGGTAGATCGGTATGCGGGCTTCCAGGAATGGACCGTGATAGCATTCCTTGATGCCCCGTGGCAGCGTGATCCCGCCGCGCTTCTTGAACCAGTTCAGATCGTGCGTTTCGCCGAACCAGGCGCACGCCGTCCGGTCGACGATGTCGGCGATGGGGTAACGCTGGCCGGGCTGAAGCGCGTTGTTGCCCTTCAGGCCGTAGAGATGATTTACCAGCCGGTAGAGGTCGCCGAGAAAGTCGGTGCGCTCGGCGATCTCCTGGATCACCTCCTGCGGGTGCCTGACGCCGGGTGGCGGCGCGACCACGGGTTGGCGCACATGCCAGTGAAAGTCGTGCTGGCCGCAGGGCGGAATCAGGTTTGCGCCGATGCCTGGAATAAAATCGAACCGCTCGAGATAGGAGGGGAACGGCAGAACGATGTCGTCGAAGAGAGTCGTCTCGTTGACCTCGACCGCGAAGCCGAAGATGAATTTCAGCGACCGGTATAGCTGCGCCACCTTCTTGATATCGCCGAAGGAGCCGAAGGAAGAGTTGACTGGCGCGTGCAGCAACACCTCGATTTCTTCCCCGTTGGCCAAGCCAAAGGAATCGGGGTCCTCGATGGTGATCGGCATCAGCGTGTGGAAGTGCGACGCCAGTGGAAACAGCTCTCCGATATCCCTGCGGACCGGGGCCGATGGCGTGTGGCCGGGGAATGCTTTGGGGTGCGGCATTGGTATGACCATCCCGCCATGTTCCAGCATGCCGTCCCGTCCGCCGTCGGGGCCCCAGTGATAGGGGTTTTCGCCGGTGGCGCCGGTGCTCATGATGCCGCCGGGCACGTTTACCGCTCCGACAACCATGTTGATCAGCTTTAGCGGCCAGCACTGGTGAAAACCGTGCTTGTGCCCTTGCGACCCTCTCGCCCAATCGATACAGGCGGGCCGATAGGGAAGCTCTACACCGTCGATGGTTATGGTCTCGCCGATGCAGGCAGCTTCGCCGAACTCCCGCGCCATGCGGCGGACGGTGGCGGCCGGGATCGTGGTGATCTTCTCGGTTTCCTCCGGCGTATATTTGGCGACGTGTTTGCGCAGGAGCTCGAAGGAGGGCTGGCCCGCTCTCGCATCGGCTTCGTAGGACCCGGTGATAGCGGGGTCTTTCAGGCTGGGGTCGTCATGCGTCTTGACGGCGCCGTCTGCCGCATCGAAGACCAGAGGTTCATTGCTTTCCAGGTCGCGGAGATAGAGCCCGTCTTCGCCGATCAGATAAGGCGCGTTGGTCATGTGTTTGAGGTATTCCACATCGTGCAGATCGGTCTCGTTCAGCAGCACGTGCAGCATGCTGAGCGCCATGGCCGCATCGGTGCCGGGGCGGATGGGTATCCACTCGTCGGCCTTGCTCGCCGCGTAGCCGCCGACCGGATCGACCACCACCAGCTTCATGCCGCGGGCCTTCGCCTCGGCCATATCGAGCGCGAGGTGGGTGAAGGAACCCCGCGACGCGATCCCCAGCTGGGTTCCGACCAACATGCAGTAATTGGCGTAATGCAGGTCGGCCTGCTGGTGGAATCCGCCGCCGGAGAAGAATTCGACGGGATGCACCACCTTGCCGCAGGTGGCGGAGGAGGCGATGATTACATGCGGGGTGCCGAAGGCGCTGCCGAACGACGAGAACCAAAACTGGTTGTCTCCCACGACTTCCCAGGCCTGGATCCAGAGCTTGCTCGGTTTGTCGCGAATGCGGTCGAGATTTGCGACGATGGTATCGATCGCCTCATCCCAGGAAATTTCCTCCCACCCGGGGTCTTCGTCGAAGCCCTTCTTCGGGTTGGTCCGTTTCAAGGGCGTCGTGACCCGGTTCGGGTTGTACAGGTTCATGACGGCGGCTTTGCCCTTGGCGCACATCCGGCCGCGGTTCTGCGGGTTGTCCGGATCGCCTTCGACCTTTGTCACCACGCCGTCCTCGACCAGGACCCGCACGCCGCATCCGACATAGCACATGCCGCATGAGGTCATGACCCATTCCGATGCCGGCCCGTCCGCCGTCGTTTCGGGGTTCGTTTCCAGTATCGTATCCACAGCTATCCTCCGCCGAACATGGGCAGCATGATCACCTCGACCTCGCCATCTCCCAGTTTCGTGGCCAAACGGTCTTGGTCCACGATGTTCTCGCCGCCGACGAACACCAGCATGTAGTGGTGCAGTTCTCCCGGGCCGGCGAAAACCCGGGAACTAAATGCTTCGCCGTAGCGTTCCGAAAGGGATGCCAGCAGGTCACCGACCGTGCATCCCGCCGGTAATTCGACTTGGAGTTTCCGCCGTCCGACGACCGCGGGAAGATCGCCCATGAATCTGACATCGACGGCCAGGACGTCCGCTTCGGCGGCTACGGCTTGCTCCGTCATCGGCCGCCGCCTGTGCCGCCGGCGGCGATACCCGCATATTCGCGCTCAAGATCGTTGCTGTTGCGATTCAGCTTGCTGAAATCCTGTCCGCCGGCCACCAGCGCCGGGGGCACGAAAACCGCCGCTTTCAGAATGCAGTAGCGGAACAGCAGGCCGCCGAGGAGAATGGCTGCGCCTGCAGCCGTAGCGGTGGACGGAAGCGATATCACCGCGATCAGAGGTAAAACCATTCCGACGGCGACGACCCCGACCCAGAATACCCAGCCAAGGGGTAGGCCGATCAGAAGACGCACCGATTCTCTAGCTGGCGCGTTCGATCGGCCCTTCGACAGAAAATAGACGAAGACCATGACCAGGTTGACCACGATCAGAACGGCGGCAAGGATCAAGATCTTGGACGGTCCGGTTTCGAGCAGGGCGGAAAACAGCAGCACCAGCCCGCTTCCGCCCAACAGAGAGAAGCCGAGAAAAAGCGGTGGAAGAAGTCGCGTATTCCAGAACGGAATGGCGCGATTGGCGGACAGGAAGAAGCCTGGATAGAGCGTTATCATCAACGCGCACAGCCCGGCGATCCAATGCAGGCCGACTGCCGTACCGCTGTCCGAAGACAGCCAGCTTGCTTCGCCGATTGACGGGACCAGCGAAAGGATTCCGGTAAAAAGAAAAAACGAGACGAAGAGAACGCCCCGGCTGAGCCACGACGTGCCCGGACGATAGACGGTTCGCCATACCCGCAACGGATTTCCTAGTTCGATCAGCAGGACCGTTCCGCCGAGCAATACCGTGCCCAGCGCCAGCAGCCCGAAGGCATGCGGTAGATCGAGTATCAGGTACAACAGGAACAGACCGCTTCCCGAACCCCCCATGGACAACCAGATCGCCAGCAGCCAGGACCATTCCTGCTGGCGACTCAGTTCGGTATTGAACCTTTGCATCATGGTCTTTTGCCGTTCCGGTTCACGTTAGATAGAAGACGCACGGATCGGTCCCCAACTCGGCGCGGGGCTGGAAGTTCTCCCTTTGCCGAACCAGTTCCGAAATTTCGCTGTCGGGATCGTTCAGGTCGCCGAACACCAGAGCCCTGGTAGGGCAGGTCTCGACACAGGCCGGTTCAAGCCCCTCGTCGATGCGGTGCACACACAGCGTGCATTTTTGTGCCGTTCCCACCTGCCACCCTCGATAACTCACATCTTCGTACGGCGTCTTGTGCTTGCCGTAATATCCTCTGGCGTTGCCGGGGATGAAGCGGACTTGATAAGGGCATGCGACGACACAGGAGTGGCAGCCGATGCACTTGTCCTGGTCGACCAGGACCAGATTGTCATTCTCGCGCTGGTAGCTGGCTCCGGTCGGACACACGGGCACGCACGGCGGATCGGCGCAGTGGTTGCAACGGAGCGGCATGAAGACCTTGTAAGCGAAGGGGTAGGTTCCTTCTTCCTTCTCCAGAACCCGGGTCCAGAATACCCCTGGCGGCGTACCGTTTTCAGACTTGCACGCGATCGTGCAGGCCTGGCATCCGGTACATCGCTTCAGATCGACCGCGACACCCCACTTGATGGCTCCATCAAGCACGGAGCCGGCACTTCCATCCATTAACCACCTCTCCCCTTAATTCGTCAGGGTCATGGCCGAGTAGCGCCGGGAGCGTAGGTCTGGATTCAATTCTGCGGACTAATGGCGGAGTTTGAAAACGACCTCGGCCTCCCTGGGAAATCTTCCCCAGCATCGGAGATTATGATTCCTCGAATTCCGCGCCTCCTTGATCTGGATCAATGCGCCGATGATTTACTTAGATATGTAAGTAATTTATATTAACGGCGCTGACGATCCGTTGAAGTGAGCTCCGTCGGAATAAATAACTCGGCTCGACCGCCAGGCCGCGGGATCGGCTACGTAGAGAAAGAGAGAAATTTCAGCCATGGCTACAAACGCACCGAAACGCATCGCCAATGCGCCGGACATCACGAGCCTGCGCTCGACGATTGAATGGCTTCGCGAAAACGGCGATTTGATCGAAACCGACAAGGAAGTCGATCCCGATCTGCAACTCACCGGTCTGCAGAAGCACCTCGACGGCGGGCCGCCGATGCTTTTCGAGAACGTCAAGGGCAAACCGCACGCCCGCGCCATCACCAACCTGTTTTCCGACATCGAGGTCATCGACCGGATGTTCGGTTTCAAGGGCCCACTGGACCGCACCCGCAAGATCGCGCGGGCGATCAACAACCCGACCGACACAGTCGAGGTCAGCCAGGACAAGGCGCCGTGCCAGGAACACGTGATCACGGACGATCTCGATGTCAATAAATGGATTACGCCGATCCGCCATACCGATCTGGAGACCGAACTGACTATCGGTTCGGGCATCCGCTGCGTCGCCGGCGAGTATTTCAACGGCGGTGCGGACGTTGGCTACAACCGCATGAACTTCCGCTGGGGCAACGTCGGCACCTTCATGATCTCGCCGGGCTCGCACATGTGGCAGGTCATGACCGAGCACTATAACGACGAGGAGCCGATCCCGATCACGGTGTGCTTCGGCGTGCCGCCGGCCTGCACGTTGCTGGCCGGTGCCGGTTTCGACTACGTCATCCTGCCGAAGGGCTGCAACGAACTCGCGGTCGCCGGCACCATCCAGGGCGCGCCGATCACGCTGGTCAAGGCGCGCACCGTCGATGCCTGGGCGATCGCCGAATCCGAATACGTGCTCGAGGGCCACATCCATCCCCGCGACAAGCGTTACGAGACGGCGGAATCCGAGGAAGCGGACGTACAGGGCCGCTATTTCTTCCATCCCGAATGGGCCGGCTACATGGGCAAGGCCTATAAGACGCCGACCTTCCACGTCAGCGCGATCACCATGCGCAAGCCGGAATCGAAGCCCGTCATCTTTCCGCTCGGCGTCCACATGTCGGACGACGCCAACATCGATACGACGGTGCGCGAGGCGGCGATCCTCGAGCTCTGCGAAAGGCTGCAGCCGGGCATCGTCCAAGACGTGCATATCCCGTACTGCATGACCGACTGGGGCGGCTGCATCATCCAGGTCAAGAAACGCAACCGGATCGAGGAAGGCTGGCAGCGCAACTTCCTGTCGGCCATTCTGTCATGTTCGCAAGGCATGCGGCTCGCCATCGCGGTTAGCGAGGATGTGGACATCTATTCGATGGACGACATCATGTGGTGTTTGACGACCCGGGTGAACCCGCGCGCCGATATCCTTAATCCGCTGCCTGGTGGCCGCGGCCAGACCTTCATGCCGTCCGAGCGCATGACCGCCGGCGACAAGCAGTGGACCGCGTCGAACACCGAATTCGAGGGCGGCATGGGCATCGACGCCACCGTGCCCTTCGGTTACGAGCAGGATTTCCACCGCCCGGTCTATCCGATCGACAAGGTCGATCCGGCCGACTTCTTCACGCCAGAGGACATCGACAAGGCGAAGTCGCGGATGCATGGTTGGCTGCTTTCTCTCGCCAAGACGGGAAGGTAGGCGCGGTGCGTCCAGGGGAGGAGAGCCGTGCTCGGTGGCTATAAGGTTCTCGATCTGAGCGGCCGGTTGGGCTGGCTGGCGGGCCGCGTCCTCGTCGACCTCGGCGCCGACGTCATCAAGGTGGAACGCCCGGGCGTCGATAGAGAGGACGCCGACTGGCGCGCCTTCAATATCGGCAAACGGCTGCTCATCCTCGACGTGACGGTAGAGGCCGGCCGGGAAGCAATCCTCGCAGCCGTTCCCCGCGTCGATGTGTTGATCGAGAGCGCAGCGCCGGACGGGCCCGAGGCGGACTGGCTAGATCCGGAACGCCTCGCAGAGCTCAACCCGGAACTGATCCACGTTTCGGTCACGCCCTATGGCCGAACGGGACCGCGCGCCGGATGGCGTGGCGGCGACCTCGAGATCATGGCGGCAGGGGGCGCCATGTCGATCGTCGGCGAGCCCGACGGCAGGCCTCTCCGGAATTCGGTGCCCCAGTCCTACGCCTGGGCCGGCGCGCACGCGGCGGCGGGCGCGCTCGTCGCCCTCAACAACCGCAGCGCCGGCGGCGGCGGTCAGCATGTCGACGTTTCGGCCCAGGCGTCGATCGTAACCTCGCTGGCCCACGCCCCGACGTTCGTGGATATGTTGGGCGTGGTGCCGGGCCGCGTCGGCTCGGGCATCAGTGGCCGCTCGGTGCATGGCGGCACCTACCGGGCTTTCTGGCGCTGCAAGGACGGCTACATCAACTTCATCGTCTACGGCGGTCCGGCGGGACGGCGCACCAACAAGGCGTTGGTCGAGTGGATGGGCGAGAAGGCTTTGGATCTTGGCGCGCTCGCCGAGATCGATTGGGACACCTACGACCCCATACTCGCCGACCAGGCGGAAATCGATCGCCTCGAAGCGCCGATGGCCACCTTCTTCGAATCCGTGACCAAGGCGGAATTTCTCGATGGCGCTTTCCGCCGCGAAATGCTCGGCTATCCGGTCTCGACGGTGGCCGACATCGCTGCCGACCCACAACTAACAGCCCGCGAGTTCTGGCGGGATCTGCCGTCTCGGGACGGCGGCAGCGAGCGACACTGCGGCGCATTCTACCGCGCCGACGGCGTGCGGCCGGAGCTCTCTAACGCGGCCGCCGGAAAGGACGGCGACGCCCGGGACATCCTCCTCGAACTGGGTCTTCTGGAGACGCAGATCGAATCCCTCGAGGACAAACAAGTGGTGCAGGCGGAATGAGCGGCGCGGCGGCGCTGGCGGATGTGAAAGTCGTCGAGTTTGGCGGTTATGCCGCCGGACCGCATATCGGCAAGATGCTCGCCAATTTCGGCGCCACCGTCGTTCATGTCGAATCGAAGGCCCGTCCGGATGGCTTTCGTCTTCAATACCCGCCCTATAAGGATGGCGAGCCGGGTCTCAACCGGGGCGGCTGTTTCGCGTTCTTCAACGATTCGAAGTATGGTGTGACGCTCGATCTCAAGAACCCCGCAGGATTGGAGCTCGCGCGCCGGCTGATCGATTGGTGCGACATCGTTGTCGAAAACATGCGCCCCGGCGTGATGGACCGCATTGGCCTGGGCTACGAGGCCATGCTCGAGACCAACCCGTCGCTGATCATGCTCTCAACCTGCAACATGGGACAGACGGGACCGCGCGCCCGAACCCCGGGCTTCGGCTCCCAGCTTTCCTCGCTGGCCGGCTTCTGCGGCGCGATCGGCGAAGCCGACGGATCACCGATGTTGCTTTACGGTCCCTATATCGACTTTATCGCGTCGGTGATGTCGACCTCGGCCATCCTCGCCGCGCTCGATCGCCGGCGGCGGACCGGGCGTGGGGCGTCGATCGACATCTCGCAATACGAAACCGGGTTGCATTTCATGGCGGGGGCGCTGTTCGCCAATCATCGCGATGGGATTGTCGCGGAGCGTTGCGGAAACAGGGATGCGGAAGCGGTGCCGCATGGCGCCTATCCCTGCCTCGACGATCGCTGGGTCACCTTCTCGTGCCGATCGGACGCGGAGTTCAAGACGCTCGTGCGCCGCTTCGGCCTGTTAGCGCTTGGCGAGGATCGGCGTTTCGCGACCGCCAAGGCGCGGCGGCGGAATGTCGAGGCGCTGGACGCCATTCTCGCCGAACATTGTCGCGAGCTGGACAGCGAGGCGATTGCCGCCTCGCTTCAGGCGGTAGGCATCGCCGCCTATCCGGTTAACACGATCGCCGACCTGTTCCATGACCCGCAGCTTCTGGAGCGGCGCATCTGGCGACGTCACCGCCATGGCGAGATCGGCGATCAGGCCTACGTCTTTCCGGCATTCGATCTGGCGGCGACTCCGGGCGAGATTACCGGCCCCGCCCCTTTGCTCGGCGGCGACAACGACATCGTGTTCAAGGAGTTCCTCGGCATGACCAAGGAAGAATTCGATGTATATGCCAGCCGAAACGCCTTCGAGTGAGCGATGTCTCTTGAGCAGGCCGAACTGAGAGAAACCGTCCTCGCGCAACTGGCGGGGCACACGGTCTGCACGCTCGCGACCCAAAACGAGGACGGCGCGCATGCGGCCTCGCTGATGTATGCGCATGACGGTTTGGAACTTTACTGGATGTCCGATTCCAAATCCCAACATTCGCGGAACCTCGCGGCGGACGGCCGCAGCGCGATAACGGTGGCGCGCCAATTTGACGACTTCGCCGCCATCCAGGGACTGCAGATGAAAGGCCATGCAGCGCGCATAACCGACGATGCGGCCGAGAAGAGGGCGATGAAGCTGATGGCCGGACGTTACCCGTTCCTCGACGCGTTCCGTGCCGGCAAGCTTGCGCGCGCACTCGCCGCGGCGGCGCTCTACCGTTTTCGGCCACGGTGCGTCACGCTGATCGACAACACACGGGCCTTCGGCTTCAAGCAGAATCTCGAAATTCCCATTGGGAGCGGCGAAAATGACACCGCCTAAAAGCGAGCCAGTCCTTTCCGCGGAACCGCATGGCGGCGAGGCGCCTGAAGCGTTGCCGAAGGAAGACCCCGGCGCCGCGTTCCACTACCGGCCGGGGCAAAGCATGGCTTATCTCCTGCGGGACTGCTACCGCAGCCTCGCAAAAGCCTTGGAGGTCCGGATCAGCCGTCACGGTGTGAAAATGGGGCAATGGTTCTTCCTGCGCGAACTCTGGGAGCAAGACGGACTGACGCAGCGCGAGCTTTCCGACCGCGTCGGCATCATGGAACCGACAACCGTTGTCGCCATCAGGAGCATGGTCCGGGACGGCTTCGTGACCCGCGAGCGTGATTCAAAAGACCGGCGGAAGCTGCGTATCCATCTGACCGACAAAGGACGTTGCCTTAAAAACAAGCTGTTGCCCTTCGCCTTCGAAGTGAATGCCATCGCGAGCCGTCACATGAGCGAGGCGGAAATTCGCCAATTCCGGGCGCTCATGAACCGGATGAAACGAAATATGGCGGAAACGGAGCCGGGTTGAACGCAATTCCGAAACCCGCGGGGCGAAACGTTTCGGTTCAGCGTGGCAGGTCGGTGTCGGTTGGAATCGCTTCAGGCGATCCAATCCTCGCGCTAATCCAATTTAATTTATTGAAATATAATGTATTTTAGACTACCAGAACTCACGAAGTGGACATTGGAGGATATTGAATCTTGGGTCGCGCTAGTTTAGCGTCAATCGGGTCAGTACCCGATTGATCAAGATCAATGCCCTCGATGAAATTCTCGATGATCATTTTCTAGAGAATGGAGGGGGGAGAATCCGCTAGGCACGCGCCATGGCGCCCTTCCGTTGAAGGACAGAGGTCGTTGATTCAATAGGGTATTCGGAACTAGGAAAACGTCGACCTCGACGATGGAGGACTGACTTCTTATGACGTTTGAAGCCAAGAATTGCGGCGGTTACGGCAGCGGCAGGAGTGCGGCCGAAGAGCCGGCGGGAGCCGTCCCCCGCCATGACGCCACCTATGAAATCCTAACGCGGGAAGATTTTTCCGACGTCACCTATCTGCTGGAAGTCAGCCACCCGATGATGGCCAAGGCCGCCAGGCCGGGGCAGTTCGTGATTGTTATTTCCCGTGAAGGCGGCGAGAGGATTCCCCTGACGATCGCCGATTTCGATACCGAGCGTGGCAGCATCACCCTGGTAATCCAGGCGGCCGGCAAGACCACCCGTGAAATGCAGCAGATCTGCCAGGTCGGCACTTCGCTGCACTCCATGGTCGGCCCGCTGGGTGAACCCTCCCATATCGGTGAAGGCGGCAAGGTTGTCTGCGTCGGCGGCGGCCTTGGCGTTGCCCCGGTATTTCCTCAGGCCCGCGCCTTCAAGCGAAACGGCGCTTACGTCATCGGGGTCGTCGGCTTTCGCAACGAAGATCTGGTGTTCTGGCGGGACAAGTTCGAAAGCGTCTGCGACGAATTCATCATCTGCTCGGACGACGGCTCGGTCGGCATCAAGGGTCTGGTGACGGATGGAATCGAAATGGCCGTGGCCAAGCATGACGATATCGAAGAAGTCGTCGCCATCGGTCCGCCTATCATGATGAAAGCGGCGGCGGAAACGACGCGTAAATACGGCATCAAGACGACGGTCAGCCTCAACCCGATCATGGTCGATGGCACGGGTATGTGCGGCGGTTGCCGGGTGCTGATTGGCGAGGAAACCAAATTCGCGTGCGTCGATGGGCCGGACTTCGATGGCCACGAGGTTGATTTCGTCGATCTTATGAACCGGCTGAAGCGTTTCAAGAATGATGAAGCGATGGCGCTGGACAGGTGGACCGGCGAGGCCTCTCCGGCAACCCCGCCGGAGCCGGCGGACGAGCAAGAGGAACCGCCGCGACGGGCCGTGAAAGGCGACATGAGTGTTCATTGGAGCACCATCAGGGAAAGTGTTAGCGGCAAATAGGGATAGGGTGGACCGCTCAGTTATGGCCAAGAAAACAATTCGCACCATTCCGCAGGACCGAACCGCCATGCCTGCGCAGGCACCCGGGGATCGCGTGAAAAATTTCGCCGAAGTGGCGCTCGGCTATCTGCAGGAACAGGCGCTTAACGAATGCGAGCGATGCCTGCTTTGCCCGGAACCGGCCTGCGTCAAGGCCTGTCCGGTCGCCATCGACATCCCCGGATTCATAGAGCAACTGGCCGAGGGTAAGTTCCACGCGGCTTACGAAACCCTGAGCGAGGCCAATCTGCTGCCGGCGATTTGCGGCCGCGTCTGTCCGCAGGAAGACCAGTGCGAAGCGGTCTGTCCGGTCGGCGATACCTTGGAGCCGGTAGCGATAGGCCGGCTGGAACGCTGGGTCGGCGATTTGGCGATCGAAAAGGGCTGGGCCTCTCTTCCCTACCGCGAACCGAATGGCTACAAGGTCGGCATCGTCGGTTCCGGACCCGCCGGCATGGCCTGCGCCGCCGACCTCGCCAAGGCGGGCTGCGACGTTACCGTCTACGAAGCTCTGCACGAAGCCGGCGGCGTGCTGCGTTACGGTATTCCCGAATTCCGCCTGCCGAACGAAGTGATCGACGTCGAGCTGGCCAATATCACCAATCTTGGCGTCAAGGTCGAATGCAATACCCTCGTCGGCCGTCTCTTCACGATCGATCAGATGGTCGACGAAATGGGCTTCGACGCGGTTTTTATCGGCACCGGGGCGGGTTCGCCCAAATTCATGGGCATACCGGGCGAATCGCTCAACGGCGTGCTGTCGGCCAACGAGTTGCTGACCCGCTGCAACCTTATGGGCGCGGGCGAGTTTCCGAAATACGACACGCCGCTGCATCTCGGCAAGAAGGTCGCCATCATCGGCTCCGGCAATACGGCCATGGACGCCATGCGGGTCTGCCTGCGGCTGGGCGCGGAAAAGGTCTATTGCGTCTACCGCCGTACCGAGGCGGAAAGCCCGGCGCGGGAGGAGGAAATCCATCACGCCCGGGAGGAGGGCATCGACTTCCGCTGGCTGACCACCCCAATCGAAATCCTGGACGACGGCCAGGGTAACGTCAGCGGCATGCGCTGCCTGGAGATGGAGCTTGGCGAACCGGACGAATCCGGCCGCCGCCGACCGGTGCCGGTCGAAGGTAGCGAGTACGATTTCGAGACCGACATGGTGATCTATGCCATCGGCACCAACCCGAACCCGATCATCGGCCAGACCAGTAGACTCAAGCTCAACCAATGGGGCTATCTCGAAACGGATGAGAATCTCGCTACTTCGATGGCGGGGGTCTACGCCGGCGGCGATATCGTTACCGGCGCGGCAACGGTGATCCTGGCCATGGGCGCGGGCCGCAAGGCTGCACGCTCGATCAAATCCTATCTGAGGATACGCGATACGGACACCGTCTATCTTGCCGAAGACGACGGCGACGGCGCCAAATTATTCGGCATCGATCTGGAAGAACGGAACTTCGTGCGCCTGCGCACGGCTTAATCGTAATGGAACCACTCCGGAAAATTTCTCGACAAACGACACGGTGAACATGGATACGGCACTGAAAACCGAATTGTTGCCCGAAGGAAACGGCCGCGACGCTTTCGCCCCGGTGGCAAAGAATGTCCGAACGCTGGACGAACATATCGTCGAAATAATCAGCGATTCCGGAGAAGGGGCGCAGAAATGCGGCCAATCCTTCGCCGCCATCGCCGCCCGCAAAGGCAACGGCATCTGGACGGTCGAAATCATTCCGGCCGAAATCCAACCCCCCGCGCGCAGCGTCGAAGGGGCCAGCGGAAACCGCATCCGCATCGGCGCCAAACACGTCACCAACGGCGGCGACAAGACCGACCTCGTCGTCGCCTTCAACGAACAGGTCCTGATGGGCCGGGTACGCGAAGGAGAACTTAAACAGGGCTGCATCGTTCTGCTGGAAAACAAATGGCGCAACGACCGGGATCCGGCGATCGTCGAGTCCTATCAGCGAGCCCATGAAGACCTTCTGGCAGCGGGCTGCCAGGTTTATGAAATTCCGATGGAAGAGGAATGCCTGCGCCTGGTGCCCGATCCCAAGCGCGGCAAGAACATGTTCGTGCTCGGCCTGCTCTGCAACATCTACCGCTTCGAGCCGGAGATGGCGCGCAAGCAGATTGCCTTCATTTTCGACAACAAGAGCGCTGCCGTCATCGACGCCAATGTCGAATTGATGGAAGCCGGCTATGCCTGGGCCGAAGCCAATTTCGGCTTCAAGTACGACATTCCGGCGGTCAAGGCGACTGAGCCGCAGATCGTGGTCAACGGCAATTCCGCCCTGGCGCTCGGCGTGATGGCTTCGGGCATGCAGGTCTGTGCGATGTACCCCATCACCCCGGCGACATCCGTATCGCATTATCTGAGCGATGTCTTCGAAAAGGTCGGTGGCATCGTCCATCAGGCGGAGGACGAGATCGCCGCATGCGCCTTTGCCATCGGCGCCTCCTATTCAGGCAGATGCGCCGTCACCGTCACCTCCGGGCCCGGGCTGTCCCTGAAACAGGAAACAATCGGCCTGGCGGTTATGGCGGAAATTCCGCTGGTGGTGATCGACGTGCAGCGCGGCGGGCCGAGCACCGGACAGCCGACCAAGGGCGAACAGGGCGATCTGCTGTTCGCTTGCTTTGGCGGGCATGGCGATGCCCCCAAGGTGGTGATGGCCGCCGCCAGCATCGAAGACTGTTTCTATTCGGTGATCACCGCCCGCAAGATAGCGGAAACCTTCAACACCGTCGTTTTGCTGCTGACCGATGCCGATTTGGCGAGCGCGCAGCAGCCCTTCCGCCGACCGGAGTTCTCGGCCGACTGGGTCGCATCGCCGTTCGACCAGAGCGCCCTGGCCGAGGGCGCCCGGCCCTACGATTGGGACGAGACCACCGGCATCGCCAGGCGTTTCATTCCCGGTCAGCCCGACGGCATGCACTGCGTGACCGGACTGGCGCACGATCGCAACAGCGCCGTCGCCTACGATCCCAAGATCAATCAGGAGGGGATTCGCCAACGCAGCCTGAAACTGGCCACGCTGCAGAAGTCCCTGGCGCCGCCGCCGGTTTTCGGCGACCGCGAGGGCGACTTGCTGATCATCGGCTGGGGCAGTACCAAGGGGGCGATCGAAGAGGCGGTCACGCGCCTGCGCGGCGACGGCCACAAGGTCTCGTCCACGCACCTGACCTTCCTGCAGCCCCTGCCGCCCGGCATCAGGGAGATCCTGCGGGGCTTCAAGCAGGTGATGACGGTCGAAAACAGCTGGTCGGACAGTACTGATAGCGAAATCATCGACGAGGACAACCGCCGCTACTCGCAGCTCGCCTGGCTGTTGCGCTCGCGCTATCTGGTCGACATCGACTGCTGGAGCGAGGTCAACGGACAACCGCTGAAACCATCGACCATCGTCGAGGTGGTCGGCAAAAGATTGCGTTAGGAAGGTGGCCGATATGCCCACACCCGTTACAGATCGCGTGCTGAGATCGAACGAAGAAAACTTCACCATCGAGGATTTCAAGTCGAGCGAGCCGCGTTGGTGTACCGGCTGCGGCAACAACGCGATCCTGACCGCGCTGCAACGCCTGTGCCGGGACGAAAAGCTGCTGCCGGAGAAAACAGTGTTCGTATCCGGCATCGGCTGCTCCAGCCGCTTCCCGCACTATATGAACACCTACGGCTTCCACGGCCTGCACGGCCGCGCCCTGCCGATCGCCGAGGGCATCAAAATGGCCCGGCCGGACCTCAACATCTTCGTCAATACCGGCGACGGCGATTGTTGTTCCATCGGCACGGCCCATTGGATCCACGCCATCCGCTACAACATGAACATGACCGTGCTGATGCACGACAATCAGCTCTACGGCCTGACCAAGAACCAGGTTTCGCCGACTTCGCCACAGGGATTGAGCAGCAACACCACGCCGCGCGGCAGCTATCTCGAGCCGCTTAACCCGCTGAGCGTCACTTTGGGCATTACCAACGCTTCCTTCGTCGCGCAGGCCGCCGACTGGATCCCCGAGGTCCTGCACGCCATCATTTCAACCGCTTTCCGGCACCAAGGATTTTCCTTCGTACGCATCCTGCAGCGCTGTCCCGAGTATGTGCCGACGATGTTCGATACCTGGATCAACGATCCGGACAAGACCCTGATGCTGCATCATCAGAACGGCATGCAGATACCCGATAGCCTGAACGGAGTTTACAAGAATCGCGAAGAACACGACCCGCTCAACCTCGACCGGGCCCGGGAGATCGCGGCGATGACCGACAGCGCTCCCGTCGGCATCCTCTACCACAACAAGGAAACGCCCAGGTACGACGATATTCGCGACCCGGACACGCTTATCACCGCCGATACCATCGAAACGGCGGTGAACGGCGAATTCGACAAATACACAATCTGGCCCGATACGTAGGCGTTTGCCGTTGCACAGGGAGTGGCCGAAACGATGAACGCGGAAACCGATCATCAAGAGCTTGTCGCCTTTCACCTCACCGGTGACCGGTCGGGTGGACATCTGACGGATGTCGCGGATCTGGAATTGCGCCCGGTCCTTTTCGCCGGTTACGGCGACCTGACCAGGCTACGCTACGACTATCCTCTTTTATTGGCCGAGAATACCGACGGCGAAGATGCGGTGTGCACGTTATCCGGCATTTTCGACCGCATCCTGAACCGGATCGCGCCCGAGGGCATTGAAGGCGAGTTCGCGCGCAAACAATTGCTCGGTCTGGAGCGCGAGATCAGGACCGCGGTCGCCGGTGGCGCCGAAGGCGCGCTGTCGGACATGTGGCGGCAGGCTGGCGAGCGTATGTTGGCGGAGGCCGGCGAGACAACCGGCAAGGATCTGGCAGACGTGCTGTCGCGGGCCGAGGCCGCACTGGCGGTCGATGGCCAGGTCGTCGATTGCGACGGCGAAACGCCGGGTAGGGTATTGCGCCATCTTTGGATGGCGGAACGGCGGCAAAAGAACCGGCGCTTGCGCCATCGCCTGGACAAGCTGATCCTGGGCCTGAAAGCCATTCTCCGAACCGACTTCGCCAAATCCGAAGCCGGACGCAGCGCCGATCAGCTCAAGAGCGCGATGGGCGGCGCATTCGAGGCCGCCTTCGATTTCGACGCCATGTCGAACATCCTGCCGCGAACCTCACCCGATGCCAGCCTGCCCGAGGACCGGCGTCTGCGTCTGCTCGCGACACTCAAAGTGTTGGAAACACAGCGTTTCGTCCCGCCTTCCGAACTGCTTGGACAGACGGGCGGCGAAGCGCCCTACGATTTCGTTTTCGAAGGGTGTGGCGCGGCCATGGCGGCGCTCGAGGAGCGGTTGCCCGAACTGGTGGCACTGACCAAGGCCCTGTCGGTTGCCGAACTGGAAATGGAGAACCGTTTCAAGCCGTTACGGCATGCGCAATATTTCGAAAATTTCGACCAGAATTCCCTGCGGCCGGAAGATTTGGCTCAGTTCCCGAGTTATCTGGTGTTGTCGGCCGAGGACGGCTCGGCGACGACGGCGGTCGAGCGCGCCAAGGCCGTCGAACTGCTGTCTTCCGGCCTGCCGATCAAGGTGCTGGTTCAGACCGACGATCTGCTGGACCAGGGCAGCGTCGCGCCCGGCCAAATCGCCCTGGGCGGCAACAACCTGCACTTCGCCAATATGGCGGTCGGTATCAACAGCGCCTATGTCTTCCAGTCCACCAGCGCCGGCGTGTACCGCTTGCGGGACAGGATCATACGGGGCCTGGATTACGCCGGACCGGCGCTGTTCAGCATTTTCTCCGGCGGCGCCGGTGTGAACGGTTCGCGTACGTCCTATCTCGCTGCCGCGGCGGCGGCCGAGTCCCGCGGCTTCCCCGCTTTTGTCTTCGATCCGGCGGCCGGGCCCGACTGGGCTTCGCGCTTCTCGATCGCGAACAATCCGCAGACGGAGACCGACTGGCCCGAACACGATTTCAGCTACGAAATGGAACACCACCAGAGGGTCGACGAAAGATACAATTTTACGTTCGTCGATTTCGTCGCCGCCGACCGGCGCTACGCCGCGCACCTTGCCGGCGTGGCCAACGGAGGCGCCGGCAACGGCCTGATGCCGGCCGGCGAATACCTGCAGCGCAATCCCGATGAGCGACAGGACAGCGTGCCCTACGTGCTGATGGTCGATGGCGACGAAGTACTCCGCAAGATCGTCGTTGGCGAAACCCTGATCAGGGCCGCCGAACAGTGCGGCGAAAGCTGGCGCGCCCTGCAGGAATTGGGCGGCGTGCACAATTCCCATGCCGCCCGGCTGCTGGAAAGCGAGCGTCGGCTTTGGGAGGAAGAAAAGCAACTCGAACTCGACGCGTTGCGCGCCCAGGCCGAAGCGGCCAGCGCGGCCCCGGCGACGGCCCCCGCTCCGCTATCCCCGGGGCCGAACGTGGCGGACGCATCGGTGCCGGCCGCCGTGGAAGAAGTGGAGGAGGAGGCACAGGACGCACCGGCCATGAACCCGGACGAACCCTGGATCGAGACCCCTCGCTGCACCACCTGCAACGAGTGCACCGAGCTCAACAACCAGATGTTCGCCTACAACGAAAACCAACAGGCCTACCTCCTCGACCTGGATGCGGGCACCTTCAAGGAAATGGTCGAGGCGGCCGAGACCTGCCAGGTCTCGATCATTCATCCCGGCAAGCCGCGCAACCCGAAGGAGCCGAACCTGGAAGAATTGATCAAACGGGCGGCACCGTTCATCTAATCCGGTTTACGTGGCGTTTGCCGGCGATTTCGGTTAGCTCCATGGGAACGGGCTGTTCGAAACCGGATGCAGGTCGCCGTTCTGGTACCGGCTGAAACGGAACGGTTTCAGCAGATTCTGCTCTTCGCCCATGACCTCGTCGGCGATGAGACGGCCAACCCCGATCATCTTGTAGCCGTGGTTGCTGTCGGCGATCAGGCTCGCATTCCCATGGAAATGATCGATTACCGGGAAACTGTCCGGCGTGAAACAGCCGATACCGCCGGAGGGTTCGCGATGGTATTTCGGCATCATGCCGGCGAACCGCTCATGGCAGTGCGACAGGGCGGATACCCACATATGAGCGAACTCCGGTCCTGAAACGAACTCGGGACTGGAAGGCCCATAGGGGTCTATGGCCACCTCGTCGACGGGTGTCTCGACCGTGTAGGGCGCGGCGCCGCCCTGGATGCCGCCGAAGTGCCAGTCGGGCTTGTAGTAGATCCCCCACATGTCCTCGGTAATGACCGATCCATCGACGTCCGACACCAACGGCGCGTCCGTATCGACGTGAATGACCGGCGGGATTTCACCGTCGTTCGTCTGCAGCATCTCCGGATCGACCTTAAGCACACCTTCCTCGAGCTGCCAGAAGCGCCACATATCGATGCCGTCATGGACGGTTCCGTCCGTGCCCTTGACGCTGATTTTCCGGGGCAGACCGAGCATGTCCCAGAAGTCCCGCGCCCAGGGCCCGGCGCCGATCACGACGTGCCGGCACGTAATGGACCCCCGGTCCGTCTCGACGGCCTGAATAGCCCTCGAACCGGCTTCCGTCTTGAACCCCAACACTTCCACGCCGGTCATGATCCGCACGCCCAAATCCTCGGCCTTCTTCGCCAGTCCGTACATGGATTTCGTGTTGTTGGCGTAACCGCCGCGCTTTTCGTGCAGGACCGAGGTGATATTCCGGGCGCGCCAGTCATGAAACAGGCCGCGCATGTAGTTGGTGGTCGCGTTGGCGCCTTCGATAAGGACGCTTTCGTAGCCGATTGCCTGTTGTTCGGAGAAGATCTGCGCGACGTCGCCGCGCATGGCCTCGCAGGAGATCTGCATGTAACCGACGGAATGGTAGCTGAACGCTTCGGGGTCGCTTTCCCAGACCCCGACCGAGTGCGCCATGAGATTGCGCATGGCCGGCTGAAAATAATTGTTGCGCACGATACCGCAGGCGATCCCGGTGGCGCCGGCGGCGATCCCACCCTTGTCCAATACGACGATACGGCCTTCCGGGTCGTACCCGGATTCGGTCAGGCACTCCGCCAGCCGCCACGCCGCCGACAAACCATGAATGCCGGCCCCGATGACGACGAAGTCGACGTGCTCTGGAAACGCCATGAATGCTCCCTATCGAATTTCCCGAAAGCCGCCTGCGGTTCATCACAATGATAATACGGACCACGGAACTTTTCATTCCGCGCCGCGTCAACCCAGGGTCACCGCGGTCGCGAAACAATTGAGCGGGAACCTATCGACGAAGTGCTGATGGCGGTACTCCGTATTTGGTTCTGAAGCACTGCGAAAAATGAGCCAGGCTCGAGAACCCGGCGGCGAGCGCGATTTGACTGACGGGCATTGGCGACTGGGAAAGAAACCCACGCGCCTTTTCCAGGCGCAGCGCGCGATAAAACCCCATCGTCGACTGATCGAGCTTTTCGCTGAAAAGCCGATTCAGTTGGCGCGCGCCGATATCCGAGAGCATGGCCAGTTGCGGTAGGGTCAGCGGATCGGCGATGTGGTTTTCCATCGCTTCAATCGCGCGCACGACCGTCTGGCTCGTTGTTCCGTAGCGCTCCGCAATACCCGCCCGCTGCGGTCCGCCGGAAGGGCGAATGTCCGTATGCATGTACCAGTCGCTTACGTTCTGCGCGAGCTCACTGCCGAATTGCTCGCTGATCAGCGCATGCATCAAATCGAGCGGCGCGATCCCGCCGGCGCAGGTAATGCGATCGCGGTCGATGACGTAAAGGGAGCGCTCGACAAACAGGTTCGGCGAGACTTCCGCCAGCAATCCGGCGTGCTCCCAATGGACGGTCATGCGGCGGCCTTCCATGACCCCGGCCGCGGCAAGGATCACCGGACCGCCTGACACGCCCGCCAGGATCACGCCGCGGTTCGCCAGATGCCGCAGCCACTCGAAGACCCGGCCGTCGTGAAACCGGGCCGGGTCCCCGCCGGCGAACACGAACAGGTAGTCGAGATCGGCGTGGTCTCCCACATGCGCGGTCGCATCAATCGCCACGCCGCTGGAACTCTCGGCGCGCGACCCGTGAACCGCGATATGGCGGATGTGATAGATCGTTCGTCCCGCCAGAAGGTTGGCCGCCCGCATCGGCTCGACGACTGCCGAATACGACATCAGTGCGAAATCGTCGATCAACAGGCAGCCGATACGGATCGGAGCCTCTTTCTTCGGCATTATTTCCATTTTTCTAAAAAAACCGTCTTTTTTTCGACTGTCAAGGCCGGCTCTCGTCGCCAATCATGCAGTTTGTAGATTCCTTCCAAAGGCGGCAGCGGATGAATTACTCGGGGTGGAAGGTCTTCACGCAGGCGCTCGGCGGCAACAAGGGCTGGGCGCGCGCGTGGCGGGATCCGGAACCCAAGCCTGCCTACGATATCGTCGTCGTCGGCGGCGGCGGACACGGGCTGGCGACGGCGTACTACCTCGCCAAGGAGTATGGCCTGACCAATGTGGCCGTGCTCGAGAAAGGCTGGATCGGATCGGGGAACGTCGGCCGGAACACCACGATCATCCGCTCCAATTACCTGCTGCCGGGCAACGAACCGTTTTACGAACTCTCCCTGAAACTGTGGGAGAACCTGGAACAGGATTTCAATTACAACGCCATGGTTTCCCAGCGCGGGGTGGTCAATCTCTGCCATTCCGACCCGCAGCGCGACGCATTCGCGCGGCGCGGCAATTCGATGCGCATGGCCGGCGCCGATGCGGTCCTGCTGGACGAACAGGGCATTCGCGAACTGTGCCCGTTTCTCGATTTCGAAAATGGCCGCTTTCCCATCAAGGGCGGTTTGTTTCAACCGCGCGGCGGCACGGCCCGCCACGATGCCGTGGCGTGGGGCTATGCGCGCGGCGCGGACCGGCGCGGCGTCGACATCATTCAAAATTGCGAAGTCACCGGATTTCAGATCGAGGGCGGGCGCTGCACCGGCGTGGAAACCGTCCGCGGCCCCATCGCCGCGAAGAAGGTCGCCGTCTGCGTGGCGGGCTCGTCGAGCCGCGTGATGGAACGGGCCGGCATCCGCCTGCCGATCGAAAGCCACGTCCTGCAGGCTTTCGTGAGCGAGGGGCTGAAACCCATTTTGCCGGGCGTCATCACATTCGGCGCGGGCCACTTCTACGTGTCGCAATCGGACAAGGGCGGGCTGGTGTTCGGCGGCGACATCGACGGCTACAACACCTATGCCCAGCGCGGCAATCTGCCGGTCGTGGAAGATGTCTGCGAGGGCGGCATGGCGATCATGCCGATGATCGGCCGAGCCCGGCTGCTGCGCATGTGGGGCGGGCTCGTCGATATGTCGATGGACGGGTCTCCCTTCATCGATAAGACCCCGGTGGACGGTCTCTATTTCAATGGCGGCTGGTGCTATGGCGGCTTCAAGGCCACGCCGGCGAGCGGCTGGTGCTATGCGCATCTGCTCGCCAAGGACGAGCCGCATCCGGTAGCGACCGAACTCCGCCTGGACCGATACAAGCGCGGCCACATGGTCGATGAAAAGGGCGCCGGCGCCCAACCGAACCTGCATTGAGGAGCGCGCCAAGATGCTGATCGACCATCCTCTGCTTGGCCCGCGCGACGCGGCGGAGTTCGTCTATCTCGGCGATGCGTCGTTGATCGAACGGCCGGACTGGCAGAGCGAAAACGCGGCAGAAGAGTTCTACGAGTACCTTTACTTGCGAGACAATCCGGCTGGCGATACCCGTGAACTGTGGTTCCACGAACAGGGCGACCGGTCCTGGCTCGTGGTCACGCGCAACACGCTGACCCACGAAATCACCAAGGTCGAGCTGGCCCGCGACGTGGCGCTGGCGGC
This sequence comes from uncultured Rhodospirillaceae bacterium, assembly GCA_964386465.1. Classification (GTDB taxonomy): domain Bacteria; phylum Pseudomonadota; class Alphaproteobacteria; order UBA8366. The sequence goes on from CAYLTU010000001.1 coordinate 28,990, forward strand.
GGGGCGGGCTAAATGAGCCAGCGAAACAGGATCTCCGGCGGCCTCGTCGAAGGCGGGAAACCACTTGGCTTCAGCTTCAACGGCAAACGGTTCGAAGGCTATGCCGGCGACACGCTCGCATCGGCGCTGATTGCCAACGGCCGGCGCCTCGTCGCGCGCTCGTTCAAGTATCATCGGCCGCGCGGCATCTTCAGCGCCGGTTCCGAGGAACCCAATGCCCTTGTGCAACTGCGGCGCGGCGCGCATCAGGAACCCAACACCCGGGCCACGGTCACGGAGCTGTATGACGGCCTCGAGGCGGCGAGCCAGAACCACCGGGGATCGTTGGCGTTCGACCTGATGGCGGTCAACGATCTGCTGTCGCCTTTGCTTTCGGCCGGCTTCTACTACAAGACCTTCATGTGGCCGAAGTCGTTCTGGGAAAAAGTCTACGAACCCATCATCCGCGCATCCGCCGGCCTCGGTCGCCTTTCAGGCGATGAGGACCCGGATATCTACGACAAGGGGTTCCTGCATTGCGACGTCCTGGTCGTCGGCGGCGGCCCGGCGGGGCTGGCGGCGGCGCTGGCCGCCGGGCGCGCCGGTGCGCGGGTTATTTTGGCGGACGAGGATTTCCTGATCGGCGGCCGGCTGAACGCCGAAACATACGATGTCGATGGCATGCCCGGATCCCAGTGGGCGTCGCGGACGGTGGAGGAACTTTCCAGCCTGCCGAATGTCCGCCTGATGACGCGAACGACAGTTTACGGCGCATTTGATCACGGAACCTACGGCGCGATCGAGCGCCGGACCGACCATCTTGCGTCGTCGAACGGCAAACCTCGTCAGGTGCTGTGGCGCGTCTATTCCAAGCGCGCCATCCTGTGCGCCGGCGCGACCGAACGCCCGATAGCCTTCGGCAACAACGATCGCCCCGGCGTCATGCTGGCCGGCAGCGTCAGGGCCTATGTCAATCGTTGGGGCGCGGCCCCCGGCAGACGCGTCGCGATCTTCACCAACAATGACGATGGCTGGCGTACGGCGCACGATCTCGCGGCAAAGGGCATCGATGTCACCGCCGTCGTCGATTCCCGCGACCAGCCGGCACTCTCGCATGTATCCGGCGCAGCGGTCGTTACCGGCGGCCGGGTCATTGACGTCTCCGGGCGCAAGGGAGTCGCCACGCTGAAGCTGGCGGGAGGCCAATCCATCGAGGCCGATTGCCTCGCCGTGGCCGGCGGCTGGAATCCGAACGTACATCTGACCTGCCACCAGCGCGGCGTCCCGCAATGGCGCGGCGATATCGCCGCCTTCGTCCCCGGCGACGAATTGGCGGCGGGCATGATCGTTGCCGGCGCGGCCAACGGCGCCTTGACGCTGGGTGCCGCCCTTAGGCAGGGCAGCGATGCCGGCGCCACTGCGGCAACGGACACCGGCCACATGGCAGCACCGGGTTCGGCGCCAAAGTCGGAGGATGAAGCCCGTGACATTGCCGCCTTCTGGCATGTCGGTGAGAGCAAGCGCCGCGCCTGGCTCGATCTGCAAAACGACGTGACCGTCAAGGACGTCCAACTCGCCCATCGGGAAGGCTTCCGGTCGGTTGAGCATCTGAAGCGCTACACGACGCTCGGCATGGCCACTGATCAGGGCAAGACGGCGAACATCGGCGCGATTGCGGTGATGGCGGAACTGATCGGTAAATCCATCCCGGAAACCGGCGTTACCATTTTCCGTCCGCCCTACACGCCGGTCCCGATCGGCGCCTTTGCCGGCCGTTCCCGGGGAAAAGATTTCCGCCCGACCCGGCTCACCCCCAGCCACCGGTGGGCCACGGAGCAAAATGCGACCTTCGTCGAGACGGGAAGTTGGCTGCGGGCGCAATGGTTCCCGCGAAACGGAGAGACCCACTGGCGGCAATCGGTCGATCGGGAAGTCCTGCAGACGCGGGCATCGGTCGGCGTCTGCGACGTGACGACGTTGGGCAAGATCGACGTTCAAGGCCGCGATGCGGCCGCGTTCCTCAACCGGGTCTATGCCAACGGCTTCGCCAAACTTGCCGTCGGCAAGACCCGGTACGGCCTGATGCTGCGCGAGGACGGCATGGTCATGGATGACGGCACGACGGCGCGGCTTTCGGAGAACCATTTCGTCATGACCACCACGACGGCGAACGCGGCCGGCGTATTCCGCCACATGGAATTCTGCCGTCAATGCCTGTGGCCGGGATTGGACGTCCATTTGATCTCCGTCAGTGACCAATGGGCGCAAATTGCCGTCGCCGGCCCCAACTCAAGACAGCTTCTGCAAAAAGTCGTCGACAGCGTGTTCGACATCTCCAACGAGGGTTTTCCGTTCATGGCCTGCGGCGAGATCACGTTGTGCGGCGGCGTGCCGGGCCGATTGTTCAGGATCTCGTTTTCCGGCGAACTGGCCTACGAAGTCGCGGTGGCCGCCCGCTATGGCGATGCGCTCATGCGCGCCTTGATGGCGGCGGGCGAGGAATTCGACGCCGTCCCCTATGGCACGGAAGCGCTTGGCGTCATGCGTGTCGAAAAGGGCCACGCGGCCGGCAACGAACTGAATGGCCAGACCACGGCCCGCGACCTCAGCATGGGGCGCATGGTATCGAAGAAGATGGACTGTATCGGCAATACCTTGTCCGAACGCGCCGAATTGAACCGCGAAGACGGTCTGGCCCTGGTCGGTTTCGTCCCGGTCGACCGCACGGACAAACTCAACGGCGGGGCGCATTTCGTCTCGCAGAGCAGTGACGCCACCACTGAAAACGACGAAGGCTGGATGGCCTCGGTGGCGTTTTCGCCCAGCCTTGGCCATTCGATCGGACTGGGCTTCATCGAGCGCGGTACCGACCGCATGGGTGAAACAGTCATCGCCGCCGACCCGATACGCGGGCGGCATATCGAAGTCGAGATCGTTTCACCCCATTTCGTCGATCCGGAAGGGGAACGTCTCCGTGCCTGAACAGACGCTGACGGCAAGCTCTCCGCTTGACGGATTCGACAAACAATATGCCGAAGTTGCGCTGGCAGAAGTTTCGGACCGGGCATTGGTTTCGATCGCGGTGCCTCTTGAGGGCGAGACCGCTTTGGAGGAAGCGGTTGCCAAAGCCTACGGCGCCTCTCTGCCGGCCAGTGGAAAATCCACCATGTCGGAGGATGGCGCGGTTCGTTTCCTGGGCACGCAGCCCGATCAATTTTTCGCGCTTTTCGACTTCGAGGGAAACGATGCCGTCGGCGCGATAGCCGGTTCCCTGGGTCAAGCGGGCTACTACACCGATCAGTCGGACAATTGGGCCATGCTGCGGTTGTCGGGTCCTCTCTCTCGCGCAGCGCTGGAACGGATTTGCCCGCTCGACCTGTCCCCCGAGATTTTCGCAGCCGGTAGCGTGGCCCGCACCGTGATGGAACATCTCGGCGTCATCATCCTGTGCGAGGAACAAGACTCCTTCTTGCTGATGTCGGCGAGCTCGTCGGCGAAGTCTTTCCTGCATGCTCTCGAAACCTCGATCGAGAACGTTCT
>CAYLTU010000001.1:32608-35184 GCA_964386465.1 uncultured Rhodospirillaceae bacterium
GGAAAACGTCGAGTCGCGCCAGGCGCCGCCGAACATCTTCCAGGCCGTTTGGGTTTCGCCGCCGGTGACGACGATGTTGATCTGCGACGCTTCCCACATTTTGATCAGATCGTCCGGCGCCGCGCGCAACCGCGACGCGTAGGGCTCGACCCCCGCGACGGCATGCGGCCGCAGCAGGGTCTGGACCCACAGATCATCCCAATATTCCCGCGCCGGCATCTCCGCGTTCTCCGCGCACCATGCGATCAGCTTCTCCTTGCTGTCGTAACCCTTGGCGACGAAGCCGCGCGCGACCAGCGGATCCATGACGAACAGCGGCGGCTGATAGGGTTCGCAGGCGCGGAAGGTTCGGCGCATTTTCTCCTGCCAGGTATCGCGCGGCCCGTAACCCGCCTGGGTATACCAGCCGCCGATGAAGACGCTGACCGTACTGTCCTCCGGCTTGAACCCCTTTTGCACATGTAGCGGTTGCCACGGGCTGGCTTCCTCGTTCTCCGCGAAGGTGGCGCCTTGCGCATACCAGTTGCCGAGCGACCCCATATAGGTATTGCCCGGCACCGAACCGCCTTGAAGGTTCTGCGACAGCAAGCCATAGGCGCGGCCGATCGTGGCGTTTGCATGGTTATAGGGCCCCATCGCGCCGACACCGCAATTCATCCCGATTTCGTGCCGGACAGGTCCGTTGACGACGGAGATCATACCGAACGAATTGGTGCTGCTTTGCCGCGCGGTGATGCCGCTGGCGGCGAGCGCCAGGATGACCGGGAAGTATTCCGGTTTCGCCCCCGCCATGACCGCGTTGACCGCGACCTTTTCAACCGTCGATTCCCAGGCCTCGCGGAAAAAGGTTGGCCGCAGGCGGCCGACGACCTTGTCCGGTGCGTGGCTGGTGCCCGCCAGCATCGCCTCGACCCGCGCTTCCGTCGGCAGGATGATCGGCTGATAGTCGGTCCAGTGATTGTCCATGAACAGCCGGTGCAGGTTTTCTTCGCTGTCCGGCTCGACCAGGCGCGGCGTCGACCGCTCGTACTGCAATGATTTGAGGTCGTTGTCGTTCAGCGGCTCGGCCAGTCCCTCGATCACCTCCTGCATGAAGGGTTGTTTGGAAATCGGATCCGCGCCTTCGATATAGGCGCGCAGTTCCGCCGACGTCCGCCCGACAACGGGCTGCGGTACGAAGGCCTGGCGTTGCGTCGGCGTGCCGTTGGCCAGCGCCGCCGCGCGGGACAAGCGCTCGAAGGTGTGGGTGTGCACCGAAATCGTCGGAACGCCGCCTTCCTCCAGGGAGGATGCAAGCCCGACGACCGTCGGGCTGCAGCTGCTTCACAAACCGACCCCGAGGATGGCCGCATCGCCGTCCCTGCCAATCGCGTCGCGCATGTCCTGGTCGTCGACCCAGCTTTCGCGCGGGCGGATGATCCGGGTCTCGACCGCTGGAAGATTGTGCGAGAACCAGTCCTGCATCTGGTCCATGAATTCGGCTGAATTGTCGAACAGGCAATCGACCAGATAGACGATCTTGCCGTCCAGGCTCTCCAACCGGGGGGCGAGCCGTTTGCCGGTGACCTTCGGCGGATAGCCGCGCGGATCGTGGACCGTTGTTTTTGCCGTCATGTTACCTTTCCTCAAACGGGCACTAGGAGGAATCCTCCTCCAAATAGGCATGCGCCGCAAGCGCCGCGCTGGTGCCGTCGCCGGCCGCGGCAACGGCCTGTCCGGCATTGTCGGCGCGCACCGAACCCGCCGCGAACAGGCCCGGCCGCACCGTGCGCATCCTGTCGTCGGTGGGTATGTGTCCCGATTCGGTCAGCGGTACGACACCATTCAGGAATTCAGCGTTGGGCTGAAGCCCGATGAAGACGAAGACCGCTTCGGTGGCGATCTCGGTGACGGCGCCGTCGGATGTATCGCGAACCCGGACCCCCGTAACCACGTCCTCACCCAGGATTTCCTCGACTTCCGCGTTGTAGCGAACCTCGACCTTGCCATCGGCCAGCAAGCGGTCCCGATAGATGGCTTGCGCTTGCAATGCGCCGCCGCGCACCAGAAGCGTCAGTCCCGAGACATGCGGTGCTAGGGTGAGCGCTTCCTGCGCAGCCGAATCGCCGCCGCCGATCACGACCGCTTCCTTGCCGCGCAGCAAGGGCGCGTCGCAGCTCGCGCATTGGCTGACGCCCTTGCCGAAATAGATGTCTTCGCCCGCGACGCCGAGCCGGCGGAAGCGCGTGCCGGTCGCAAGGATCACCGCACCGGCGGTATGGCTTTCGGCATTCGTTTCGAGGCGCCAGGGGCCGTCCCGCGATTCCAGCGCCTGGACGCTGGTCATCGAAAATTGCGCGCCGGCATCCGCCGCCTGAACCTGCGTCATCGGGCATAAGTCATAGCCGGGAACGCCTTCGGGAAAGCCCGGATAGCCCTCGACCTTTTCCACGCTGAGCAGATGCCCGCCAAGGACGTCGCCGGTCACGATCAAGACGGACCGCCCCAGCCGCGCGCCCGTAAGCCCCGCGGTCAGCCCGGCCAGTCCCGCGCCGACGACTGCGATGTCGAATTCACCGTTGCTCAAGACGTTTGCA
>CAYLTU010000001.1:35284-63285 GCA_964386465.1 uncultured Rhodospirillaceae bacterium
CGACGAAACGACCCAAGCTCATTGGCTGGGGCTTCGAGGGCGACGAGATGACCCAGGCGGAGCGCGAGATGGTAATGCAGCGCTGTACGGACCGCTTCGGTGGCGATTACGAAATCCGGGAAGTGCCGACGGAAGCGGAGATCGAGCTCCATCGCGGCCGCCTCGAGGTGCCGAGCCAGTTGGCCGAATTTGCGACCAATGCCGACGGCGAACGGATGCGCCATACCTACGGGATGTCTTTCACTGAATATGTCAAGGTCTTCGATCGCGATTTCGCCAATGCTCCCGATATGGTCGCCTACGCCCGTTCCGAAGCAGACATCGAAGCGGTCTTCGAGTGGGCCGAGGGCGCCAACGTTGCCGTTATTCCCTGGGGCGGCGGCACCTCCGTCGTCAGAGGCCTGGAGCCGGACGTGGGCGGCGCCTTTTCCGGTACGCTCTGCCTCGATCTGACCAAGCTGGACAAGGTACTCGAGATCGACAAGACCAGCCGCGCCGTCCGCGTACAGGCAGGCATCCGGGCGCCGGCGATGGAGGCGGAACTGAAGCCTCACGGCTTGACGCTCCGCCAATTCCCGCAGAGCTACGAGATGGTCAGCATCGGCGGTATGATCGCGACCCGCTCGGGCGGCCACTTCGCCACCCTCTACACCCATATCGACGATTTCGTCGAAAGCCTGCGCACGGTAACGCCCGTTGGCACCATGGAAAGCCGGCGGCTGCCGGGTTCCGGCGCCGGACCCAGCCCCGACCGGATGATGATCGGCTCGGAAGGGTCGCTCGGCATCATTACCGAGGCTTGGCTGCGGTTGCAGGACAGGCCGACCTACCGCGCGGGTACCGCCGTGCTGTTCGATGATTTCGCCAAGGCGGTCGAGGCGGTCAGGATCATCTGCCAGGCCAGTCTTTATCCCGCAAACGTCCGCCTGCTCGATCCCGCCGAGGCGATGAACAACGGTTTCGGCGACGGCAAGCAGACAGTGGTCGTCCTGGCCTTCGAAAATGCCGACCATCCCGTCGACGCCTGGATGAACCGGGCCCTCGAGATCGCACAGGACTTGGGAGGCAGCTGGGACGATGGGGCGGCGAAGAGCAGCGAGGGTCACCGCGACGGCGCCGCCGGCGCCTGGCGCAACGCCTTTATTCGCATGCCTCATTTCAAGACCATGACCATGGGCATGGGCATCGTCGGCGATACCTTCGAGACCTCGATAACATGGGAACGTTTCCCCGCCTTTTACGAGAACATGAAGGCGGCGGCGCATGCGGCGATCGAAGAGGCGACCGGGCGGCCCGGCACGGTCTCTTGCCGCTTCACGCATAGCTATCCCGATGGACCGGCGCCCTATTTCACCTTTCAGGCGCGCGGCCGGCACGGCGCCTTGGCCGAGCAATGGCGGCACATCAAGAGCAAGTCGCTGGATGCCGTGATCGAGCACGGCGGCACCGTGACGCATCACCACGCCGTCGGCCGCGAGCATATGCCCTGGTACAACCGACAGATGCCCGAGACGTTCATGGCCGCGTTGGCCGGGGCAAAGGATCGCGTCGATCCCACGGGCATCCTCAATCCGGGCGTACTGCTGCCGGCAAAGGGCGCGTAGCGGGATAGGGATCGCTGGCGTCGCTACCGGTCACGCAAACGGTTCGATTGCTGGCGTTCCCTTTAGAGCAAATCAGGATTGGTGGGAATCGCCTTTGGCGATTGTCATTGGTCCTGTTTCTTTGCTCTATCTATTAATATCGAGCGGATTCACAGGATTGATGCCCTGCATCAATCCTGATCCGGTCTAGCCGGCCTCCAGGGCGGATTGAATCTTTGAGATCTGATCGTCCACGGATATCGCAATATGCGATGTGAGATCCAGCCTGCGGTCCTCCAGCACATCTTCGGATGAATGCTCTCGCGCCCAACGTTCGAGGTTGGCGTCCCGTTGTTCCAGAAGCGATATGATTTGCGGACGAAACAGCTGAAGCATCGCGGTAATCCAGCGATTCGTGGGCCACGAGGGCCAACTGTGGTCGATGACGAAATGGTCGAGCATTTTCACCACGTCGGTCGCTGAATACCAATATTCGGCGGTAACCCATCGATTCGTCGTGAACAGGCCGATGGGGAAACCCAATTTGTCCATGGAAATAGCGACAAGGTGGCTAATTTTATCGCCGTTCTTAATCATGCCTTCGGTTTTGGATTGCGGGATAGGTTTGACCCCTTCCGGGATGCCCAGTTCCCGCTGGAACGTATGGAAGTGGCCATGTTCGCCTTCACGATGGGAATGGTAGTAATACTGTGAATGAGTTTCCCGATCGTACACATCGCCTGCAGGGCAATGATCATATTCGTAGAATGTATGTTCCGCGGGCAGCACTTCGGCGACGATATTGCTATCCGATTTGGACAACACGCGATGGCATTCGATAACCTCGCGACCGGCCTCCGCCATAAGTTCCAATTGTTCGCTGCTTAACTCGTTGAACTCATTCGGTTGATTGCACGTCTGAAAAGTACGCTCCCGGGAATGCGCTTTTGGAGCTGATTCAACAACCCGTTGCATCGTGTGATGAGGTTCCATCGTCCTCTCATGGCTCGTGAATTTTTTTAATCGAGCAAGATTTCAAGCCTCCGATAAGGCGCCGGAGAGTGGGAAATAAAATTGATCCAAGTCAATTTTGCGCATCACGCGCATTCAGTTTTCTGTGAGTTAGGTAGGATTACATGGGCGATAGGCCGGATCTGGGCCGCCGTAGACCGGCTGTAGGTGGACATTCGTGTCCTGATCGTGAAATTCAAAGGATTGAATTTCGCGTGAATCAGCACACTAACTATTTGAATCTAGTGTGATTCAGATCCCAAAATTCGTCGCTTTCAATGCGACGAACTTCAGAATCATCACACTAGTGTTCGAATGCCCGCTTCAAACCCGAGCGCCAAACCTTCTCGCTTATAGGACCCGTTAACGCGGCGCGCAGGCGCGGATCGCGGCTGCGAATTTTTCCTTTGCGCCGGGACCGCGCGCGAACGGGCTGATGATCGGTAAATCGATCCCCGATTCCCGGTAGGCCTCGATCCGCTCGCGGCACTCTTCCGGCGTGCCGGCGACGCCGGTCGCGTCGACCATGGCGTCGGTTACCAAACCCACCGCCGCATCGCGGTCGCCGCGCGTCCAGGCCTGTGCGATCGCGGCCGCTTCCTCGGCGAAACCGTGCTCGGCGATCAGCCGGTTGTAGCGCGGGAAGAACCCGGCATAGAAGGCGAGCCCGGGCCGCATGGCGTCGAGCGCCTCCTGCCGCGATTCCGCGACCGAGGTCGGCAGCAGCGTCGTTACCGCCACCCGCGCCGGGTCGCGCCCGGCTCGTCCGGCGCCCTCGGCGATGTTCCGCCTGACCTCGGCGCCGGTCTTCAAGGTGCTGCGGGTCAGGATGACGCCGTCGGCGATCTCGCCGCACAGCGCGGTCATCTTGGGGAAGACGGCGGCGATGTAGATCGGCATATCGGGACGGCGCGGCGTGAACCAGAAGTCGAAATTCTCGATCCGCACCGTCTCGCCCTCGTATTGCACGACACCGTCGCTCAGCAGCGCGCGGACGATCTCTACGCATTCGCGCGTCCTGGTCAGCGGCTTGCCGAAGGGCACGCCGTGCTCCGGTTCGACCTGCACCTTGTGGCTCGACCCGACGCCCAGGATGAAACGCCCGCCCGACAAATCATCGACCGATGCCGCCGCCATCGCGATGGTCGGGATCGACCGCACATAGATGCTGGTGATCGCCGTGCCGAGCGCAACCGTCGAGGTCCGCACCGCGCAGGCCGACAGGGTCGCGAACTGATCGCCACCATGGCCTTCAGCGACCCAGACCGACTCGTAGCCGAGCTGTTCGGCGAGCACGGCGCAATCGACGATCTCGCTTGGCGCCGGGCCTCCGGAGAAGGCGATACCGATCGAACCCATGACGTTTCCCCCTGTGCTATAGAATGACGAATAAGTTTAGTGCCAGCGAAAGCCCGATGACCATGCCCCGGCCGATTACCCAGTTCGAAAATTTGCGTGCGATGAGCCGGCGCCAGCCGATTGGCTATTTCATGCACCCCAGCTACGACGCGCCGGTCGAGTGCCTCCCGACTTGCCTCCAGCCCGGTGAGAAGCCGCGCTATCCGACCGTCGCCGCGAGCGAACACATCTCCATGAAAACCGAGAAGAGCCACCATGCTTGATTTGCAAAACAGTTCCGAAGAGCGGCAGACAGTTGCGGGCGGCCTGCAAGAGCTTGCGCACTGGGCCGTCGACACGCTATCCGGCGACATTCCGGAAGAAGTGATGTCGAGCGCCGCACTGGTGCTGTTCGACGACATCGCCGCCATGGTCGCGGCGCGGGAAGAGCCCGAACTGGCGCGCCTGCAAGACCAGCTCCTGGCGAGCTCCGCGCGAGCGGAGGCGACCGTATTTCGTGGCGGCCGGCCACGCGCCGACAGATTTTCGGCCGCCATGGCAAACGGCGCGGCGAGCGACTGGTGCGAGCTGGACGAAGGCTACCGGGTCACCAGCTGCCATGCCGGTATCTATATCCTGCCGGCCCTGCTGGCGGAGGCGGAGGCCACGGCGCTACAAACCAGAGACGTGGTGCGCGCCTTGGTCGTCGCCTACGAAACGGTCACCCGGTTCGCGCGGACGTTTCCGGCGATTACGCAGACCTTTCATCCGCACGCAGCTTATTCCGCCATCGGTGCGGCCGCGGCGATCGGACTGGCGCGCGGTCTGTCCGCCGATGAGTTTCGTGCGGCTCTCAGCAACGCCACGACCATGGTGGCGCCGGGACCCTCCAGCCACACCGGCGCGGGCGCGCTGGTCCGCAACGTCTGGCCCGCGCTCGGCGCGGCGAACGGGATGCGCGCGGTCGATTGGGCGGGGTGCGGAATCTCCGGGCTGGCCGGGTCGCCTCATGACGTCTTCGCGACGGGCCTCGGCGCCGAATGCAAGCCGGAGGAGATGGCGCGGGACCTCGGCGGTGTCTGGGCGATCACCCAGAACTTCCAGAAACTGCACGCCTGTTGCCAATTCCTGCACAGCTCCGTCGAAGCCATGCTCGACCTGCAACGACAGTGCGGCGGCGCAATTCCGGTGGAGAAAATAGCGGGTATTTCTATCGAGACGCACCCGCGCGCGGAACGGCTGACCGGCACGCGGCCGCCGACCACGCTCGGTGCGAAATTCTCATTGCCGCACGCGGCGGCGGCGGTCGCCGTGTTGGGGCATGCGGGAGCGCCGGCCTTCGCCGCCGGCAGCCTTACCGACCCACAAATCGATGCGGTACGCCGGAAAGTCGAAATCTCGCCCTTCGAAGCGATCCCCGAATGGCCGAACGACCGGCCGTCACGCATCCGCTTGACCCTCGACGATGGCGCGACCCTGGATGCCGAATGCATGAGCGCGCGCGGCGGTCCCGATCGGCCCTTCGCGCGCGAAGAAATCCTGGAAAAAATCGACGGGATCTGCGACCCGGTCTATCCGGCCCTTGGCGCATACGCGCGACAGGCCATCGCGCTGGAAAGCGCACTGTTCGACCGTCCTTGGGATCAAGCCGTCGTTGCCTTTGCGAATCCCGGCTGAACGCTAAGCCGCGTTCGGTCCCGCCTGTTTCCCACGGATCACGCCTGCCGGGTCCGGCCTTGCCGCCAACCGCAGCGATGACCCCGCCGTCGATTGCCAGATCGCCGGAATAGGCTTCCGCGCCCGTGCCGCCGATAAACGTTCCACCGCGAATGACCAAATCGTGCAGCTTCCGCTCCTCCTGAATACTGCGCGAGTGTAGTAAATTGCCGGGAGAGCGGCCAAACGGGCCGAAAGGGTTTCCGCGCAAACTAAACTTTCCCCTCCCCTTTGACGGAGACCTTTGCAAAATGGCGATAGTGGACGCCGTCCACCCCCACCCTAGCCCTCCCCCGGCAAGGGGGAGGGTTTAACTTATTGAAACTATGGAGCTATCCCTTCCCCCCTTGCGGGGGAAGGTTAGGAAGGGGGGTGAAACACCGTCGCCGGCAGTATTTCGCAAAGGTTTCCTCAAGGGGGGAGGAGGCCTTTTTTCTGCGGATTATGAAAATTCGGGCCGTACCGTTACCATTCGTTCGTTCGAAGGACCTGCGGCAAGGGTGCGTTATTCATGCGAACGGTATCGCTTGATGATAAGTACGAGCTGACGGACGGTCAGGTTTACATCACGGGGACGCAGGCGCTTGTCCGCGCGGCCATGGAACAGCATGTACGCGACCAGGCGGCCGGGCTGAAGACCGCTTGTTTCATCTCCGGCTACCGCGGCTCGCCGATGCACAATCTGGACAAGGAGCTTTGGGCGGCCGAGCGCTTCCTGCCGGGCGCCGAGATCCGCTTTCTGCCGGCCGTGAACGAGGATCTGGCGGCGACCGCGATCTGGGGCACGCAACAGGTCGGTATTTTCGGCGACGCGAAGTACGACGGCGTCTTCTCCATGTGGTACGGCAAGGGCCCCGGCATCGACCGCAGCATCGATGCCATTCGGCATGCGCACGGCGCCGGCGCGGCGACCAACGGCGGCGTGCTGTGCGTGGTCGGCGACGACCATCCGCTGTCCTCGACCGATTCCCCCGCCGCGCACGAGACCCTGTTCGCCGACATGCGGATGCCGGTCCTTTATCCGGCGAACGTGCAGGAAGTCATCGATTACGCGCTCTATGGCTGGGCGATGTCGCGTTTCTCCGGCAGCTGGGTCGGCTTCAAGCTGATACCCGACACGGTCGATACGACGGCGTCGATCGTCGGCGACCCGCAGCGCCTGTCCATCGTCACGCCGAACGATGTCGAGATTCCGGCCGATGGCCTCGGCCTGCGTTTCCCGGACACCTGGAAGGAATACGAGGAGCGGATCGAACGGTACAAAATTCCGGCGGCGATCGGATTCGGCCGCGCCAACGAGATCAACCGGATCACCCATACCAGCGCGAAACCGCGCTACGGCATCGTCGCCACCGGCAAGGCCTGGACCGATGTGCGCCAGGCGTTGCAGGAACTCGGCATCGACCGGCCGATGGCCGCCGATCTCGGCATCGTGGTGCTGAAGATCGGCATGCCCTATCCGGCGGATGAAGCACTGTTTCGTAGCTTCGCGGACGGCCTCGAGGAAGTTCTTGTCGTAGAGGAAAAGCACCGGCTCGCCGAAACGCAGCTCAAGAACGCGCTGTACGGCCTGCCGGACGGGCGGCGGCCGCGGATCGTCGGCCGCACCGACGAGAACGGCAAAAATATCCTGCCTGTCTTCCCGGAATATTCTCCGGATGACGTGACGCGCGTCCTGGCCAGCCGAATCGCCCACTTCCATACCAGCGACAGAGCCAAGGCACGGCTTGAATTCCTCGAGGCGCGCGCCAAGGCGGACGAGGCGCGCGCGCCGCTCAGCGTCGCGCGCCTGCCTTATTTCTGCTCCGGTTGTCCGCACAACACCTCGACCCGCGTGCCGGACGGCAGCAGGGCGATGGGCGGCGTCGGTTGCCACTACATGGCGACCTATATGGACCGCAACAACATGACCCACTGCCATATGGGCGGCGAGGGTCTGAACTGGGTCGGGCAGGAGCCCTTCGTCGAAACCGACCACATCTTCCAGAATATGGGCGACGGCACCTATTACCATTCCGGCCTGCTGGCGGTCCGCGCCTGCGTCGCCGCGAAGAGCAACATCACCTTCAAGATCCTGTTCAACGACGCGGTCGCGATGACCGGCGGCCAACCGCTCGACGGGCCGTTGACCCCGCAGGCGATCGCGCTGCAGGTCCATGCCGAGGGCGTGCAGAAGGTCGTCGTGGTAAGCGACGAGCCGGAGAAGTACTCGCCGCATCGCGGTCTGCCGCCGAACACGCAGATCGAGCACCGCCGCGCGCTGGACCGGGTGCAGAGGGAACTGCGCGCGATCCCAGGCGTCACCGTGATGATCTACGACCAGACCTGCGCCGCGGAGAAGCGCCGCCGGCGCAAGCGCGGCAAGATGATCGATCCGCCCCGGCGCATCCTGATAAACGATCTGGTCTGCGAGGGCTGCGGCGACTGCAATGCGAAGTCAAACTGCCTGTCGGTAACGCCGCTCGACACCACCTTCGGCCGCAAGCGGCAGATCGACCAGTCGGCCTGCAACAAGGACTATTCCTGCGTCGAGGGGTTCTGCCCCAGCTTCGTCAGCGTCATGGGCGGCCGGCCGAAACGGCTCGAAGCCGCGCCACGAGAGCTGCTGGCGGCCATTCCGGAGCCCGAACGGCCTGCGCTGGAAGAAGGCAAGCCCTACAGCATACTAATCGCCGGCGTCGGCGGCACCGGTGTCGTTACCATCGGCGCCATGCTGACCATGGGGGCGCATATCGAGGGCAACGTCTTCTCGTCCATCGATCAGTTCGGCATGGCGCAGAAGGGCGGCGCGGTGACCAGCCATCTGCGCATCGCGGTACGCGACGACGATATCGGCGCGGTCAAGCTGAACGCCGGCGGCGCGGATCTGGTGCTCGGTTGCGACAGCCTGGTGACCGGCGACGACCTGGCGCTGTCGGTGATGGCCAACGGTAAGACCCATGTCATCGTCAACACGCACGAGCAGATTACCGGGCATTTCACCCGCGATCCCGACCTCAAGTTCCCGGGCGACGAACTTGCCGACCGGCTCGCCGCCACCGCCGGAAAATCACGCGTGCGGTTCGTCGATGCGACGCGCCTCGCGACGCGGCTGCTCGGCGACTCGATCGCCTCCAACCTGTTCATGCTGGGTTACGCCTATCAGCTCGGCCTGATCCCGGTCGGGGCGGCGGCAATCGAACAAGCCATTGAAATGAACGGGGTCGCGGTACCGTTGAACAAGGACGCCTTCGCCTGGGGCCGGCAGGCCGCGGTCGATATCGACGCGGTAAACGAGGTCGCCGAGCGCGCAATCGTCGCCCGCGAGATCCCGCAGGGTCTGGACGCGATCGTCGAACACCGGGTCAAGGAGCTGACCGCATACCAGGATGCAGCCTACGCGCAGCACTACCGCGCGCTGGTGGAGAGGGTCCTGCAGGCCGAAGCGGCGAACGCGCCGGGCATGACCGGTTTGGCCGATGCGGTCGCGCGCTACGCCCATAAGCTGATGGCGTATAAGGACGAGTATGAAGTGGCGCGGCTTTATACCGACGGGCGCTTCCTGAAACAGTTGGCTGGCGCGTTCGAAGGCGATTACACCCTGGAATTCCACCTCGCGCCGCCGCTGTTGACGAAGCAGCATCCGGAAACCGGTCTAAGCGACAAGACGACCTACGGCGCCTGGATGATGCCGGCGATGAAATTGCTGGCGAAAATGAAGGGGTTGCGCGGCACGGCCTTCGACGTTTTTGGATATTCCGAGGACCGACGCGCGGATCGGCAGATGATTGACGAATACGAAGCGATATTAGGCGAACTGCTTGATGGCCTGAACCATGACAATCATGCGCTCGCGGTTGAAATTGCCGCGCTACCGGAAGGGTTGCGCGGCTACGGCCACGTCAGGGAACGCCACACCGCCGAAGTCGCGGCCGAGAAGGAGCACCTGATGGGACTGTGGCGAAACCCGCAGCAGGTCGCCCCGGCCGCGGAGTAGGACCATCGAGCAAGACGAGACACCGGGCTGCATCGACGGCGCGCTCGTGGTCGAGCTGGCGGAGGGACGGAGCGCCGCGGCCGTGGCGGGGCGGCTGTTGTCGGAACTCGGCGCGCGGGTCATCAAGATCGAGCCGCCGGAAGGGGACCGGCTGCGCCGGCAACCGCCGAATGAAACGGGCCGCTCCAGCCCGTCCTTCCAGAACCTGAATTCCAACAAGGAAAGCGTCGTCGTCGAAGCGGGCAGCGACGTGCTGCAGGATGTGATCGCCGCGGCGGACATCCTGCTGACGGACCAGACCACATTGGACGATCGAGGCATCATCCTGACCGACGGCGATCTGACCGCATGCAATCCCGGGCTCGTCGCGTGCCACTTCACACCCTTCGGCCGCAGCGGCGCGCTCGCAGGCCGGCCGGGTGGCGAACTGATCGCCCAGGCGGCGGGCGGTATCGTCGCCACAACGGGCCATCCCGGCGAAACCCCGCACCGGGCGGGACCGCCGCTCGCCTCGCACAACGCGGCGCTGCTTGGCGGCGCGGCGATTCTGCCCAGGGAGTAGGAAAGCTATGACCGCGCCGCTGAAAGGCGTCCGCGTCGTCGAACTCGGCGCTTACACGACGGGGCCTCTTTGCGCCCGCTACCTGTCCAATCTCGGTGCGGAGGTCATCAAGGTCGAGCCGCTCAAGGGCGAGTCGATGCGGACCTTCGCGTACAAGATCGGCGAGGTCAGCTACATCTTCCACCTCCACAATGTGAACAAGCAGTCGGTGCCGATCGACACCAACACGAAGGATGGCAAGGCGGTTCTGTTCGACCTTTTGAAGACGGCGGACGTGATGATCGAGAACTTCGCCTACGGATCGATGAAGAAATGGGGTCTCGACTACGACACCATCCGCGACGTCAATCCGGGACTGGTCTACCTAGGCCCCTAACCTCCGACGGCCCGCATCAACCGCGCTTGGCGTTTCCCGATCAACGTTCGGGCCTCGTCCTCATGGGTGAAGATGTAGAGTTCGCCCGACTCGACGGCGGCACGCACTTTCGCGGCAACGTCGGCCGGATCCAGAGCGTTATCGACGCTGCGACGGTCCACCGGTACGTCGTCGCCAGTCCGGCGGTAATCGGCCGGCCGGTTCACATTGGCAAATATCCCGGTTTCGACCTGTCCCGGACACAGCATCGAGACGCCGATACGGGTGTTCCGCAGCTCGCGCGCGAGGCTTTCCGTCAAGCCGACAACGGCGAACTTCGAGGTGTTGTAGACGCCGTACAGGTCACTGGCGAAATGCCCCGCTTCCGACGCCGTATTGACGATATGTCCTTCTTCGCCGGCGTCCAGCATGCGCGGCACGAAGGCGCGCACACCGTGGATCACGCCCCACAGGTTCACCGCCAGAATCCACTCCCAGTCTTTTTCGTCGGCGTCCAGCATCGGGCCCTGTATCAGGACACCGGCATTGTTGTGGACAATATGAACAGCGCCGAAACGATCCCATGCCGCATCAGCCAGCGCTTCTACCGAGGCCTGTTGCGTCACATCCGTCACGACAGCGATCGCCTCAGCGCCGCCCGCTTCAGCTTCCGCGCGCGCCGACTCGAGCGCTTTGGCTTCGACGTCCGCCATGACCACCTTAGCCCCTCGTTCCGCCAGAGCTAGAGATACGGCCCGGCCAATACCGCTCGCCGCTCCCGTGACGACTGCGGTTTTCCCTTTGAAATCTTTCATGTTTGGATCCTGTTTACAGTTGTCCCGTGATCGTGAACTTTGCCCGAAATCATGATGCCTTTCATGCCGAGTTCGCCGATCGCATGGTCGAGCTCGTCAATGCCCTCTTCCGGCGTCATCGTCGGGACGGCCGCAACCGGCGTTCCGCAACAAATTACCGGCTTAGGCGTTGAAGGCATCGATCATGGCGTCCCAGACCGGCACGAGATCCATCAACCCGTCCCAATACGCTTGATCGCGCCGCGCGTCGAAGTCATCCAAGGCAATACCTTGCTGCTCAACCCAGGTGTAGTAACCCAGATTGAAAATCCGTTCGCGACCGGTTCGGTTGAGTTCCAATGTGTGATCCGTAGCCGCGGCCAGCAGGTAGCGTCCAAACACTTCGGCCGCCCGCAGCGCGTCGAATTCTCCAAGATCTCCCTGTGTACGGCCCAGCTCCGTGCCGTACATCTCCGCCCCGTCCGTCGCGACGGTTATAATGGCGTCGCCGGCACCCAATTCCATGTATTTCGCGTACTTGATCGCCCCCAGGACATTGGCGATCGAGGAGAGGCCCAAATCGCCGAGGGCGGCCAGTTGCTCCTGCCCGAGACCCGTACGGCCGCGCAGATAGTCGCGGCCGACCGTCGTATTGAACAGCAAATTAAGACTGTCGCTCGCCCGGTCGGACACGCCGATGATGAAATCCGTATTCATCACATTGTGGATCAGTGGCACATGCTTGTCGCCGATACCCTGAATGTTGTGATCCCCGTAACCGTTGTAGAGCAATGTCGGACATTCCAGCGCCTCGACGACGCAGATATCGGCGCCAAACGCGTCTTTGAGGTGGTCGCCTGCGGCGAGCGTCCCGGCGGATCCGGATGCGGCGACGAAAGCCCTCGCCTCGAGCGCGCTGTCCCCTTTCACCGCCTCAAACACTCGACCCAGGGCCGCGCCTGTGACGGCGCGGTGGACGATGTAGTTTCCGAACTCGGCAAACTGGTTGAGAATGATGTTGTCCGGGTCCTTCGCCAGCCTGTGGCAGGCGTCGTAGATTTCCTTGACGTTGCTTTCGGTGCCCGGCGTCCGGACGATATCGCCTGGATCGGTCACCCAGTTCTCGAGCCAGGCGAACCGCTCGGCGCTCATTCCCTCCGGCAATACGGCAACGCCATGACATCCAAGAATTCGCGAGATCGCAACCCCGCCGCGGCAATAGTTTCCGGTAGACGGCCAAATCGCGCGGTGGCGCTCCGCGTCGAATTTACCGGACAGCAGACGCGGCACCAGACAGCCATAGGCCGGCAGCACCTTGTGCGCGCGGATCATCGGAAACCGGTTGCCCAGCGCGACGATAATTTTTGCATCCACGCCCGTCAGATCCGGTGATAGGACGATGTGCTCCGGCACAGCCGCGAGGCCTCTGCGGTCGGCATCGTTGTGCCAGTGTACCCGGAACAGGTTACCCGCATCCGCCGAATCGGGATCGGTTCCGACGAGGTCCGCGACTTTTTCTGCCAACTGCCCGAGAGGGTCAGCAAGGTCGGCGATCCTCGGCAGAACGACGCCGCTATCCGCCAGACGCTGCCGGTTCCGGTCGTAGACCGTCTGGTTCGCAATCTCCCGTTCAAGGCCCAAGGTCATATCGATTATCCCGACTGTGTGAATCAGTTGCGGATATGTTATGCGGGATGGCATATCGGCAGGGCAAAAACAAAAAGACCTGAAGGCCAAACATCGGGGGGCGCCAGTACGGCGATGAGGAACGGCTCGGGCGACTACCTTCTCGAAGCGCGCAACATGACGAAGCTGTTCGGCGAGCTGCGCGCGAATGACGACGTCACGCTCGCCCTCAAACCCGGAGAGATCCACGCGTTGCTGGGAGAGAACGGCACCGGCAAGTCGACGCTCGTAAAAATCATATATGGCGCGCTGCAGCCGACTTCGGGACAGCTGTTTTGGCAAGGCGCACCGGTAACGGTCGCCAGCCCCGCCGCCGCGCGGGAACTGGGCATCGGCATGGTGTTCCAGCATTTCTCCTTGTTCGATTCGCTTACCGTATTGCAGAACGTCGCACTGGCATTGCCGGCGAGCCTGGAAATGGCTGTCCTCGCGCGGCAGATTGAAACCGTCTCCAACGAGTACGGCCTGCCCTTGCGGCCGGAGGCGCTGGTCGCCGACCTGTCGGTGGGCGAGCGCCAGCGGATCGAAATTGTCCGATGCCTGCTGCAGGAGCCTAAACTGTTGATCATGGACGAGCCGACGGCCGTCCTGACGCCGCAGGAAGCGGACCGGCTTTTCGTCACGCTCAAGCGGCTTGCCAACGAAGGCTGCGCGATCCTCTACATTTCCCATCGATTGGAAGAGGTGAAACGGATCTGCCACGACGCGACGATCCTGCGGCACGGCAAGCTGGTGGCCCGCGTCGATCCGCAGCAGGAGACCGCCGCCTCCCTCGCCAACCTCATGGTGGGCAGCGAGGTAGGCGCGGTGAAAGCGGAGAAGCGCGCCGACGGCGGCACGCCGATGCTGGAGCTCATCGGCCTGGACCTGGCGACGGATGATCCCTTCGGTGTCGCGCTCAAAGATGTGAATCTCAAGGTCTTGTCCGGCGAGATCGTCGCCGTCGCGGGCGTGGCCGGCAACGGCCAATCGGAACTATTCAATGCCATTTCCGGAGAAACGCTCTGCGCGGCTACCGGTATGGTGAAACTGGCCGGGACGGGCTGCGGCCATGAAAACATTTCCGAACGGCGCCGGCGCGACGCTGCCTTCGTGCCGGAGGAACGGATCGGACATGGCGCGGTCTCGGAGTTTGCTCTTTCCGAGAATGTCGTTCTGACCCATCACGCGGTCGGCGGCGGGGTCGTACGCAACGGCCTGATCAACCGCGGCGCCGCGGCGGATATGAACGAACGCATCACGGAAGCGTTCGATGTGCGCAAGGGCAAACCCGACCCGAACGCCCATTCGCTGTCCGGCGGCAACCTTCAAAAATTCGTCGTCGGCCGGGAAATCGCGCGCGAGCCGAAGATACTGGTTATCAATCAGCCAACCTGGGGTGTCGATGCGGGCGCCGCGCGGCTGATTCGACAGTCCTTGATCGATATGGCGCGGCGTGGCTCCACCGTCCTGGTGATCAGCCAGGATTTGGACGAGATATTCGAGATCGCCGACAGGATCGCCGTCATATCCCGCGGTGAGCTGTCGCCCGCCTATCCGGCCGCCGAGCTGACGCCGGAAAGAATCGGCCTTCTGATGGCCGGCGCGCATGAGACAGGCAAATCGCGGACCGGTTTGGCGCCGACGCCATGATGCTGGTCCTCGAGCGACGCGCCGCGCAATCCATGGCCATGACGTTCCTGTCTCCGGCGTTGGCGATCGCGATCACCGTGGTAATCGGCGGCGTCATCTTTACGAGCCTGGGACTGGACCCCCTCAAGGCGCTGTACATCTATTTCATCGAACCGGTGACCAGCCTCTGGTCGATCGAGGAAGTCATCGTCAAGGCGGCTCCGCTTGTCCTGATCGGCGTCGGCCTTTCCGTCTGCTTTACGGCAAACGTCTGGAATATCGGAGCCGAGGGCCAGCTGACGATAGGCGCGTTGTTCGGCGCGGTCATACCGATCTATTTCACGGGCTGGCAATCGCCGCTGGTTCTGCTCCTGATGCTTGTGTTGGGCGCATTGGGCGGCGCGTTGTTCGCCGCGATCCCAGCCTTCCTGAAGACCCGTTTCAACGCCAACGAGATTCTGACCAGCCTGATGCTGGTCTATGTCGCCCAGCTGTTGCTCGACTGGCTGGTGCGCGGACCGTGGCGCGACCCGCAAGGCTACAACTTCCCGCAATCGGTACCGTTCGAGGGGTGGCAATTGCTGCCCGTCCTGGGCGAAGGCCGGGTCCATATCGGCGCTTTCCTTGCGGTCATTGCGGCGCTTGTCCTGTTCTTCATGATGGACCGGTCCCTGCGCGGCTTCGAGATTCGCGTGGTCGGCAGGGCGCCGCGCGCCGGCGCTTTCGCCGGCTTTGCCGAGAAGCGCGTCATCTGGTTCTGTTTCCTGCTGTCCGGCGCCTTGGCCGGTCTGGCCGGGCTTTGCGAAGTCGCCGGTCCGAGCGGTCAGCTGCAGCCGAACATATCGCCGGGTTACGGGTTTACGGCGATTATCGTCGCCTTTCTCGGCCGCTTGAACCCGATCGGCGTCATCTTCGCCGGCATCTTGCTGGCGATAAGCTATCTCGGGGGCGAAGCGGTGCAGGTCGAACTCGGCATCTCGGACAAGACCGCGCAGGTGTTCCAGGGCATCCTGCTGTTCCTCATACTCGCCTGCGACACGCTGATCCATTACCGGGTCCGCTTCGCGTCGGCCGTCGTGAAACAGGCGTGAGATCGGGACGATGAGCGCCGTCGAAGCCGTTATCTTGACCATCATCACCGCCTCGACACCCTTGCTGCTTGCTGCGGTTGGCGAGCTGGTCACCGAACGCTCCGGTGTCCTCAATCTCGGCGTCGAGGGGATGATGATCATGGGCGCGGTCTGCGGTTTCGTCGCGGCCCACGTGACCGGCTCGGCGGCGGTGGGAATCCTCGCCGGCCTGATCGCGGGGATCGCGATGTCGCTGATCTTCGCCTTCCTCACCCAGACTTTGATGACGTCGCAGGTCGCCACCGGTCTGGCGCTGACATTGTTGGGATTAGGATTATCTGGATTGATCGGCGAATCCTTCACCGGTCAACCGGGCGTCAAGCTCGCGGCGCTGACCATACCCGTTCTGAGCGGCATACCGTTCCTGGGCCCGATTTTGTTCGGGCAAGATATTCTCGTCTACCTGTCCCTGGCCTTGACCGCCGCGGTCGCCTACGTCCTGTTCCGGACCCGTACCGGGCTGATCATCTCCGCTGTCGGTGGCAATCACCACTCGGCGCACGCGCTGGGCTACAACGTGATCGGCGTGCGCTATGCCTGTATTGCCTTCGGGGGGGCCTGTTCCGGCCTGGCCGGCGCCTACCTGTCGCTCGTCTACACGCCGCAATGGATCGAGAATATGAGTGCCGGGCGCGGCTGGGTCGCGCTGGCGCTGGTCGTGTTCGCGACCTGGATTCCGAAAAGGGTGCTGATCGGCGCCTATTTGTTCGGCACCGTCTGGATCATGGGGCTGTATGTGCAGGCGCTGGGGGTCGCGATTCCCTCGCAGCTGCTGTCATCCCTGCCTTACCTTGTTACGATCGCTGCATTGATTATCATCTCCGGAAACAGGACCATCACCAAGGTCAACACGCCCGCCTGCATCGGGCAACCGTTCGCTCCGGAACGGTAGACATAGCCAGAGCCGCCACGCGTTGCGGACAGCGATGGCGGGTTCGAAATAGCGCCGCAGGGACACGAGGAACAAAGAATGAGAAATATAATCGGTTCGATCGTCATCGGCTTGGCGATCACCATCGCGGGCACCGCGCATGCCGCGGATAAACTCAAGGTCGGCTTCATCTATGTCGGTCCCATTGGCGACCATGGTTGGTCCTACCAGCATGATCAGGGCCGCCTGGCCCTTGAGAAGGAATTGGGAGACAAGGTGGAGACCGTCTTTGTCGAGAAGGTCGCGGAAGGTCCCGACGCGGAGCGCGCGATAACGCGCCTCGCGCGCCAGAAAGCGGGACTGATTTTTACGACATCGTTCGGTTTCATGAACCCGACCCTCAAGGTCGCCAAGAAGTTCCCCAAAGTGAAATTCGAACACGCGACCGGTTTCAAGCGCTCGAAGAATGTGGGGACCTACAACGCCCGTTTTTACGAGGGTCGCTACATCAACGGTAAGATCGCGGCCAAGATGTCCAAGTCCGGCGTGGCCGGTTACATCGCGTCCTTTCCAATTCCCGAGGTCGTCATGGGGATCAACGCATTCATCCTGGGCGCGCAGACCGTTAACCCCGATTTCAAACTAAAGGTCGTCTGGGTCAATTCCTGGTTCGATCCGGGCAAGGAAGCGGATGCCGCGAAAGTACTTATCGGTCAGGGCGCGGATATTCTGACGCAGCACACCGATTCGACCGCCGCCATGCAGATCGCCGACGAAAAAGGCGTCCACGCTTTCGGTCAGGCTTCCGACATGATCAAGTTCGGCCCCAAGGCGCAGCTGACCGCCATCATCAATAATTGGGCACCGTACTATATCGAACGCGCCAAGGCCGTCTTGAACGGCACTTGGAAGTCCGTCGGCAGTTGGAAAGGATTGACCGCCGGTACGGTCAAGATGGCGGCCTACACCAATATGCCGGCCGGCGTCTCAAAGATGGCCGCGGAGACCGAGGCCAAGATATCCTCGGGCGAACTGCACCCTTTCCAGGGACCGATATACAAACAAGATGGATCGCTTGCCGTCCCGGCGGGCAAGACACTGGGCGACGGTCCGTTGCTGGGCATGAACTGGTACGTCAAGGGGGTCGACGGCAAGCTTCCGAAATAGATTCGTAAATCGGCGTCCGGCGCGGCGGCAAACGGGGTTCGCCGCGCACCCGGCCTATGTTCCATGCGAGATGACTTCCGGATTGGTGAGTGTTACTAATAGTTTAAGTTCGCACCGTGAGGGAAGGACCGTTCCCTCTCGCGAACGGGGGAAGGCGTTGAGGCAGCATGGCGACCGAGCAATTTCCTCTCATGTCCGACGGCACGGTCGACTGGAATTTCGTATTCGAGGATCCGGCGGCCGGTTTCGTTCCGGACATCCAGAAATCGGAAACACCGGACGCGTTGCGCCGAAAGGCGATCCACGTTGCGCAGACTCTCCACGCGCGAAGCGGTGATGAATTACGGCTGAAGAAGCTGCTCTCCTGGATCGAGAATATCGTGCCCGAAAACGCGGACGAAATCGCCGATCTTCCGAAGATGAAGAATTCGATTCTCAAGCTCGTGCGCGACCTGAAGAACGAACGCGTCAGCCGGGCCGATCGCTATGTTGAGCAACAGGCCGCCGCCGGCCAAGCGGAAACGATCGGCGATCGGCGAGATAGCGGTAAAGCGAATGGCAACCCTGTTGCGGCGCAATTTCCGGTAAAGAAGAGCGTCTATGTCTTGGTTGCGGTTGCGGCCGCCCTGCTCCTCTATCTCGCTTATGGGGGCTAGCGGGCCACGCCGTGGCCGCAATAGGTGGACCGGACCCGCTCAACGCGACAGGGTGTCCGACTACCAGTAATTGAGAATCCACGGCGTTTTGCGATTTTAGAGCTCAATGTGGCCCGACGACCCGCATTGGGGCTCAATTAACTTAAATTTAATGCAAATTCATGCTAATATTCCGGATCGAATTATTTACGAATCCGTTTGTGATTCTAGACTTTTTGCATGTCGGGATGAGTTTCGGATTTTATTCTTTCAATGCGGTGCGCCGGTAGATTAGAGGCGAACTCCAACCGGTTTTTCGATCATTGCATCCCGCATCGATATTGCGCGGTTCGGGACGGTATTTTTGAGGAGTGATTTTTGTTCGGTTTTTATTCCTATGTCCTCGAACAACGGATAACGTTCGACGCGACTCCCATCAGCCTCGCCGGTTCGACCGCCGACTGGACACCCGTCCAAACGGGCGACAGCCACGATGCCGGCAACGATTCCCAATCGGGAGAACGCGAAACCGATCTCGTCGGCAACGCCACGCATGCCTTGCTTTACGCGAAGTACGACACCAAGGGCACCGACACGGAAAGCGACGATGAAATAGGGTTCCGGCTCCGGGTCGGCGCGACGGACGACAGCGGTGGATTCAGCGCGATCGGGCTGATCGGCACGGATGCGAACAGTGACGGCGTCGTCGATCTGTTCCTGGCCTATGACGGCCGCGCGACGCCGACGGTTTCACTCTTCGAGCCGGGTTCGGGCGCGAACGACTCACCTGCCAGCACGAGCCTCCAGAATGCCGTTTCGGCCGCCGGTGCCGAAACCGACGTGTCACTGGTCGATGCAGCGACCGATCCGTCGGCGACCGATACCGATCTGGACGATGACGGCAACACGGACGCGTTCGTCAGTTTCAAGCTCCTGTTCTCGTCTTTTAAGGAGCAGATGAACAGCGTGGCCGGAATTTCCCTGACCAAGGACAGTGCGCTGCAATTCGCCACGTTTACGTTGACGCAAGAAAATGCGATCGACGGCGATATTGGCGGCATCAACGGCGGCAACGGCTCTACGGAGTCCTTTACCGACCTCGGTGTCTTCTCCAAATCCGTTGCACCGAGCGATCTTACCGGTGCCACGCCAACTCCCTCGCCGACCGCAGATCCCATCATCACGAGCAACGGCGGTGGCAGCGGCGGCACTGTCGACGTCCCGGAGAACACGACGGCGGTGACCACGGTGACCGCGAGTGATAGCGATGGCGATCCACTTTCGTTTTCGATTGTCGGCGGTGCCGACCAAGATCGCTTCGACATAGACAATGCATCCGGCGTGTTGACGTTCAAGATTGCACCGAATTTCGAAAACCCGGCCTCTGCGAGCAGTAGCAACAATTATATAGTCTTCGTCCAAGCGAATGACGGCCAGGGAGGTAGCGATACTCAGGCACTTCTTGTGGCGGTCACAGATGCGAGCGAAACACCAGTGATCAACAGCGATGGCGGCGGAGACGGCGCGACAATCGAAGTCGCGGAAAACACGACGTCCGTGACCACGGTTGCCGCGAGCGACGACGACGTGGGCGACACTGTAACATTCTCGATCTCAGGCGGCGCGGATGCGGCCCGTTTCGACATCGACCCGGATTCGGGGGCGTTAAGTTTTATCGCCGCGCCGGACTTCGAGAACCGGACCGATGCGGACGGCAACAACGAGTATATCGTTGCCGTGCAGGCGAGCGACGGCGGTGGCGGCACCGACTCGCAGACGATCACGGTGCGCGTCACGAATGCCAACGAGGCGCCGGTGATTACCAGCAACGGCGGCGGTGCAAACGCCGCGGCGAACGTTGCCGAGGATTCGACGGCTGTAACCACGGTGGCCGCGGGCGACGTAGACGGCGATACGGTAACCTTTTCGATTTCCGGCGGCGACGATGCCGCCCGATTCGGGATCGATCCGGATTCGGGCGCATTGACCTTTGCGGCCGCGCCTGATTTCGAAAACCCGGCGGATGCGGATGGCGACAACGATTATGTCGTCACCGTTCAGGCGAGCGACGGTATCGGCGGTACGGATACCCAGACCATTACCGTGTCGGTGACCAATGCGAATGAAGCGCCGGTCATTTCGAGCGGCGGCGGCGGCGATGCCGCGGCACTGAACGTAACCGAGAACTCGACCGCGGTGGCGACGGTGGCGGCGGGCGACGTCGATGGTGACGCCGTGACGTTCGCTATTGTCGGTGGCGCGGACGCGGCGCGATTCGATATCGATCCGAATTCAGGCGTTATGACCTTCGTAGCGGCGCCGGACTTCGAAAACCCCGCGGATTCGGACGGCGGCAACGATTTTGTCGTCAACGTGCAAGCAAGCGACGGTGCTGGCGGCGTCGACACCCAAACGATCACCGTAACGGTGACCAATCTGGACGAAGGCGGAGCGGCCGCCGATGCCGCCGATCCGGTTATCCCGCCGGATACGCCGGCCTCCACAACGGGAGGAGGTCCAGCCGCCGGTGCGGGCCCGGGTGTCGACACGAATACCGGCGAAGGCAGCGGTACCAACCTCATTACCGGTGTCGCAGCGGACGCACCGGCTCCGCCTGCAGTCGAGCTTTCGCCGCCGCCGGAACCCGCCGCCGAAGCGCCGGCGGAACAGCCCGCCGAAACGGCCGGCGAGAACCTCTCCGAAGCGGCGGCCGAGGCCCTGGCGGAAGCCTTGGCCAACCTGGCGCCGGCGGCAGGACCGGGAGCCGGCAGCGACGCCGCGGCCGGCAGCGCCGATGCGGCCCGCGACCAGACGGCGTCGGTCGAAACACAGCAGAGGGATTCACTTGATTCGCAGCAACCAGTGTCGGAACAGGGGCCGACCCTGATTCTGGACGCCGGTGTCCCAGACACGTTGTTCGAATCGGATTCGAGCTTCACTTTCCGACTTCCGGACAACGTTTTCACGATCGTCGGCGGCAACGCCGGGGCCGGTCTGTTAAGCGATCTGATTATGGAAGCCTCGCTGGCGGACGGGTCGCCGCTACCGGACTGGCTGATCTTCGATCCTGAATTGAACGAGTTCCGTGGAACGCCCCCCGATGGCGAAGAAATGATATTCGAAATCCGAGTGACGGCGACGGATCTTCTCGGCAACGAAGCATCGGCTACATTCCAAATGGTCGTCGAACAGCCCGACACGGAACAAACCGATCGAGTGCCCGACGCACCCGGTGTCAAACAGCAAAGCTCCCTGGAAGATTCAACGACGAAAGACGATGTATTGACCACGACCGCCAATGGAGCCGAGAATACCGAAAATAATGGGGAGGAACCGCATTCGACCGATCAGGTTGCGCTGAATACGTCTCCCGACGTACCGGCAAAGCCTTCCTTGACGGGGCAAATCAAGGAAACGGGGTTCGGAAAATTCCAAGCGGATTCATTACGTTTGGCGTTGGGTCGGAGCGGATAAAGAATGGCGGGCCGACGGAGCAATGCGGCAGACCGACGCGATCAGGAATAGGAGCGCCAGCGCCAGGGGAATCTGCCTCGTCGGACTGATCGCATTGAGTGGTTGCGCGGTCGAGACCGATCCGGTCACTCGGCAAAAGCGCCTTGCCCAATCCGACGCCGATCGCAAATCGATGTTCGCGGACCAGGTTCCGGCGATTCAGCCTGTTTCGCTCTACGAAGCCATGGCGCGGGCAATCAAGTACAATCTGGACCGGCGGCTCAAGGTGGCCGAAGAAGCCTTGGCGCTGAACCGCGTCGACGTCTCGAGCTACAATTTGCTGCCCCGCGTGGTCGCCAACGCCGGTTTCCGGCACAGGGACAAGGAAGATGCTTCGGTCAGCAGGTCGATCGCGACGCAACAGCAATCGCTGGAAGCGTCCAAATCGGAAGAGCGGGATATCTGGAACCTCGACAGCACATTGTCATGGAACCTGCTTGATTTCGGAGTCAGTTATTTCGAGGCGAGGCAAAACAACGACCGCGCCTTTGTCGCACGTGAGCGGACCCGAAAGGTCGTCCACAACCTGTTGCAAGATGTCCGGTTCGCCTACTGGCGCGCGGCGGCGGCACAGATGCTTGGCGATAAGATCGGCCCCGTCATTGAACGTGCGGAGAAGGCCCTCGAGGACACCCACACGATAGAGCGCGAAAATTTGCAGCCTGCCCTGCAGACGCTTCAGTTCCAGAAAACCCTTCTCGAGATTGTCCGGCTGCTTGAGAGTCTCCGGGATGAGTTGAGACAGGCCCATACGGAACTCGCCAGCTTGATGAATATGGACCCGCGCAACCGTTTCGTGCTGGCCGAAATCGGTATCCTCGTGCCGCCGATCGAGTTCGAGGACGCTGATGTCGAAAATCTGGAGAAAATTGCGCTGACGTCGCGTCCGGAGCTCTACGAAGCGGACTACCAGGAGCGCATCAACATCGACGAAGTCCACAAATCGATGCTTCGACTGTTTCCCGGGCTCGATTTGCGGCTTGGAAAGAATTACACGAGCAACTCCTTCACCATCAACAAGAACTGGGTCGAGGCGGGGGCCGCGTTCAGTTTGAACTTGATCGACCTCGCTTCGGGGCCCAGCCAGATGGAGCTGGCCAAGGCGCAGGTCGAGGTTTCCAAGTCGCAGCGGCTGGCGCTCAGCATGGCCATCCTGTCGCAGGTGCATTTGGCGCATCAGCAATATCTATCCCTGCTGACCCAATATGAACGGTCGCGCGAGTTGCGTGAGGTCAATAACAAGATCGCCGCGCATTTGAGAAAGGCGCGCAGCGGGCAGGCGGAAAGCGAGATCAAGGAGATTCGTGCCGAAACGGCCTCGATCACCTCCGAATTGGACGAATACAAGACCTACGCATCGCTGCAGAACGCACTCGGCCGCATACACTCTTCCGTCGGCCTGGACCCGCTGCCAGCGAGTCTGAAAGACGGGAAACTGTCGACCTTGGCCAAAGCGATCGAGGTCAAATACCGGACCTGGAAGGCGAAAGGCATACCCAATCCTCCGAAGCCGAAGCGACAGACCAAGGCTGCGGAGAAGGAGGCGGGAAACCGATTTTTCGACTGGCTCAAATCCCTGTTCGATTGACGGCGTGCTGCAAATGCGAGCGAAAATACAAACGGTAATCTTTCTACCCGGCTCGGTCATTGTCCGCGTGATGTCTTTTGCGACAGCGATTAGCGTCGTGCTACTGGGCGGGATGCTTTCGGACGCACGCGCGCAATCGAGTGGTCCCATGCCGGGGCGTACGTCTTTTGAAGTACGGACTCATCTCTCGCCTCGAACCTTTACGACCCTGTCGAGCGAAATGGACGGGAAAATCGATGCCCTAACGGTGCGAGAAGGCGACCGTGTCAAGCGAGGCCAGACCCTCGTCAGGTTCAATTGCCGCGTTGAGATCGCGAAGGCTCAAAAAGCCGAGACACTCGCGGAACAGACAGCGAATGTGGCCACGGCTTACGCGAGGCTTTACAAGCTGAAAGCGAAAAGTGAACTGGAGGTCGCCGAGGCAAAATCGAATGCGGCCGCGGCTAAAGCGGAATCGGCCGTTATGTCGGAGATGCTGAAGCGGCGCGCGATATCGGCGCCCTTTTCAGGACGCGTGTTCGAGCTTCACGTCCGCCGCCACCAGTATGTACTGATTGGCAAACCGCTTATTGGGATTTTGAACGACAAGGACCTCGAACTCGAACTGATCGTCCCGTCGAACTGGTTGACCTGGCTGAAACCAAAGACCGAATTCTCGATACAGATCGAGGAGCTGGACAAATCGTATCGCGCTGTCGTGACCGCGATCGGCGCGCGTGTCGATCCGGTTAGCCAATCGATCAAATTGAAAGCGGGGATTGTCGGCGCCCATTCCGAACTGATGGCCGGAATGGGCGGGCGCGCGATTTTCCAAGTGCCAGCGCAGAGAACGGCTGTTGAACGGTAAAACAAATCCACCGGCGGAGGCGCGCCTTGAGCGCCTGGGTCGGCTGATCCAGTTGCAATTCGAAACGCGGCACGCCGCGACCCTGGAAGAACTGTTCTTCCACGCGGTGAACAACACGCATCATATCCTGAGCTACCGGCAAGCCGCCATCTGGTCGGTCGAAGCTGGTAGGCGAGGCGCGGTAGCAGCCGTAAGCGGTGTACCGGAGCTCGATTCCGACGCGCCGTATATCGTTTGGCTCACGAAGGTTCTGGCCCATATCGCGTCGGCCGGAAACCAGGATGTCAGGGAAATCGGGCCTGACGAACTGCCACCGGACCTTCGGAGTGAATGGGCCAACTGGCTACCGGCCAAAGCGGTCTGGATACCGATGATCGGCTCAAAGGGCGGTGCACTGGGTGGCCTGTTCGTGTCCCGCGATGAACCTTGGACCGAGGACGACGAATACTTGCTGGCCCAGCTTGTCGATTCGTATGCGACGGCGTGGGTGAATTTCATCGCGCGGCGGCCCTGGTCCTCCCTCGTCGCGCGGCGGCTCTTCCGACGCAAGTTCCTCTTGGCCTGTCTTGTACTCTTCGTGATGGCCATGCTCGTTCCCGTCCCGCAAACGGTGCTCGCGCCTGCCGAGGTCGTCGCCGAAGCGCCTGCGCTGGTGCGGTCCCGATTGAAGGGCGTGATAAGGCAGATCCATGTGCAGCCGAATGAAGCGGTCAACGAAGGCCAGCTTATTGTCGATCTGGACGACACCGACCTGCGTAACCAATAGCGGTTGGCGGAGCTGAATTTGGAAGTCACGCGTGCAGAACACCGCCAAACGGCGCAAAGAGCGGTGTTCGACGTGAAAAGTAAAAATCGAATACAGATGCTGAAGGGTAAAATCGAAGTGCAGGCCGCACGGGTGACGCGGGTCCGCGATCAGCTCAGCTTGATTGAAGTCCGTGCGCCGCAAGCTGGCGTGGCGGTCTTCGACGACGTTAACGATTGGATCGGACGGCCGGTCGTCGCGGGCGAGAAGATCCTGCAGATCGCCGATCCCGGCTCCGTCGCGCTGGAAGCGGCGTTGCCGGTATCCGATGCGATTAACTTCGAACCCTCGGCCAGGGTCGTGTTCTTTCCTAATATCGACCCGGAGAAAACGCTGGCCGCAAGCGTCCGCTCATCCAGCTTCAGGGCGACGGTAACGCCGGAAGGTATTCTCGCTTACCGGATCAAGGCGGGATTCGACACGGAAGCCGCCCTCCCCCGGATCGGTCTGCGCGGTACGGCCAAATTATATGGCGGGAAGACCAGCCTGTTCTATTTCCTGTTTCGCCGCCCCTTGTCGAAGGCACGGCAATGGTTGGGACTGTAGCCGCAACTCCGGCCGACAGTACGGGTGTGGCGAGGGCCGCGCCCTTGCCGGCCTTACGCGAGGATTTATCCTTGTTCGAAGGCCCCCGGAACGCCTTCGGCGCACCGAGCTGGACCTTGTATGACCCGCCGAGAAACCGGTTTTTCCGCATCGGCTGGCCGGAATTCGAGATCATTTCGCGGTGGCAACCTGGGCGAACCGCGACGGATTTGGCGCGCGACATCTCTCGGCAGACGACCTTGACGGTCGACGGCGCCGCCGTCGACGCCCTCGCAGCATTCCTCAACCGCAACAATCTCCTGCGGATCGCTGGGGCGGGACAGGTCAGGCAAATGCGGATCAACAGGGAGGCGAGCCGGCCTTCATTCCTTACCCGGCTGCTGCGCAGTCACCTGTTTTTTCGCCTTCCCCTGATCCGGCCGACGCCGCTCCTCGAATACCTGCAACCCGTCGCGCGCTTGATCTATTCGAAGGCGTTCCTGCTGTTGACCTGCCTTATCGGGATTCTGGGGACGTTTTTGGCCGCCAGGCAATGGGATCGTTTCGCTGAAACCATCGTCGCCTTGTTCGACTGGTCGAGCCTTCTGTTGATTGCGTGCACGGTCATCGTCGTCAAGATTTTGCACGAGCTTGGCCATGCACTCACCGCGCACCGGTATGGCTGTCATGTCCCGACCATGGGTGTCGCCCTAATGGTGCTCTGGCCGGTCCTCTACACCGATACAACCGACGCGTGGAAGCTGGTCTCGAAACGGCAAAGGCTGGCGATCAGCGGCGCCGGAATCGGCGCCGAATTGATCATCGCCGCCTACGCGACCTTCGCCTGGACATTTCTGCCCGACGGCGCATTGCAGTCTGCGGCCTTTCTGGTGGCGACCACGACTTGGGTGATTTCGATCCTGGTGAACCTCAATCCATTCATGCGGTTCGACGGATATTTCCTCTTTTCTGATTTGTTGGAAGTCGAGAATCTGCAGGAACGAGCGTTCGCGCTTGCCAGGTGGCGACTGCGCGAATGTCTGGTTGGGTTCGGCGACCCGCCACCGGAAAGCTGGCCACGCGGCAAACGAACCATTTTGCTGCTTTACGCCTATCTGACCTGGGCCTACCGGGCCATGCTGTTCATCGGAATCGCCCTGCTGATCTACCATTTTCTGTTCAAACTTGCGGGACTGCTGGTTTTTTCCCTGGAGATCGTGCTGTTGATCGGGCTTCCTGTCTTTCGTGAGGTGAAACAATATGTCCAGCGTGCTGGAGATTTATCGGTGAACCGGCAGATCGTAACCTCCGTAGCCGTGATCGCGGTTCTCGCGGCCGGGGTTGCGACGCCTTGGGCGACGCCCGTAACCGTTCCCTCCCTGTTACGTCCCTCCACTCATACCGTGGTGTACGCGCCGTTGACCGCGCTTATCGAGACCATCGCGGTCGCACAGGGTGGGCGGGTAACCGTCGGCGCACCGTTGGCGACACTGCGGTCGCAAGACCTGGACAACGCGATCGAAATCGCACGGGCGCAGGTGGCCGTGTTGGAGCGGCGCCTTGCTTTCGAGGGATTCGATTCCGCGCAACGTCAGAACCGCCTCGTTGTGGCCAGCAAGCTGCGCGCCACGCGCGCTGGCCTTACCGGCTTGCTCCAGCAACGGACGGATCTCTCAATCGCCGCGCCGATCGGAGGTACGATCGTTGAAATCCCCGAAGACACGCGTTCCGGTGGCTGGATCGCCGAGGGTGAGCCCCTGATGTTGATTGCCGAAAGCACGCAAGCGGTGATCGAAGCCTACATCCCGGAGGGAACCGTAAAGCGGATAGAAATCGGGGCAACGGCCACTTTCTATCCCGAGAACCTCGACGATCCGCCGCTGACCGGCATCGTCGAATCGATCGACCCCGCCGCCGTAACCGTCTTGGACAGTGCCTACCTGGCGTCGAAATTCGGCGGTGGGATTTCCGTCGTTGATACCGATACCGGCAAGCTGGTTCCGCAAGCGTCCCACTACCGCGCAAGGATTTCGATTGCGGGAACGGGAATGTCGCTCGCGCGAATTACCCGCGGTAGCGCCGTCATCGCTGCGGAAAACACCAGTCTCGCGGAAAAGGCCTGGAAATCGGTGCTCGGGGTCATCATCCGCGAAAGTGGATTTTAAGGCCGCGCGCCGTGCTCGGACCGATCGCGATCGTATCCATCAATTTGCTCGCATTTCGTCTCGGAATCATTTCTAATATCCATGTTGAGGGTTAGATCCTCCGTCTTCAGACGGACAGCTTCA
>CAYLTU010000002.1:0-55061 GCA_964386465.1 uncultured Rhodospirillaceae bacterium
ATCGCCACGGTCTGGGCGCGGCAGAAACCGGGCACGGACGTGGCTTGGATCAACGGGCTCCTGCATGTCATCGTTCGTGACGGCCTGATGAATACCGATTTCATCGAGTCCCGCACCGAGGGCGGCGAAGCTGTGGAGAAACTGGTCGCCAGCTATACACCGGAGCGCGTCTCGGAAATCACCGGGGTTCCGGCCGAGCTTATCGAAGAGGCGGCACACCTCTACGCCAAGGCGGAACGGGCATCCATCGTCTATTCCATGGGCATCACCCAGCACGTCACCGGCGTCGACAACGTCCGGTCGCTGGCAAATCTGGCAATGATCACCGGGCAGATCGGCCGGCCCGGCACCGGTGTCAATCCGCTGCGCGGTCAAAACAATGTCCAGGGTGCCTGCGACATGGCTGCCCTGCCAAACTTCTTCCCCGGCTACCAACAGGTTGCCGATGCTGATATCCGGGCCAAGTTCGAAAGAGCCTGGAACGTTGAACTCCCCGATGCCCCAGGCATGACGGTAACGCAAATGTTCCCGGCCGTCCTTGAGGGAAAAATTAAGGCTATGTACATCATGGGTGAGAACCCGGTGCTCTCCGATGCCGATGTCACGCATGTCGAGGAGGCGCTTGAAAAACTCGACTTCCTTGTTGTGCAGGACATTTTCCTCACCGAGACCGCAAAATTCGCCGATGTCGTTTTGCCGGCGTCTTCGTTCGCCGAGCGCGACGGGACCTACGCCAATACGGAGCGCCGCGTACAACTGACGAGGCCGGTGGTGCGGGCCCCGGGCCAGGCGCGGCGGGACCTGGAGATCGTCTGCGACATCGCCACCGCCGTCGGTTATCCCATGACCTACGCCTCGACATCGGAGGTCAATGACGAGATGCGCGGGCTGACGCCTTCCTACGGGGGCATTTCACATGAACGGCTTGAGGCCGGGGAGCAGCTTCATTGGCCCTGCCCATCGGACGATCACCCGGGAACACCGATCCTGCACCGCGAAACCTTCACGCGCGGCCTTGGCCAGTTCCACCCGGTTGAATACAAGCCCGCCGACGAGGAAACCGATGCATCATTCCCAATCGTGCTGACAACCGGCCGCATGCTGGAACACTACCACACGGGAACCATGACCCGGCGGAGCAAGGCCTTGGACGGCCTCGTTCCCGGCCCCTTTGTCGAGGTAAGCGGCGCCGACGCGACGCAAATCGAAGTCGAGGATGGCGACCCTGTGAGGGTAACCTCGCGCCGTGGCTCCATCATCCTGCCCGCCAAGGTGGGAAGCAGGGTGGACACGGGCGTCCTCTTCATCCCGTTTCACTTCTGGGAGGCGGCGGCCAATGTTTTGACGAACCCGGCGGCTGATCCAACGGCGGGAATTCCGGAATTCAAGGTTTGCGCCGTAAAGCTGGAGCGGGCACCGGAAGCTAGCTGACTCATTCAGCCATCATCGGGCGGCGGCTGGACCATCGGCGCGGGGTTGGAGACAATGGCGGTGCGGCGGTAAGGAAGGAATTGATGGTGGATTCGATAAGGGAAAACTCACCGGTGGGCTATATGGAGCGGACGCGGCGATACTACCGCGCGCTCGGATACAACAACGACTATAACTGGTCGCACTACGACGACGTGCCGTTCGCCGCGCCGAAGCGGCCGCTGTCGGAGAGCCGGGTGACGATCGTTACGACGACGAGCCCGCCCGGCGGGCCGCGCGACGGCGACCGGATGCTCAAGGAGGTGTGGAGCGGCCCGACCACGGACACGCCGTCCGACCTGTATACGGAGTTCATGTCGTGGGACAAGGAGACGACCCACACCCGCGACCGGGAAAGCTATCTGCCGATCCTGGCGCTGCGGGCAATGGCCGCGGAAGGCCGTATCGGCGGGTTGACCGAGCGTTTCCACGGTGTGCCAACGACTTACAGCCAACGCCGGACGGTTGAACGGGACGCACCGGAAATCGTGCGCCGATGCCGGGAGGACGCCGCCGATGTCGCCCTCCTGGTCCCCATGTGACCTGTCTGCCACCAAACCGTGAGTTTGGTCGCAAGAGCACTCGAAGCCGAAGGCATCGCGACTGTCGTCGTCGGGTCGGCCCGCGATATCGTCGAACATTGCGGCGTACCGCGCTTTCTCTTCACCGACTTCCCGCTCGGCAACCCCGCGGGACCGCCCTACGACCGGGCCGCCCAAGCGGCGATCGCGGCCCAGGCGTTCGATCTGCTGGAATCGGCGAAAGGCTCCCGGACGACCGTGCAGGCGCCGCAGTTGTGGCCGGATGGCGAGGGTTGGCGCCGCGTCTACAATTATATCGGTCCGGAAAACCGCGATGCTCTACGCGCGGAGGGCGCCGCGCGCCGGGAACGTCAGGCGGCGGACAAGCGAAGCCTGGCGGCGTCGTAAGCGGCGGACGGACGGTGCAGGACGCGCGATGACACGGACACTCTATTTCGATTGCAGCGCCGATATGAAGGCGCTGTACGAATCGACCGAAGGCATGGCGGACATTCTGCCGTCCTTGGAACTGCGGCTCGGCGACCCCGACCCGTCGGAACTGCCCGGCCTGCTTTCAGGCTATACCGGCGTCCTCAACGGT
Organism: uncultured Rhodospirillaceae bacterium; assembly: GCA_964386465.1. Taxonomy (GTDB): domain Bacteria; phylum Pseudomonadota; class Alphaproteobacteria; order UBA8366. The sequence continues at coordinate 2,593 of CAYLTU010000002.1, forward strand.
CACACCCGAATGTCGGCCGAACTGCTGGACGCTTGCCCCGACGTGAAGGTCGTCGTCTTCCTCGGCACCGGGGTCGCCAGCTATGTCGACATGGAGGCGGCCGCGGCGCGCGGCATCGCGGTGCACGGGATCGCCGGTTACGGCAACCGCACCATCGCCGAGCATAGTTTGGCGCTGATGCTGGCCGGTGTGCGCGGGGTCGCGCGGCTCGACCGCGAGATGCGCGCGGGGACCTGGCGGCCTGACAGCGGTTTCGAACTGGAAGGCAAGACCTTGGGAATCGTCGGGCTCGGCGGCGTCGGACGCACCATGGCCAAGCTGGGCGCGGCGCTCGGCATGAAGGTGATCGCCTGGAACCGCAGCGGCGTGCCGGACGGCGTCGATTGCGATTATGTCGAGATCGATACGCTGATGGCCGAATCCGACGTCGTCACCCTACACATCGATCTGGTGCCGGAAACCGAAGGCATCATCGACCGCCGCCGTCTCGAACTGCTTCGGCCGCACGCCGTACTTGTCAACGCGGCGCGCGGTGCCCTGGTCGACGAGGCGGCGCTCGCCGAAATGCTAAAAGACGGCCGCATCGGCCATGCCGCGCTCGACGTCTACGGCACTGAACCGCTGCCGGCGGACAGCCCGTTTCGCGGTCTCGACAACGTCACCCTGACACCACATGCCGCCTGGGTCTCGCCCGAGGCCGCGACGCGGTTGCTGCGGATGGGGATCGAGCGGCTGCGCGACGCGATTGACGAGTTGCCGTAGCGCTGAAATTAGCCGTGATTCAGGAAGACGGATAACGATATGACCAAATCATTCCCCACCAGCGCCACCGTCGTCGTCATCGGCGGCGGGGTGATGGGGTGCAGCACGGCCTATCATCTCGCCAAGGCGGGCTGCCGCGACGTGGTGCTGCTGGAGCGCAAGCAGCTGACGTCGGGGACGAGCTGGCATTCGGCGGCGCAGGTCCGGGCGCTGCGGTCGAGCGAGAATCTGACGCGGATGATCCAGTACAGCGCCGAGCTGTACCAAAACCTGGAGGCTGAGACCGGGCAGTCGACCGGCTGGCTCAAGACCGGCAGCCTCAGCTTGGCCACGAACCAGGAGCGCTTCACCCACATCAAGCGACAGGCCTCGCTGGCGCGGCTGTTCGGCGTCGAGGCCGAGGTCGTCTCGCCGGAGGAAGCGGGCCGGCTGTGGCCGCTGATCCGCACCGACGATCTGGTCGGCGCGGTGTGGTCGCCGGAGGACGGGCGGGTCAATCCGAGCGACCTGTGCGCGGCGCTGACCAAGGCGGCGCGGGCGAACGGTGCCCGGATCGTCGAGGATGCGCCGGTCACCGGCTTCACCGTCGAGAACGGCAGAGTGAGCGGGGTCGAGACGCCGCACGGGACGATCGCCTGCGAGACCGTCGCGTTGTGCGCCGGACTGTGGTCGCATTCGGTCGCCGCGTTGGCCGGCGTGTCGGCCCCGCTGCATGCCTGCGAGCATTTCTACCTGCTGACCCAGCCGATGGAGGAGGTCAAGGGTCACCTGCCGACCTTGGGCGACCACGACGCGCATCTCTATTTGCGCGACGATGTCGGCGGGCTGCTTGTCGGCAGTTTCGAGCCGGGCGCGCGGGCCATCGGGCTCGACAAGCTGCCGAAGGATTTCGCCTTCGACCTGCTGGCCGAGGATTGGGACCATTTCGAGCCGATGCTGATGAACGGCATCCACCGCATTCCGGCGCTGGAAAAGGCCGAGGCGCGCATGCTGTTGAACGGACCGGAGAGCTTTACGCCGGACGGCCGGTTCCTGCTCGGCGAGTCGCCGGAGCTGCGCGGCTTCTTTCTCGGCTGCGGCATGAATTCGGCCGGCATGGCGAGCAGCGGCGGGGCGGGGCGCTGGCTCGCCGAATGGATTCTGGCGGGCGAACCGACCTTGGACATGTGGCCGGTCGATATCCGCCGCTTCGCGCCCTTCCACAACAATATGCGGGCGCTGCGCGAACGCGCGCCGGAAGTGCTGACAAGCCACTACGTTACCGAGGCGCCGCACCGCGAGTTCGAGACCGCGCGCGATATACGCCATGGACCGCTGCACGAACGCCAAGCGGCGAAGGGCGCGCATTTCGCGCCCCGCATGGGCTGGGAACGGCCCAGCTTCTATGCCGACTCGCCGGTCGATACGACGCCGACTTTCGCGCGGCCGGCCTTTGACGGTTACGTCGCGGCGGAACAGGCGGCGGCGCGCAACGACGTGGCGCTGTTCGATCAATCGAGCTACGGCAAGCTGCGCGTGCGCGGGCCCGACGCGGAGGCGCTGCTGCAGCGGCTCTGCGCCAACGACATGGCAACAACCCCGGGCCGGGTGATTTATACCGGGATGCTGAACGTGCGCGGCGGTTACGAGTCCGACTGTACGGTGTTCCGCCATGCCGCCGGTGATTATCTGGTCGTCACCGGTACCGCCCAGCCGGTTCGCGACATGGACTGGATCAAGCGGAACATGGCCGACGAAGACGTGCGGATCGACGATGTCACCGTCGGTACCGCCGTCATGGCGCTCGCGGGACCGAAGGCGCGCGAGCTGATGCAAGCGGTCAGTGATGCCGATTTTTCGAACGATAGCTTTCCCTATATGACGTGGCGCGACATTGAAATGGGTCCTTGGACGGTACGGGCGGCGCGCCTCAGCTACGTCGGAGAACTCGGTTGGGAGCTCTACATGCCGACCGAATTCGCGGCGGGCGTGTACGACTTGCTATTCGAGGCCGGCGAAGATTTCGGATTGCGCGATGCGGGCATGATCGCCATGACCGGGCTGCGGCTCGAGAAGGCGTATCGGGCGTGGGGTCACGATCTGACGCCGGAGACGACACCTTTGGAAGCCGGGCTGGGCTTCGCCGCGAAGATCGATCACAACACGCCTTTCATCGGACAGGACGCCTTGAAACGGCAGCGGGATGAGGGCTTGGGAAAGCGGCTCGTCATCTTCACCTTGGACGATTCCGAGGCGCTCCCCATCGGCGGCGAGCCGATCGTCTGGAACGGCGCCTTCGTCGGCCAGGTCACCAGCGCGGGTTATGGCCACACGCTGGGCCGCGGCGTGGCGATCGGCCGGGTGACGGCCAACGGGACAAACGTCGAGGACATGGTCGCCGCCGGCGGTTTCGAGATCGAGATCGCCTGCGAACGCTTCGCCGCATCTGCCGGCTTCCGCGCGCCCTTCGATCCCTCCGGCGAAAGGCTGCGCGGGTAAGGTCATGCCGCGGGTCGAGGCGTTGTGGCGCTATCCGGTGAAATCCCTGCTCGGCGAAACCTGTTCGCCGATGGCGGGACGCCGTGCGGCGACGATCTGGAAATAAAATCCCTGTTGCCCGAAGCCCTGGGACGGCCCGTCACGCCGGCGCGCGAGGGCGCGACCCCGCATTTCGATGCCGGACCTGTCCATATCGTAACGACCAGCGCGCCCGCTTGGCCGCAGAACCGCTTGCCGGATCGACCAGCGACGGTTTCGCCCCAACATCGTGATCAATGACCAACGCGCGCCGGCGCCGGCCGTCGGTTGCGCCGGTAAGGCGCTTGAATAGCGCGCGAATTTACAGAACCACATCTTGTGGTTTTCAGCCTGGCCGATCAGCGGTCAAATTTGGCGGTGATTACTACGACGCATCGCAACAATTTGCGACTATGCGCCAGACCATAATGTGTTAGGGCAGGTCGGCTATCGAATTAAGACCGGAAACGGGCCTGACGCCAAATTAGGCTCGAAGAGTGCAAGGAGCGGAAAAAGGGTTTTCCTAATTCATCTCATCAAGCAATGCTTTGGCTTCGATCAAGTCGGGGGTGTCGAAGCCTTCGGTGAACCAATCGTACGCGGGCAGCAATTTGTCGTAAGCCTCATTTCGTCTGCCTTGGTCATTCCAAAGCCGGGCGAGGACAGTAGTTGCGCGAAGTTCGTAACTGCGGGCCGAGCGCAGCCGGGCATCCTTGATCGCAGTTTCCAAGGCCTGTTGCGCCTGATCGAAAGCCTGCCTGCCGCGAGTGATATGCGCAATTCCGAGAATGCGGTACAGCTCAGCTAGAAAGAAATGTTCGCCCGTCTTTCGAGCGCAACTAATGCCTTCCTGGGCCGCACGTATGGATTCTTCCGGTTCGCCAAGTCGTTGCCATGCGTCGGCGATAAGCGTAAGAAAATAAGTTTGAACGAATACCGTGCCCATAGAACGTCGCCGCTCAAGATATTCCCGCATTGCGACCGCCGCGTGACGATCCTGTTCCGTACGAACTGCAAGCCAAGCTTTGAGCAACTGCACCTCGGTGAAGTATATCTCCAGACCGAATTTATCGATCAATGGCGCGATGTAATTGAGCCGACTTTCGAGCGTTTCAAGATCGTCTAGAAGTTGCGGCAGCACATTGGCCCAATTGTAAGCATGACCAATAATTTGCGGATGCCCTAACTCTGCCGCGTGCTCCAGGCCTTGGCTGTTCCGAGCTATCGCTTGCTCGGGATAGCCTAAGGCAAAAAGCGCATTGCCACTATTGATAAGCCCGCATTCGCGCGCATCGTGACCACCAAAAGCCATGGCGTGATCAGCGTGACGCTCAACATCGTAAATCGCAAGAACTCGATCAGCGTGTTCGCATGTGCCTTGCAGGTTGCCTTGAAACAGATATGAAGAAAACAATGCATGGTGCGCCTGCACTTCGTAGTCGACGTCGGCCCGAGATTTTGCGTCCTCAAGCAGCTTTTTGGCCATCGGAATAGATTCGGTATATTCCGCGCGGGCGTTTTGGATTCGCCATAGTGCCCATTCAACCCTGAACCAACTCTTTCGGTCATTAAGGTCTTCGGCCAACGCGCTGGAGCGCCGCTGGACTTGCTCCGTTTGCACGGAAGCTGGGCCATGGCAGTTCATAACAGCAACATTAAGTCGTCCGAGAAGCTCCAGTTCACGGCGCTTCAGATCTTCGCTACGAGGCAAGTTATGGAGTTGTTCGATAGCGTGCTCGAATGCCGAGGCTGCCTCGGCCATGGCGGAGCGATTCTGTGCCAGGGTGCCGGCTTTCGCCCATGCAATCGCCGCCGCGTCATGACGATTCGCCGCTGTCAAATGATGCGCCATTACTTCTGGCGCGGTCCCGGACGGACTGTTGGTCAGCGAATCAGCAATCTTCCCATGGAGCTGTTCGCGTCGGCTCCTGAGCAGACTGGCGTACGCGGCTTCTTGGATCAAGGCGTGTTTGAAGGTGTATCTCGCGTCGTGAGATGTACCGGAACGAAAGACCAGTTCGGAACCAGTCAGTCTGTCCAATGCCACCTCCAGGTCCACTGCGGTCATTTCGGCAACAGGCAGAACTAGATCGTACGAAAACTCGCGCCCGAGGACCGCGCCAATCTGCGCGATTTTCTTTGCTTCCGTACCCAATCTGTCGATGCGCGCAAGCAGAGACGATTGCAAGCTATCTGGGATATCCGCCTCCGCAACGTCAAACCCACTTTCGACCAATGATTTGGTCAGTTCCTCGATGAAAAGCGGCACCCCATCCGTGCGTGCGACAATTCGTGCCATAACGTCTTTCGGCACGTGGTCACCGGCGATCGCTCCCACGATCTCGGCAACTTGCGCCTTACCGAGTCGGTTGAGTTGTAGAGAGGTGACATGATTGTGGCCGCTGGGCGGTAACTGCCATTCGGGGCGGTGTGTGATGATGAGCAAGACCCGTGCTTGCTGCAAGTGTCCAATAATCAACTCCAGAAGTTCCAAACTGGTGGGGTCGATCCAATGGCTGTCCTCAAATAGAAACAAAACCGGTTTGTGCGCGGCCAACTGCATCAGATGCGAAACGAGCGCCTTCAGAAGGAGTTCCTTGGTTTGTTGTGACGTTTGTTCGAGCGCGCCGTGGCGCGTTTCATATGGCAATGAAAGGAGGTGTGCGAACAACGCCGTATGGGACTCGACGTTATCGTCCGTTTCCCGCAGCATACTAGCCAATTTGTCGAGTTTGTGCTCGCTATCGTCGTTCGGTCGAAAGCCACAAGCATACTGCAACTGCTGGATCGTTGGGTATAAGGCACTGTTGCTGTGATATGATGAGCATTGATAACGAACGCGGAAGTGATCGCTTTCTGCCACCTGATCATGCAAGCCTTGCATCAATCTCGACTTTCCAATGCCTGCTTCACCTGAGATCAGCACAACCTGCCCTTCGCCACCTAACGCAAGTCGCCAACGATCCAGCAATAATTGCAACTCTGCTTCGCGCCCAACGAAGCGCGTCGTTCCGCCGCTATGTGCAGCTTCAAACCGACTTTCCGCCACCACTTCGCCCACGATGCTCCACGCCTGCACTGCCGCTTTGAATCCCTTCAAGTTATGAGCGCCAAGATCATCGACATTAAAGGTTTGTCCGACCAGACGGTATGTGGGCTCGCCAATCACCACTTGCCCCGGCTCGGCAACATCCTGAAGTCGCGCCGCGAGGTTGGGAGTTTCGCCGCTCACCGCTTCCACATCGCTACCGCTTTCCCCGACCAGGTCGCCGACCACCACTTGTCCAGTGGCAATGCCAACGCGCGCGGCCAAGGCGGCGTGGCCGGCCATCTGCTCGGAAGAGACGGCAACGACGGCGTTTAGACCCGCCCGCACCGCCCGCTCTGCCTGATCCTCATAGGCCTGCGGCCAGCCGAAATAGGCGAGCACACCGTCGCCCAGATATTTCGCCACGTGGCCGCCATAGCGCGTCACCGCATTGACCACCGCATCCTGATACCGGCGCATGACATCTCGTAGGTCTTCCGGATCGAGTTGCTGCGATAGCGCCGTCGAGCCCACCAGGTCGCAGAACATCACTGTCAATTGCCGGCGTTCGGCCGACGGTGAGACTGACGGGGCGTTCTTCGCGGGGGATACCATGTCATCGGCATCGTCCGCCGATACGCCTGGCACCGCCAAGGCACCGATTGCGCGGATAAGAATTTTACGACGCCCCATCGTGGCGACACCGAGATCCTTCAAATCACTGTCGTTGAGATCAGCAGCAAGGTCGAGATTTATCTCGTTCTCTTCAAAGGCGTCAGCGTAACCCGCCAGCCCTAATCCATCCAGCCATGCTCGTATGCTGCTCGCCATGCTTTGCCTCCCCAACACTCGCATTGTAGCAGATCAGGTCGATGGGGCCATGACGGCTTCGGGTCAACAGCTGCCCGTCAGAGTTCGCTAATATAACGGTCGCTGCTTAGCTAGCCCGTTCTTAACCCCGCCTGTTTCATCAGCGGGATGACGTTGTCGGCGAAATAGGCCGGAACCGGCGCGAAATCGAAAAATTGATCTGCATCCCGTCGCGGCCGGCCGCCCTGAGGGCCGCCGACTGCGCGACGACCTGTTCCGGCGTCCCGAATATCTGGACGTCGCCGGCGCGCGGCTGGCGGCGACCGTCATTCGGCCGCTTGCGGCGGGGCCTCCCGGTAGATTTCACGCCGCGGGTCCCACTCCGCCGCGCCGGCCTTGCCGAAAGCTTCCGCCGGGCTGAGGTCGGCGAGCGGCACCGGATGCCGTCCTTCCGCCTTCATCGCCGACAAGGCCTGCTCGCAGGCGCCGACCACCTGGATGAACAGCAGTCCTGGTACGATGGCGATGCGGTAGCCCATTTCCTTCGCCTGGGCGAAGTCGACTTCCGGCGACTTGCCGCCGCGCACCACGTTGAGAAGGCAGGGGCCGTTGATTTCGCGCGGCGCCGCCGCGATCTCGTCCATTGTCTGCGGCGCCTCCAGGAATGCCACGTCGGCGCCGGCCTGCAGCGCCGCATTGCAGCGCCGGACCGCTTCCTCGAAGCCGAGCGAGGCGCGGGAATCGGTGCGTGCGATGATGACGAAATCGGGATCGCGCCTGGCGTCCGCCGCGGCGCGTATCTTGGCCAGATAGTCGTCGAGCGGGATCAGTTCCTTGTCGTCGAGATGGCCGCAGCGTTTGGGGAAGGCCTGGTCCTCGATATGGACGCCGGCGACACCGGCTTTCTCGAACGCGCGGATCGTACGGAAGGTGTTGAGCTCGTTGCCGTAGCCATTGTCGGCATCGGAGATTACCGGCTGGTCGACCGCGTCCGTGATCCGGCCGGCGTTCCCGACCATCTCGCTCATCGTCAGCAGCCCGTAATCCGGGTAGCCGAATCCGCACGAAGTGCCGCCTCCGGTCATGTAGACGGCGGAGAACTCGGCTTGCGCGATCAGCTTCGCGGTTAGTCCGTCATACGCGCCGGGCGCGACCACCATGCCGTCGCTCTGCATCAAATCCCTTAACTGCTTGCCCTTTGACATCGTCTTCTCCTCATTCCTCGCAGCATCGTACGACGTTATTACACCGGCATGAGAGGTGCAATTGCACCGGAAATTCGACGCGGGTATCGTGGGGCGAAACGGCAAGGAATTCGAACATGGCAGAGACCTATGACGCGATCGTCGTCGGCGCCGGTGTGATCGGCGCGTCGACCGCTTTCCATCTGGCCAAGCTGGGCGATTTGAAGGTGTGCGTCGTCGAGCGCGGCGCGGTGTGCTCCGGCGGTACGGCGAAATCCTGCGCGATCGTGCGCAGCCACTATTCCGTGCTGACGAACACGCAGCTGACGGTGAAGAGCATCGAGATGTTCGGCCAGTTCAAGGACTGGCTGGAAGACGACGAGGCGGAATCCGGCTTCATCAATTCCGGCTACATCATCGTGGCGCCGGAAGGCGATTTCGCGTCGAAACTGGCGGATAATATCGCGATGCAGGCCGGCGTCGGCGCCGATACGTTCCAGATATCCAAGGAGGAAGCGCTGGAACGGCATCCCCTGCTGTCGCTCGACGATGCGCGGACGATCGGCTACGAGCCGAACTCCGGCTACGCCGATCCTTACCTGACGACGACCAGCTTCCTCAACGCGGCGCGGCGTAAGGGCGTGACGATCAAGACGGAGTGTCCGGCGACATCGTTGATCCTCGAAGGCGGCAAGGTGAAGGGCGTCGAAACCGCACAGGGGACAATGCATGCCGATACCGTGATCGTCGCGATCGGACCGTGGTCGCGGACGCTGACCGATCCCGCCGGTATCGATATTCCGCTCGACGTGTCGCGGCACACGGTGCTGACCTTGCAGACGAACGACGAGTACGCGCGGACTTTGCCGATCGTCAAAGACCTGGCGACCGAGAACAAGATGTATTTCCGGCCGGCGACCGGTGGCGTCGCGCTGGTCGGGACCGGGGACCATGGCGACCCGATAACCGACCCGGATGCGATGGACGAGAATGTCGGCGACGATTTCGTGTTGCATATGGGCGGCCTGGTCGCGCACCGCATGCCGAGCTTTGCCGAAGCGCGGTTAACGGACAGTTGGGTCGGCGCCTACGACATAACGCCGGATTGGAATCCGGTGTTGGGGTTCGTGCCGGATGTCGGCGGTCTGATGGTGAATTTCGGCTTCTCCGGGCACGGCTTCAAGCTGGCGCCGGCGATCGGCAAGGTTCAGGCGCAGACCGTACTCGGCCAAGCCACCGACGTGGATATCGGCGGCTACGGGCTTGACCGGTTCGCGTCCGGCCAGCTGCTCACCGGAGCCTACGGGATCGGTTCGATAAGTTAGTTAGTGGGCGATCATCGCCGAGTCGTTAACCATCTGCCGCATCGCGCCATAGAACTCGCGCCAGTCGGCGGGGCCGGTAGTCGATGCCGGGATATCGGCAATTTTTTCCGCCATCTCGTCGACATCGTGATCCGCCATCAGGCCGGCGACCATGATGCTCCAAAGGCGGTCATTCGGCAGCGCGCGCAGCACAACCGGCATTTCCTCGGCCATTTCCCGCAGTAGCATGCCTATCGCGGCGTTTCGGGTCATCGGTCGGTCCTCCCACTCACAGCTTTCCATGCCACGGCAAATGCAAGCCGCGTGCCGGTTGGCCGATCGGGTAGGACGTTAGGTCATGGACTCATAAACTGACCTTAAGGCGTCGCGTCACGCATTCTATCGTACAGGCCGGGCCCGAACGCTTCAGCGATAGGCCATGTCCTGGATCAGGATGTGGTGATTCAGCCAATCCTTCAGGTAGTCGGCAAGCGCACCCGCGAGTTCGGGCGCGGATTCCGCGTTGAACTCTTTGCGCAGGCCGCGAATGTAAAGGGCGAAAGCGTCGTGCTCTTTCTTGTGCCCGGTGGTCTCCTTAGTAGTCGCAGGCATCCATGATCCGCGCTTCTCGCGTGAAATGGATGTCGATATAGTCGATCAGACGGCTCAGCAAATCGTCCAGAACGTCATAGGCGTTCTCGGCGCTGACACTTTCATGCAGCCGGTTTATGAGATGGATTAGAGCCTTGTGATCGTTGTCGATCAAGGCGACGCCCACGCTCATCGAATCGTTCCATTGGTAGAACAAGATGCCGCGCTCCGAATGGATGGTGGAACCGTCGACAAGCGGCGTAATCCGGATTCGGCATGCGCAATAGCGACCAATTGGCTCTGCGTCGGCTTGACGCGGCGCATGCGGCGGCGTGATATCCGGCATGGTTTCGATCGGGAATAGGCAGCCGTACGCGTGACATCCTTCGTCACAGGCATGGTGCTTCTGGCGGCCGTTTTGCACGCGACTTGGAACGCGGTGGTCAAGAGCGGTACGGACAGGTTGCTGACGCAGACCGTTGTCATCGGCGTCGCCTCGCTGGTCGGGCTTTGCGCCTTGCCGTTCCTGCCCTTTCCCGTTGCTGCAAGCTGGCCCTGGCTTCTGGCGTCGGTGATGATTCACCTGGTGTATTTTCTCGCGCTGACGGCATCTTACGAGCACGGCGATTTCAGTCAGGTCTATCCGATCGCTCGCGGCAGCGCGCCGCTTCTCGTCGCGGCGGCGGCACCCTTCCTGTTTGGCGAGACGCTGAGCGTGGCAGGTTCCCTCGGCGTCGCCGTGATTTCACTGGGAATCCTGAGCCTGGCCTGGCAGCCTGATCTGTTTCGGCGACGGCCGGAAAAACCGATACTGTTCGCACTGATAACCGCCGTAACGATCATGGGTTATTCGCTGGTCGATGCGCGCGGTGTCCGGATCGCGGCGGCGGCGGACGGCGATACGGGTGCGTTCGGATACATTGCGTGGTTATTCTTCCTTTGCGGACCGGTACTGGCAGCCGTTGTACTGCCCAGACGCCGCGGCCGTTTACGCGGTTTCATGGGCGACGACCGGGGCCGCAGCATTGGCGGCGGCATCGTTGCCTGCGCCGCCTACAGCTTGGTGCTGTGGGCCTTCAGTCTCGGTGCCGTTGCCTCGGTAACGGCCTTGCGGGAAACGTCGGTCGTGATCGCGGCGGGGATCGGCGCGGTACTGTTCCGCGAAGCGTTCGGCTTTCGCCGTATCCTGGCGGCCGTGGCGGTTGCGCTTGGGGTCGTGCTGCTTAATGCGGGCGGTGCACCATAACTTCATAGGCGGAAGTGCGCCCTTTCGGCGCGGCCGCCGGCCACCTATATTCCAATCCATGGAGAAACAATCGCCTGCCTGGCTGCGGCCGACGATCGAATACGGCCCGCTGGGCGTATTCCTGATCGCCTATTACAAGTTCGATCTGTTTGCCGCCACGGGCGCGTTCATGGTCGCCACCGTGGTGGCCTTGGCCGCCTCCTACATATTCGAGCGCCGCGTCCCGATCGTCCTCGTCGTCACCGCCGTCATCGTCATGGTGTTCGGCGGTCTGACATTGATCTTCGACGACGACCGGTTCATCAAAATGAAGCCGACGATCGTCCAGGCGTTGTTCGCGGTCGTTCTCTTGGGCGGTCTCGCCATCGGCAGGCCCTTGCTGAAGCCGTTGCTCCACGCGGCATGGCAATTGACCGATCAGGGGTGGCGTTCGCTGACGTTGCGGTTCGGCTTGTTCTTCGCGGCCATGGCCGTGATCAACGAAATCGTCTGGCGCACGCAGACCACGGACTTTTGGGTCAATTACAAGGTCTTCGGAGCGCTCGTCATTACCTTCGCCTTTACGGCTTGCCAGGCGCCGCTGATCAATCGGCATCAGGTCGATCCGGACGAAGCCGAACTGCCGGAAGGCGATTAGCGCCTATTCCGGCGGATTGGTCCGTGCGACGAAAGCCGTTTCGCCGGCCACTTCGCGGTGATGATTCAGGGCCCAGTGAACCGACGGGAAGGCGATGCGGTCCCAGGGAATGGAATCCCAGTCGAACAGTTCGACCTCGAGGCTTTCCTCGCCCGGCGCAATATCGGGCGACAGCAGCCTCGCGCGGTAGATGAGTTGCACTTGGCTGATGCGGGTCACGTTGTAGACCCCCAATAGCGCGTCGATCTCGATTTCGGCGCAGGCTTCTTCTTTCGCTTCCCGCTTGGCGCCGGATTCCGCGTCCTCGTTCAGTTCCAGGTAGCCCGCCGGTATGGTCCAGTAGCCGTGACGCGGCTCGATCGCGCGCCGGCACAGCAGGATGCGATCCTCCCAGGTAACGACGGCGCCGACGACGACCAGTGGATTATCGTATTTGATATAGGCGCATTCAGGACAAACCAGCCGAGGCCGGTTGTCTCCTTCGGGGATCTCTCGGATCCGGGGGCCGATTTCGGGCGGTTTGAAAGGCTTCGGGGTTGTGCTGCCGGAATCAGACATACCTGTAATCTGGACCGCAGCCGCGATCCAGACAAGCCCCGCCGGTAGATGTAAGGATTTGCTAGATCGGGTCGTGGTTTGTCGGAATCGCTTTCAGTGATCCGACAACCGCGTGAATCTGATCTAACTGATTGATTGAGAGCGGATTCACAAGAATAACCGAACCCATGAAATGGGTTCGTCTAAACTTGATTCGCTCCTAGACCGTTATGTCCAGCTGGCTCCCGCGCGATGAATCGCCGCTCGACGACCCTTGGCTGTCCGTGCTGCCGGATTGGGTGGCGCCGGCAACGGATGTAGAGTTTCCGGCCTCGTCCCCGGTCTGGTTCTCGGCTTGCAGGGTCTGCTGCGCGCCGCTCGATTGAGATGAACTCAGAACGGTTGATGCTGCCGATCCCGCAATTTCACTGATAGCCATTCGTTACTCCGTTTCTCGGATATGTGGTCAGTTGAGAAAGAACATAACCGCGATCCCTTAAGAAAGGCTTAAGGTCGTCTGAACAGAGAGAATTTCCTTTTATTTGGAGCGACTTACGCGCCATATCGTATTCGAGGCCGCGTCCGCGATCAGCAGGCTGCCATCGTTCCAAAGCGCCAGTCCGGCAGGACGGCCAATGACCTGGGCCTGATGCGCGCCGCTCCAGCCTTGTTTGGAGTCGATCCAGAATCCAGTGACGAAATTCTCGTACCAGCCAAGCGGGCGCCCATTCTCGAAAGGAACGCGGACGACCTTATAGCCGGTCGGTACGGCGGAATTCCAGGATCCCTGGAAGGCGACGAAGGCATCGTCGCGCCAGTCGGGGGGGAACTGTTCGCTGTTGGCGAACGCCATGCCGATCGGCGCGGAATGCGACTGGAACAGGACGTCGGGCGTAATGGTCTGTGTGATCAGGTCCGGTCGCAAATTCGCGTATCCGGGCATCGGGTTCGGGCCGATATAGGCGTACGGCCACCCGTAAAAGCCGTCTTCCCGCACTTGCGTCAGATAGTCCGGCACCAGCCCGTCGCCCATGCCGTCGCGTTCGTTGACGACGGTGAAAAGAGCACCCGTTTGCGGGTGGAAGGCGATGCCGACCGCGTTGCGCAGCCCGCTCGCGAAGACCTTGCCATTGGCGCCGTCGGCGTCGAACCGTTTGATCGTCGCGCGCGGCAAGGGTTCCTCGGCGATATTCCCCTCGCTACCGATCGCGACGTAGAAGTGCCGTCCGTCCGGGGCGAAGACGATATTGCGGGTCCAGTGGCCGCCCGGGTCACCGAAGGCGCCGGCCGGAGTGATCCGCTCGGGTTCCGTGCCGGCCTTTTTCTGACCGGGCTCGAACGGAACACGCCAGACGCCTTGAAGGTCGGCGATATAGAGAAATTTATCCCGCAGCGCCAATCCGTGCGGTGCGTCGAAACCGTCGGCATAGACCGATTTCTCGTCGGCTACCCCGTCGCCGTCCGTGTCGATCAGTAGCGTTACCGTGTCGACGCGCGGCTGCGCCAGGAAAACCTCGCCGCTGGGCGCGACGGCCATCCATCGAGCATGGCTCAACTTTTCCGCGAAAACGGTAACGGTGAATCCGGGTGGCGCGACCGGCATCTGGCCCGGCCGCCGGGCGACGATATTCGAGCCGTTGGAAGCGCTGGGCGTGAGAAAGGGTTCGGGCAGGTCCGCGGGCTTGACGTGGAAGCGCTGTCCGGGCTGGTCTGCAGGCGGTTCGGCCGACAGCGGTGCGGCCGCGGCCATCATCAGGACGTGCCATGCAAATCGTTTCATCCGCCCCACTACCGTCGAATCGGGTCTATTGAAACCTAGCAATTTTCAACCGGTGCCGGCAGCAAATAAATGGAAATAGACCTTGAGTGGAAAACGTGCTATTGAAAATACAGTATAGACAATCACTTATGAGAAATTTGAGATAAGTTTTACGAAGATGGACCCGTTCGAATCCAGCGTCTCCTGGCGCAAGCGCCCTAGCGTGAAAAGCGTCCAGGAATTGCTCGCCATGGCGCACGACCGGTCGCGCGAAGGCCGGGAATTCCTGGTGACCGCGGCGGGAGAGTTCATCGCCGAAGAAAACGGCGTGCTCAACGAAAAAGAGCGCGCCCTTATGACCGATATCCTGAACCGTCTGGTGAAAGAGGTCGAGGTCTCGGTACGTCAGAAGCTCGCGCAACGCTTGGCCGATGCGGAGAATGCGCCTCATACACTTATAGTTGAGCTGGCGAACGATGAAATTGAAATCGCGGCGCCGGTTCTCAACCGCAGCAAGGTATTGAAAGATATCGATCTGATTGAAGTGGTTCGGCATAAGACCCTGGAGCATCAGCTTGCCGTCGCGGTGCGTGAGTCGATTGCGGCGCCCGTATCCGACGCGTTGGTGCAATCCGGCAATCCCGATGTCGTCGAGACGCTGCTCAAGAACAAGGGTGCCGCGCTCGCTCCGGAAACGCTGGAAACCGTTATTGAACAATCGCGCGAGCGCCGGAATTATCAGGAACCACTGCTGCAGCGCGAGGAGCTTGGCCCGGAATTGGCCAAACGAATGTATTGGTGGGTGTCCGCCGCGCTTCGTACGGCGATCCTCGACCGTTACGAGCTCGATCCGGAAGCGTTCGACGACGCCATGGAGGACGCCGTTCACGAGACGCTGGCGGAGGCAGGAGTCGACGCCGGGAGGAAAGCGCCGGAAACGCTCGCCGCGCTGCTAAAGATCGACGAGGTCGCGCAGAGTGAATTGGTCAAGGCGTTGCGGGAGGGCGATATAACGAAGTTCCAATCGTTAATTCAAAAGGCGACGGGGCTCGGTCTGCCGCTGCTGCGTGTCCTGCTTTTCGAACCGGGCGGAGAGCGCCTCGCCATCGTCTGCCGCGCCATCGAAATGGCGCCCAAGGTCTTCGCCGCGATCTACCGGCTGTTGCGCATGTCGTCGGATGGCGCGACACCGCTGAAGCGCGGTGAGTTGACTCGGATCGCGTCACTCTATCTGGACATAAATCCGGATTTGGCGTTGGCCGTCTTGCGGCAGTGGCGCCGGAACCCGGATTACCTCGCCGCGATCGAGCAGGTTACGGGTAAGCCGGCACGACTTTCATAACCGCGCGACCGGACTGGGAAATTTCTGTAACATGGCGGACAAATGCAGGGAGCGCGACCGCGGCGGAAAATAGCCAATGGCGCAACAGGGACAAAATATCGAAGCACTGCTTCAGATTGCGCTTGACCCATCGTCGTCGGGCCGCAACGCGTTGGCGAAATCCGTCGTGGATATCTGTTTGGAGGACGGCGCGTCTCTCAGCGCTCGCGAGGTCGAACTCACCTTCGATATCCTGCACAAGCTCTTGCAAAGTGTGGAAATGGGGGTTCGTCGCGATTTGGCCCAACGTCTGGCCTATCGCGCTGACGTCCCACGCGACCTGATCGTGACCTTGGCCAACGATCAGATCAACGTCGCCTATCCCGTACTCGTCGAGAGCGAAGTCCTGGAAGATTCGGATTTGATCGCGATCGCGCGCAAGCAACCTGCCAGCCATCAGATCGCGATCACCTTGCGCGAGCGCGTCAGCACGGATGTCTCGGAAGCGCTGATCGACACCGAGAATGTCGACGTTATCGATTCTCTTATGCGGAACCCGGCAGCGGAAATTGCACCGGTGACGATGGAACGGCTGGTGGAGATGTCCCGCGAAACGCCACCGCTTCGCCGGCCGTTGCTGCAAAGGCAGGACTTGCAACCGGAACTGGCGCGACAGATGTCGGAGTGGGTCGGTGATGCGTTGAAGGAATTCATCACGACGAACTACCCGGCGGCATTCGACAAGGTCGAATTCGATATCGACGAAGCCGTTCGCAGGGTCTCCGGTGAGTCCGATACGGCAGCGGAAAGCGATTTGAACGCGCGGGTCGCCGATATCGAGAATACCGGCGGCATTACGGCCGATACCTTGATTGAGGCGTTGGCCCTTGACGATATCGAACTGTTCGAAGCGCTATTCGCGCGGCGAACCGGCATCGATACGGTCGCGATGCCGGTGCTGGTTTACGACCCTGGCGGTGAGCCTTTTGCCATCGCTTGCAGGGGCTGCGGCTTCTCGCAGGAGGAATTCGAAACGCTTTTCCTGCAATTAACAAAATCCCTGGCGGGCGAACATGATGCGGACTCCGAGGAGTTCAGACGCATTAGCGTTTACTACAAGAAGCTGGATGACGGCGCCGTCCGCAGCGTTATCGACGAATGGACGCGAGCACCGGCAAAAGCGTGGGATACCGCCTAAGGTCCTTGAAATCTCGACAAATATAGTCCCTGCTTGTACTTCCAGCGGATTCCTGGATCGGGAGCGGAAACAACAATGGCGCTGCAAGGCCTGCCCATAGCATTGCTCGGTCTTTTCGCGATCGCCATCGCGGCGCTTCTGGTGGGCTACCGGTACACGAGAAGCCGTCCGGTACGCCAGCTGCTGACGTCGGGCATCATGTTCACCTTGGTCAGCGCGCTGGTTCTCGTCGTTACGTATATCCCGGAATGGGTCAACCTCGCGCCGGACGATGTTTCGGTCGTGCTGTTTATTCAGATCGCCCATGTGCTTTGGTGGGTTTCCCTCGCACGCATGTCGATCCGGGCTTCCGACGTGCTGCTGTGGCGCGGACTGTTAGCCGCACAGACGGTTCCCAAGCTTTTGAAGGACGTTCTAGGCGCGGTCTATTACATCGTCGCGTTATTCGCGATTGTCGCTTTCGTCTTCGAGCAGCCGGTAACGGGTCTGTTGGCGACATCGGGCGTTGTCGCCGTTGTTTTGGGCTTTGCGCTGCAAAATACGCTGAGCGATGTTTTCTCCGGCATCGCACTGAATATGGAACATCCCTTTCGGCAGGGGGATTGGATCCGCCTCGACACCGGCCTCGAGGGGGAGGTTGTCGAGATCAACTGGCGGGCGACTCACTTGCGGAGCCGGCACGATACGGAGATCGTCCAACCGAATTCCAGCATGGCGACAGCCCGGATCATAAATTTCCATTATCCGGACGTCAGTTACGCTTTCAACGTCCAGGTCCGGGTCGCCTACAAGGTGCCGCCGGCCCGTGTGAAATCGACCCTGAAGGCGGCTGCCCTGGCATGCGAGCACATCAAGCGGCATCCCGGACCGATCCCGCGCATTCTGAGTTTTGAGGATTCCTTCGTCATGTATGACCTCAAGGTCTGGGTGTCCGATTTCTCCAAGCATCCGGACCATGTCGACGATTTGATGACCAGCATCTGGGAACATATGCGCTGGGCCGGCATTACCGCGGCCTTCCCGCAGCGCGATATCCATATTTTCGAGGAGAAGGAGCGCGACGAAACCGATTCCCTCGCGGTCGGCGAGCTGCTCGACCGGGTCGATCTGTTCGCATCGCTGGAGATGGAGGAGAAGAACGAACTCGCCTCGAAGCTGGAACAGCGCCATATCCGGCCCGGCCAGCAGATCGTCCAGCAGGGCGTCGAGGGATCCTCGCTCTATGTCGTCGCCGAGGGGCTCATGGAGGTTCGCGTCCGCTTCGACGAGGATGGTCCCGACCGCAAGGTCGCGCAGGTCGGGCCCGGCGACTTCTTCGGCGAGATGTCGCTGCTGACGGGCGCGCCGCGCAGCGCGACGGTCGTTACGCTGACCGACTCGGTGATCTATAAAATCGAAAAAGTCCATCTCGAACCGATTCTGAAAGCGCGGCCGCTGATCGCCGAATCCCTGGTGTCGCTGCTCAGCCTGCGCCAGGAAGCGACCAAGGCGCTGGCCGACGGCGAGGATGGCGACAGTCTGGACAGTCAGCAGATCGATACGACCTACGCGGATCAGATGCTCGGTCGCATCCGGAACTTCTTCCAGCTTACCCACTGATCGGTGCGCGACGCTCAACCCTGCTGCAGCGCCGCCACGCCGGGCAGCGTCCGGCCTTCCAGCCACTCCAGAAATGCGCCGCCGGCGGTCGAGACGTAGCTGAAGCGCTCCGCCACGCCGGCATGGACCAGGGCCGCGACCGTATCGCCGCCGCCGGCCACCGTCGTCATCTTACCGGACTCCGTGAGGGCCGCCGCCGTCTTCGCGACGGCGACTGTTGCCGTGTCGAAGGGCGGCACTTCGAAGGCACCCAGCGGGCCGTTCCAGACCAGGGTGCGGCAATCGTCGAGCTGCGCTTCGATCGCCGCGATACTCTTCGGGCCGAAATCGAGGATCATCTGCTCCGCCGGTACCGCCTCCAATCCCACGATTTCGCTCGCGGCACCCGCTTCGAAGGCGGCGGCGACGACGGCGTCCTCGGGCAGTACGATGCGGCAATCCTGCGCCTCGGCCTGCGCCAGGATATCGCGCGCGGTGTCCGCCAGATCCTGCTCGCACAGGCTGGCGCCGACCGCGATCCCTTGCGCGTACAGGAACGTGTTGGCCATGCCGCCGCCGATGATCAGGCGGTCGACCTTGGCGACCAGATGGCCGAGGACGGCCAGCTTGCTGGAAACTTTCGCGCCGCCGACGATCGCGGCCAGCGGCCGCCGCGGATCGTCCAGCGCAGCGCCGAGCGCCTTCAACTCCGCTTCCATGTTGCGGCCGGCTGCCGCGGGCAGCTTGTGCGCGATGCCCTCGGTCGAGGCGTGCGCCCGGTGTGCGGCGGAGAACGCGTCGTTTACATAGCAATCGCCGAGCGCTGCCAGGGCGGCGGCGAATTCGGGGTCGTTCGCCTCTTCGCCGGGATGAAAGCGCAAATTTTCCAGTAGCAGCACACCGCCTTCCGGAAGGGCTGCGATCGCGTCTTCCGCTGCGCCGCCGATGCAATCGGAAGCGAAAGCGACGGCTTTGCCGTCCAGCGACTTCGCCAGGGCGGCGACGACGGGCTGCAGCGACATTTCCGGTACGGTCTTGCCCTTGGGCCGTCCGAAGTGGGAGATGACGACAATGCGGGCGCCGCCATCGGCCAGTTCGGTGATGGTGGGGGTGAGCCGGTCCAGGCGGGTCGCGTCCGTAACCCTTCCGTCGCGCATGGGCACATTCAGGTCGCCGCGCAGGATGACGCGGCGGCCGGCAAAATCGAGGTCGTTTAGCGTTTTGAACATGGGCGGTCTTCTACCACGTGCAACCGAGAACCGGACAGGCTATCTTCGTGAAAAGGCAACGAGGCAGACTGTGCTGAGCGACGAACAACGCGGCGAACTCGTGACGTGGCTGCGCGACCAGGAAAACATCCCGGCCGAGCCGCAGGAGATCGTCGCGACGGGAAAAACGCTCGACTATTACGTCGGATGTTGGGGCACGGCGCAAAAGACGGCAGCCACCGGCGCCGGCACGGCGCTGTCGATCTGGCAAGGCGAAGGATACTTCTTTTTAATCGCGGACTATGGGGATTTCCGGGCCGCCGCCGTTTTCTGAGTCAGCTGCTATCGGCCCAACCGGTGGGCGTGGAGCCTCTCATAAAACGGAGCGCACCGACCGGCGAGATCTTCCAGTTCCGCTGTCAGGACGACTTGCTTTGGCTTGTACGCCACGAAGCCGGTCGAATCGGTCACCGAGCCATACCAGTATTTGCTCCAAATTCCATCCGTCTCTCTGGGACCGGGCGGCCAGGACAGCATCGCATCGGTGAAGGTCAACCCGACGCTTTCGCAAAGGGCCGACAATAGTTTGGTTGGATCGCGCAACACGTCCTCCGCGTCGAGGACCGGTGGCGGTGATCCGGTTTCTTCGAAAAGAGTGTCGAACAGAGCCGCCTGCTGCGGCAACCCTGTATCTTCAAGGGTCACCGTCTCGCGTACCCGCGTGTAGGACGCCAGGACTTCGCGGGGATCGCGGATCAAAAAACAGTTGCGGAGCACGCGCAGCCAATCCTGTTCGATCTCGGGCAACAAGTGATGCGACATATGCTTCTGGTACCAGACGGCGCGGCCTTCCGGCGCCGGCCCGCACAGCGTGCCCGCGACCTTGCGCCAGTCGTCGGGTTGTGCCGCGATAACCTCGTCGCGCCCCGGATGGTCGAGCCCGGTCCGCCGCAGAAAGTAGCCATAGAGCGGCTCGTCCGTGACCGCGGTGTCCGGCCGGTTGCCGAAGGCGCGCAACATCGCGGTGGAGATGTTGCGCGGGCCCGACCACATGGCGATACGCAGCGTCATTCGGCGCCGCACTCGCGCTCGATCAGGCCGCGATAGAGATCTCGCAGCCGCGCCGTCATGGGGCCCAGCTCTCCGCTGCCCAACGTCCGGCCGTCGATGTTCGCGACAGGCGTCAACCCGCCGAAGGTTCCGGTCACGAAGGATTCCTCCGCCCCGTAGACCTCGGTCAGCGAGAAGTTCTTTTCGTGTACCGGAATGCCGTTCTCGCGGCACAGCGCGACGACGTTGCCGCGGGTAATCCCCGGCAGGCAGTAGTCGCCGGTCGATGTCCAGACCTCGTCATGCCGGACGATGAAGAAATGGGTCGAGTTGCAGGTCGCGACGAACCCGTGCGGATCGAGCATCAGCGCTTCGTCCGCGCCCGCCTTGTCGGCCTGGATGCAGGCGGCGATGCAGTTCAGCTTGGAAAGGCTGTTCCATTTCGGGTCCTGGGTGTCCGGCGCGCCGCGATGGACATGCACCGTGAACAGGCTCAAAGGCGCGACCTCGCGCGCTTTCTTGTATTCCGGGATGATGACGATGGTCGGTCCACCGACATTGGCGTTCGGGTGCTGATAGGGCGTGCGCTTGAGGCCCCGGCTGACGACCAGGCGGATATGCACACCGTCGGTCATGCCGTTGGCGTCGCAAGTCCGCTGGATCTCCGCCGCGAGCTGGTCCGGCGTCATGCCGATATCGATATCGACGGCTTTCAGGTTTTCGTAAAGCCGTCCCATATGCTGGTCCAGGAAGGCGAGCTTGCCGTGATGAAGGCGCATGCCTTCCCACATGCCGTCGCCCAGCAGGAAACCGCTGTCGAAGACGGAAATCTTCGCGTCCGGCCTGGGGTTGAGCTCGCCATTGATATAGATGAGGGCGGTTTCGTTGCGCGGATCGTCTTCGTAAGCGTGCGTTCCGGTTGCCATCGGGTCTCCCTGCCTGCGTCATTTGGGGGCATGATCGTGAAGTAGGGTTTTGCCCGCATGGTTGCGATGGTTCAAGTCCCTGCGATAGGTTCTGTTATGAGCATTAGGAAAAAATCATTGCATATGACGGCACAATCGTGACGGACCGGCACGCGCACATGAAGGCGCTGCGGGAGACCGGGTTCTGGGGCCGTGCGGCGGCGGGGTGTCTGATCCAGGCGCGCGAGACGGGGCGAATTCTGATTCCGCACCGGTCGGAACATTGCCAGCAGCCGAATACCTGGGGCACCTGGGGCGGCGCTATCGATTCCGGTGAGTCGCCGGAGGAGGCGGTACTGCGCGAACTGGCGGAGGAAGCGGGTTTCGCCGCGCCGGAAGAGATCATTCCGTTGTACGTTTTCCAGCACCAATCCGGCTTCAGCTACCACAATTTCCTTGTGATGGTAGCGGTGGAATTCGAACCCGACATTAATTGGGAAACACAGGCCTTCAACTGGTTCCGATTCGGCGATTGGCCGGAACCGGCGCATTTCGGTCTGACGGCGCTGCTGACGGATGCGGAGAGCATTGCGGTCTTGGAAAAGCGGGCGGCGGCACGCTGATAAAAAGTGCGGTTCCGCGCTAGCGATCGTCGAAGTCGGTCTGCAGGAACGACACCAGCACGTCGCACGGCGATACCGTGAGAAGGTTCTTCGACGTCGACTTTCGCCACCAGCGTTCAATGGTGTTGCGCCGGCGATGCCCCACGACGATGAGATCGGCGCCGATTTCCCGCGCCGTTGCGGTTATCTCGTCGACCGGATCGCGGTAGCCGAGCCGGCCTTCCGCCTTGACCCCACGTTGACGCAGCCGCTCGACGCCTTCGTCCAGATAGGAGCGGATTTCGCGCTGTTCCTCGTTGACCAGGTCGGACGGATTGACGCCGCCGGCGATGGGCATTGTGGTCGACGAGGTAATGACGGCGAGAAGATGCGTTTCCGCCTTGCAGAATTCGGCGATTTCGGCACCCTGACGCAACGCGGCCCGGTATTCCGGGCTTCCGTCATATGCGAGAAGGATCTTCTTGTACATTTTTTACCTGCCCTGCCCGTTTCAATATCCAAACCGGGATCAAGGCGCAAACAAAAACGATGCTGATGCAGCTGAAGCCGTCTTGGAATCCAAAGGTCGTGGCCTGCGCTTCGATGACGTTGCCGAGATAGTGCAGCGCGCCGGGCTGGTGGATCGCCGCCGGCACGCCGCTTTCGTTGAGCAGATGCTGGACCGCGTCGAGAAATTCCCGGCTGACCGGATTGGCCGGCGTCTGGGTCGCCGTCAGCGCATCGCTGTGGAACTGGGTGCGCTGCGAGATCAGGACGACCAGCGAGTTGATGCCGATCGAACCGCCCAGCTGCCGCATGAAATTCAAGGCGCCCGAACCGCGGTTTAGCTGATCGGAGCGCAAGGTTCGCATGGCGCTTGATACCAGCGGCGGCATGATCAACCCCATGCCGAACCGACCGATCATGGTGAAGATCGCGACGGCCCAGAAGGTAGTGTTCGTATCGGCTGTGGTCATCAGCGCGGCTCCCAATGCGAAGCACAGCAAACCGATCATGATCGGATAGTGTGCCGGCACCCGGTCGGCGAAGCGGCCGGAGAAGGGAAACAGCGCCATCAGGACAAGACCCGCGGGGATCAGGGCCAATCCCGCTTCCGTTGCCGAATAGCCGCTGACCGTCTGTACGAAAACCGGGATGGCGTAGCTCGACGCCATGTTGCCGAATCCGAACACGGTGGCGACCAGCACGGCGGCCGCGAATGCCGGGTTGGCGAACAGGCTCATGTCCAGCAGCGGCGATTTCGAACGCAATTGCAGAACCACGAAGATGCCGAATGCCACCAGAGCGGTCGCCGCGCGGGTCATGATCAGATCGGATGTCCATCCGAAGCGCTGCCCGTCCGCCATGGCGGACAGCAGGTTTATCAACGCGATGACGAGGACGATGATCCCCGACCAGTCGAACGGCGGCAGACGGCGCCACTCGATGGGCCCCGGCATCAGGAAAGCGCCGAGAACAAAGGCGGCGGCGCTAAACGGCAGCGGTATGTAGAAGATATAGCGCCAGGAAAACGTATCGATCGCGAGTCCGCCGATGAACGGGCCGATCCCGGGAGCCAGCATGATCGCCATGCCGTACAAACCCATCGCCAGGCCGCGACGGTTTTCGGGAAAGACCTGGAACAGCAAGACCATCACCAGCGGCTGACTGACCCCGGCGGAAAATCCCTGCAATATGCGGCCGAGGATGATGAAGTCGTAGGTCGGGCTCGACGCCGCGATCGCGGTCCCGATGAAGAAAACCACGATGATGAGAAGGAAGGTCAGGCGTTGCCCGAACGCCTCGACCAGCCATGTGTTGAGCAACTGGCTGATTGTCATCGTGGCGATGAAGGCGGTCGCCATCCATTGTGCGAGGTCCAGCCCGATGCCGTAGGCGCCCATGACGCTCGGCACCGCGACGTTAACGATCGTCACCGACAACACCATCGACATGACGCCGAGCATGCCGGCGAAGGCGACGAAATAGCGGTAATGGGGACCGTACCGCGCGAAGCGGTCTTCGATCGTCGGGCCTGACGCCACGCTGTCTTCCTGTCTTTGCCGAAATACCGCCCGTCAGGCGGAAACGATTCGACCGCGCGGGAGGGCTCCGCTGGTATTGGGCGCCTTACTGGTCGCGGATATCGATATTGATTTCGACCATCATGCCGGGGCGCAGCTTGCGGTCCTTTTGGTCGATCGCGATGCGCACGGGCAGCCGCTGCGTGATCTTCGTAAAATTGCCGCTTGGGTTGGGGCTCGGCAGCAGCGCGAACTCGGCAGTAGTCGAATTCCCGATCGCGATGACATGTCCAACGAAGTCCAGCTCCGTATTGTCGTTGTCGGGAGATTCGATGCCCACAACGCTGAGAACCCGGTCGATCGATCCTTCGCCCGGATAGGCGTCGACCGCGACGTCGACCTTCTGACCGATGCGCAGCTTGCGGACTTCGGTTTCCTTGACGTTGGCTTCGATCCAGATCGTGTCCGGATTGTGCACCAGCGCCAGCCGCTGCCCCGGCGTGACATATTCGCCGACCTCGACGAAGGTCTTGTCGACGACGCCGATCACCGGCGCGCGGATGCTGCGATCGGCAAGATCCAGTTTCTGCTGCTGCAGTTGCGCGCGCAGCCAGCCTTCTTCGTATTTCAGCTTGGCGATCTCGCCATCCAGGACGTTTAGCCGCGCCCGCTCCGCTTCCGCTTCCAGCAGCTTGTCGCGGGCCGCCTGGACTTCCGCGACCGCCGTGCCGTACTCGCCGGCCAGCTGCTGCTCGCGCGCCGTGGCTTCGTCATGTTGCTTGCGCGATATGATCTTTTTCTGAAACAGGGATTTGGTCCGCTGCAACTCGGTCCGGGCAAGCTGTAATTGCGGCTTCAGGGAAGATACTTCCGCCTGCGCCGTTCCGAGGACGGATTTCTGCGTCCGGTAACGGCTTTTCGTTTGCTTGTCGACGAGTCCCTTTTCGGCGACCAGACGCTGGCGCTCCGCGTCGACACCTTGCACGCGCGACACAAGCTGTTCGGTCAGCAATTCGGATTCGCGGGCATCGATTCGCACGATCACCTGCCCTTTGCCGATGTCGTCGCCTTCGCTGATACTCATTTCCGTCACCCAGCCGGCGACCCGGCTGCTGACCGTGATCAGGCTACCGGCGATACGGGCGTCGTATTCGTAGACATGGGTAAACCGGCTGCGGACTTCCTGGAAGCCCCAATAGCCGCCCACGCCGAGCACCAAAAGGAGGATGATGTACCGAATCCAGCTCCGGTTGCGGCGTGGCGGCGGCGGTGCTGATTCCGTCGTCTTAGGTTCCGTTTCTTCGGTTTCCGATTTCGTGTCGTCTGACACTCGTACTTCCTCCTGCAATAACGCCGCGCTCCTGCCGGGATATCGACGACCTTCCCTTTGGCGTTACGCCTGTCTGGCGTCCGACCGGAAAGTGTTTTCCCGCCGCAAGCACGATCCGCCGCCGAATTCCAAAGAATGTGGCGTACGACCGCACAACAAAATTCGGCTGCTTCGGATGCCAAAGGCGGTGGCAAAGCGCTCTAAATCTCAATGTCCTGAATCATACACATCTGCGCAGTCGGATCAATATTACCGCTGATGAGGGATTCGTTGCGCGGCCAATCCGGTTGCTTTTAGATATGAGTGTTACACTGGAAAAGGGAAATTCCGATGTCGAGAGTGATTACAGTGGGCGGCGCGCAGATGGGGCCGATCGCGCGCGCGGACAGCCGGGCGGTGGTGGTCGAGCGTATGATCGGGCTGCTCGATACCGCGCACGCGCGCGGCTGCGCCCTCGTCGTCTTTCCGGAATTGGCCTTGACGACCTTCTTCCCGCGCTGGTGGATGGAAAGCCAGAACGAGATCGATTCCTTCTTCGAGAGCGAGATGCCGGGGCCGGAAACACAACCCCTGTTCGACCGGGCGCGCGAACACGGCATCGGCTTCTATCTCGGCTATGCGGAGAAGACGGTAGAGGACGGTGAGACGCACCGCTACAACACGGCGATCCTGGTCGATCAGGAGGCCAACATCGTCGGCCGATACCGCAAGGTGCATCTGCCCGGCCACTACGAACACGAACCGGAGCGTCCCTGGCAGCATCTCGAAAAGGGCTATTTCGAGGTCGGCGATCTCGGCTTCCCGGTATGGCGCACGATGGGCGGCGTGATGGGCATGTGCCTGTGCAACGACCGGCGCTGGCCCGAAACCTTCCGCGTCATGGGGATGAAGGGGGTCGAGATGGTGATGCTCGGCTACAACACGCCGGCCGCGAACGCCGTCGGGCCGGAACCATTCCACGTCCGCATGATGCACAACCACATCACCATGCAGGCCGGCGCCTACCAGAACGGGACCTGGGTCGTCGGCGTCGCCAAGGCCGGGCCGGAGGAGGGCTGCGACCTGATGGGCGGCAGCGTCATCGTCGCGCCCTCGGGCGAGATCGTCGCCCAGGCGCATACCTTGGGGGACGAGTTGATCGTCGCCGAATGCGACCTCGACGAATGCACCTTCAACAAGACGACGATCTTCAATTTCGAAGCGCACCGCCGTCCGGAGCACTACAAGATCATCACCGAACAGGTCGGCGTGACCCCGCCGCCGGAGGAATAACGCGATGACCGAATCCATCGTCGTCATCAACCCGAACTCGACCGCCGCTTGCACCGAGGCGATCGATACGGCGATGCAACCGCTGCGCATGGCGGGCGGGCCGGGGATCGAGTGCGTCACCATGGCGGAGGGTCCAGCGGGAATCGAAAGCCAGCACGATTCCGACAGCATCATCATGCCGCTCTGCGACTACATCCATGCGCGGGACAACGAGGCGGGCGCGTTCGTTATCGCCTGTTTCAGCGACCCGGGCCTGCACGCCGCGCGCGAGAAGACGGACCATCCGGTGCTGGGTATCGCCGAATCCGCCTATATGACGGCAATGACCCAGGGGGAAAAATTCGGCGTCATTTCGATCCTGGAACCGTCGGTGAAGCGGCACGGTCGCTATGTGCGGCAAATGGGCATCGCAGCGCGCAGCGCCGGCGACCGCGCCATCGGTCTCGGCGTGGTCGAACTCGCCCAGGCGGACAAGGTGCTCGACCGCATGATCGAGACGGGCCGCGCCTTGCGCGACGAGGACGGCGCCGACGTGCTGATCCTCGGCTGCGCCGGCATGGCGCGCTACCGCGACCGGGTTTCCGACGCACTGAAGGTTCCGGTCGTCGAGCCGACTCAATCCGCTGTTACGATGGCGTTGGGACGGCTGCGCTGCGGGTAGCGGCGTTGGTGCTGTTGATGTTGGATTGACGACATCGTTGGAACAGCCAATTTTTGATAATTTACATTTGTATTTACAAATGATATTGTTTCCATGACCGAATTCGAGTGGGACGATGTTAAGAGCGCCGAGAATTTGGCCAAGCATGGCCTCAGTTTCGAAGAAGCTGCGCGAATTTTCCAAGGCTTCGTACTGACAAATGTCGATGACCGTGAAGATTACCGAGAAGTACGAGAAATCAGCCTCGGATTACTGGAAGGGCTGGTCGTTCTAAGTGTTGCGCACACGGACCGGAGTGGCGTCACTCGAATTATCTCGGCTCGGAAAGCGACAAGAGCGGAGCGGAGCCTATTTTATGAGTATCTCGAAAAAGCGATTGGCGGAAATTGACGCGATTGAGGATGACGAGATCGATACGTCCGACATTCCGGAACTGGATCGATCTTTCTTTGAGAATGCGCGATTTCTCATACCGAGCGTTTCGGCCAAAAGAACGGTAACGATGCGCTTGGATCAGGATGTATTTGATTGGTTTAAGGGCCAGGGCAAAGGGCATCTTACGCGAATGAATGCCGTGCTCAGGGCCTACATGCTATCCAGGCAATCTGATTGAACAATCATTCGTTTAGGCCGCTCGCCTAACGCGCCTTGTTCCGTGTATAGTCGCAGACCGTCTCGATTAGCTTGGTCATCACCCGGCGCTGTTCGTCGAAATGCCCGTCGCGCTTCTTCATGTTGCGCTCGTCCCAATAGAGCCGGCGGTTGATCTCGATCTGAAGGCTGTGACGATCCTTGTCCGGATCGCTGTAGGCGCGGACCAGTTCGACACCCTTTTGCCCGTCATTTATGCCGACATGGAAGCCGAAGCCGGCCAACGTCTCGCGCACCAGTTCGGTGAACTCGGCGCCGGCGGTCGTGCCGTCGCGATTCCCCAGCACGTAGTCGTTTTCGTTCGGCTCGCCGGCCTTCTCGAATCCGGTCGCCCATTTCGACGGCATCGAATGGCAGTTGATGTGCCAGGCGGCGCCGAAGTTTTCATGCGTCGCGTCGAGTGTCTCGCGCAAGGTGTCGTGATAGGGCCGCCAGTATCGTTCGATACGATTTCTGACCTCCGCAACCGAGAGCTTGCGTTCGTAGATCGCCTTGCGGTCGCGGCCGGATTGGGTGCGGATCAGCCCCATGCCCGACTTGGTCTTGTGGCTTACCTCCAGCGGATGCGGCCAGTCGCCGTCCAGCATGTCCGGATCGATGTCCGCCGGCGACCGGTTGGGATCGATATACATGCGGCTGAACTCGGCCGCGATCAGCGGCGCGCCATGGTCGGGGGCGGCGGCGAAGAGTTCCTCGACATGAGGGTCCTCTCCGCGCCGCAGCATCGACAGCGGCACGACGTAATCGAAATCGTCCGGGTAATGGCTGCCGCTGTGCGGCGAATCGAACACCACGGGGGCGGGATCGCCGCGCGGCGGGATGACGGTGACGGGGACTTGCATGATCAGAACAGGATTTGCGCGCCGAAATTGCGTTTTGGATCGAGTTCACGCTGCACGCGGCCGAGCGGCTTGGCGCTGTCCGGCATATCGCAGGGCTGGAATACGCCGCTGCCTTGTTCGACGTGCAGTTCGCCATCGTCGACCACAACCCGCCCGCGGCTCAGCACGGTGACCGGCCAACCGGTCAGTTCCATGCCTTCGTAGGGTGTGTAGCCTGTATTGTCGTGCAGCATCTCGGCGGTCACCGTCACGTTGCGGTCAGGGTCCCAGATCGCCATGTCCGCATCGGCGCCGATGGCGATCGTTCCCTTGCGCGGATAGAGCCCGTAGATCTTCGCGTGCGCCGTCGAGGTTATGTCGACGAAGCGGTGAATATCGATGCGGCCCTTGCCGACACCTTCGGAGAACAGCAACGGCAGGCGCAGCTCGATACCGGGCACGCCGTTTGCGATCTCCTTGAAGGAAGGGTTGGGTCCGGCCTTGAGCTTGCCGGTCTCGTCGAAGCGGTAGGGTGCGTGGTCTGAAGAGACGACCTGGAAGACGCCGGTCTGTATGCCGTGCCAGATCGCTTCCTGGCCCGCCTTGTCGCGCGGCGGCGGGCTGCAGCAGAACATAGCGCCGTCCATACCGTCGCGGTCGAGATCGTCGAGGGTGAGAAATAGATATTGCGGACAGGTCTCGCCATAGACCTTCAGGCCCTTGGCCTGCGCCATGCGGATCTCCTCCATCGCCTCCTCTGCCGAGACATGGACGATCAGCAGCGGCGTATCCAGTAGCCGTCCGAGCGATATCGCGCGGTGCGTCGCTTCGCCTTCGGCGACTTCGGCATGGCTGACGCCATGATAGACCGGTGCCCGGTTGCCGCCGTCGATCAGCCGTCCGGCCAGCCAGCGGATCATGTCCCAGTTCTCTGCATGGATCATGGTCAGCGCGCCTTCGCGCCGTGCGGTCGAAAGCACTTCGAGCATCTGGTAATCGTCGAGCTTGGTGCCGTCATAGGTCATGTAGACTTTGAACGACGTGTAACCGTCGCGGATCAGCGCCGGCAGTTCCTGGCCCAGCACCTGTTCGGTCGGGTCGGTGATGATCAGATGGACGGCGTAGTCGATGACCGCCTTGGCGTCGCCGCGCGCGCGGTAATCCTCGACGATGGTGCGCGCGGACTGGCCGCGGTGCTGGGCGGCAAATGGGATGATCGTCGTCGTGCCGCCGAACGCCGC
Source organism: uncultured Rhodospirillaceae bacterium (assembly GCA_964386465.1). Lineage (GTDB taxonomy): Bacteria > Pseudomonadota > Alphaproteobacteria > UBA8366. The sequence continues at coordinate 32,809 of CAYLTU010000002.1, forward strand.
GGCGACCGTGCCGCTGTGGAAGTCGTCGGCGCACATCACGCCCATGCCGGACACTTGTTCGATATGGCAATGGCTGTCGATCCCGCCGGGAAGAACCAGCTTGCCGGAGGCGTCGATCTCGCGTCCACCGTCGTCCAATCCGCTGCCCAGCGCGGCGATCTTGCCGTCGCGCACGCCCACATCGCAAACGGTCCTGTCGGTCGCCGTGATGACCTCGCCGCCGCGTATGACCAGATCGTAAGCTGCCATCGATCGCCTCCCGCCGTCATTGCTTCGGGCGCAACTTTACAACCCGTCGCGGCCTGTACAAACGATTACCGACCCTTGCAACGCCACTACTTATCGGTAAAAGGGGCGCTGCACGGAATTTGGAGCCCCCATGAACGATTCATTCGCACCCGACGCCGACTCCTACCATCGGTTTCTCGACTATTCGGTCGTCGAAGCTGGCGACGGTTTCGTACGGCTCGAAATGACCGGCTTCGATTGTCACCGAAACCGGCAGGACTACATCCATGGCGGTGTGTTGATGTCGCTCATGGATATCGCCGGTATCATGGCGGGTGTCCGGGGGGGCGGCAACGAGCGTAAGGCCGTGACGGTCAATCTGAACTGCAATTTCCTAGCCACCGCCATGGGAAAGACGGTGCACGCGGAGGGGCGCTTAATTCGCAAAGGCCGCTCCATGTTTTTCTGCGACCTGCGCGTGGTCGATGCCGCCACGGGAAAGATCTATTCGACCGGGCAGGGTGCCTATAAGTTTCTTTAGCGGCGCGCGCCGCCAATCAATACGACATTGCCGTGCAGGTGAAGGATCTGCGGCGTCAGGCCCGCGGCGGGAAACCAGTCGAGATAGTCGGTCAGGCTCGCCGGCCGGTTGTCCGTACCGAGATCGTCCTGATAGGCATGGAAACTATCGGCCGTTCGCATGCCCCTGCCGTGCACCTGCTCGATCCGCGACCAGATACTCTGCTGCAGCGGAAACAGCGCCGACTCGGTCAGGCGTATCCGATCGTACAGCAGAAAAAAGCCGCCCGGCGCCAGGCGCCCGGCCGCGTAACCGATAACCGCCTGTTTTGCGGAATCCGGCAGATCGTGGAAGGTCAGCGCCGTGCAGATCGCGCCGTAGTTCCGGTCGGGTATCGCGATCTCGGTGATCTTCTCCAAATCGCCTTCGACCGCCGTGAAGGCGCTGCCGGCAAGATTGGCGCTTGCCTGTTGCAAGGCATCGGGGTTCCGGTCGACACCGACGATGGAAAGGCCGGGATGCTTTTCGAGGACGAGGTGCGCCACGTAACCGACGCCACAGCCCAATTCGAGGACCGCTTCACCGTCCAGGACGGTCTCCGCGATCAAGGCCGCGAGAATGTCGAGCTGTTCGCCGCGTGTCGGATGTCGTTGAACCGGATCGTCCAAGGGTCTCTCCTGATTTTTTTCGATGGATCGAGTGACGCCGCATAATGTCAGCGAAGTGCGGCAATATATGAAACGACTCATTACTTCGCTTCGATTGCAGTTGTTTTTACCTCAACATGGCGAAGCTAGAGAATACAAAAAAACGAATTATTAACCTTATGTTATAGTATTATCTGCGGATAGAATCGTGTCCCCGTTTGTGCAACGGGGCCGTTGGCGATGAGTTTGAGTTTGGAAGGCATGAAATGACCGAATTGGGCGGTGACGCGCTTTTCGCGTTGGCACGGGATAAATCGGCGGACGGGCGGAAGGCTTTGGTCGAAGCGATCGGGTCCCTGTCGGCCGGCGAAGGATCGCCTTTGACGGATCGCGAACGCGGCCTGATGTTCGATATTCTCGGTCACCTCGTGCATGAAACGGAAATGTCGGTGCGCCGAACCGTAAGCGCCTGTCTTGCGGAGTTGCCGGATGCGCCCCGCGACCTGATCCGGCTGCTTGCGAACGACGATATCGAAATCGCCTATCCTGTACTGACCAATAGCGGCGTCCTGCAGGACGACGACCTGATCGAGGTGGTCAGTCACCGCACGCAGGAACATCAACTCGCCATCACAATCCGCAGCACCATCAACGAGGCGGTATCGGACGCGCTGGTTGAAACCGGAAACGAGAATGTCATCCGGTCCCTGTTGAAGAACACCGACGCCAAAATCTCCCGCAGCACGATGGAACATCTGGTCGAGCAGTCGAAGCGCGTCGATTCCTTCCAGGAACCGATCCTGCACCGGCGCGAACTCGACCCTGAACTGGTCAAAAACATGTTCACCTGGGTCTCTTCCGCGCTGCGCCAATACATCGTCGACGATTGGGACCTGGATTCGGCAACCGTCGACAATTTGCTGGAACGGGCGACGGCGCGCGAGGTGCAAGCCGCTGCCTACGACGCGCGGGAACTGTCCAAGTCGCAGCAGCTGGCGGAAAACCTCGAGGCGATCGGCAAGGTGACGCCGGAAATGATGCTTGGCGTCCTGCGGGAGGGCGAAGTCGCCTTGTTCATCGCCATGTTCACACGGTTCACCGCCCTCGACGAGACCTTCGTGCGGCGCATGCTGTTCGAGCATGGCGGCAACGCGCTGGCGATCACCTGCAAGGCGGCGGGCATAGGCAAGGCGATCTTCGCGTCGATCTTCGCGCTGACACGCAACAAGCAGAATTCGGACGAGGAAGACTTGCGCAAGGAAACCCGGCAGTGCCTTGCGATATACAACAAGACGTCGCGCGACAAGGCGATGGAAACGGTCCAGCGCTGGCAGGCGAACAACGCCGCCATGAGCGCGTTGAAACAATAGTGGATTGTATCCACTAGAGGCGGGCCTTATGGCGGAAGCGAAGCGTCGGACTAGAGAGTTGAAATCAGTGACGGACGACAAAGCGATCGCGGCGACGGCAATTGGCAAGGCTGCGGCGGCCGAACACCGCCTTTACAATCTGGGCCGGCTGGTATCCGCCTGGATTTGGGAAACCGACGCGGAGTTTCGCCTGACCGACGTGTCCTATCGCGTGTTCGATATGCTCGGCCTGCACCCGCAGGAACTGATTGGCCGGCGGCTCCGGGATATCGGATCTTTCGTGACCTTGGAGGACTTTCCGGCCGGGGGCGAAAGCCAGTCGACCTTTCGCGACGTCTTCTTCGAAGTACCGAACCGGGAAGGGCAGAAGCGCTTATTCCTGGTCAGTGGCCTTCCCGTATACGATCAGGATACGGGCGAATTCCGCGGTATGCAGGGCATTGCCGAGGACGTGACCCGGCATCCCAGGGCCGATGCGGAGTTCGAAAAGCTCTTCGAGTCGCTGGAACAGAGCCTCGTTCTCGTGATGATCGCCAATTCCGAAGGCGAGATCGAATATGCGAACGAGAAGTTTCAGGAGGCTACCGGCTATAACCTTGAGGAACTGAAACGGATTTCGCCCTGGAACCTCGTCGACATGAAAAAGGACGAGCGCGAACAAAAGCTTGAGCACATCCGCGAGGGCAATGAATGGATCGGCGAGTCCCACTATCGCCGCAAGAACGGTGCCTTGTTCTGGGCCGCGGAACGAATTTCGCCGATCCCCGCACAGGATGGCGGGATCGATCGCCTGTTATGGGTGATCGAAGATAAGACGGCGCGGCGGGTTTACAGCACCCATCTTCAAAATCGCGCCGATCCCGAACTTTTCACCGACATGCCGAGCCGCATCCGCAACGCGGTGTTCCTGGTCCTCTCGAGCGAAAACTGTCTGATGGCGAAGCTGCAGGTCGAGAATTTGGCGCTGGACGACGCGCTGAACAGGCTGCCGCTCGGCATGATTGTCGTCGATGCGTTCGCAAGACCTATCCGCATGAACCGGGCTGCAAAGGCGATCCTGGACGCCGACGACGGCCTGTCGCTAGGCCGCGACGGTTTGCAGGGCGAATCGGACGGCCAGCTGATCAAACTGAAGGATGTCATCTGGCGCGCCGGTCGAATCAAAAAAGGCAAAAAGGACGATGACACTGGCGCGATCGCGCTGGAAAGGCCTTCGGGCGACCGGCCGCTTTCGCTGGTCGTCACGTCGTTGCGGACGGAATCGCATTATTTCGACAAGGACCGGCCGGCTGCCCTGATTTTCCTCGGCGATCCGGAGACCCATCCGGAGTTCGACGAAGACCGGCTTAGCAGGCTGTACGGGCTGACCAGGGCCGAAGCGCGTTTGGCGGCGCTGCTGGCACAAGACCTGAGTCTCGCGGACGCAGCCGACGAGCTGTCGGTCAGCCAGCATACCGTGCGGACCCATGTGAAGCGGATTTTTTCCAAGACGACCACGGAGCGGCAATCCGGCCTGATCCGGCTCCTGCTTAGCGGCCCCGCGTCCGTTAGCCCCGATTGAGCGTCCCGCCGAAATCGGCGGTGGCCGCGTTTTTCGACCGCGAAGCCGATACCTGGGATGGGGCGCACGGTCCGGAGTCCGGACGGGCCGGTGAGTTCGCTGCCCGCGCCGCGTATCTGCGGGCCCTGTGCGGAATGCTCGGCAAGCCGACCGTCATCGATCTCGGTTGCGGAACTGGACGCCAGTTGATCGATCTCGCCGACCAGATCGAGGCGGGAGTCGGGCTCGACCTGTCGCCGGAGATGGTCGCGCGCGCGGAAGCGAACGCGGCGCGCCTCGGCGCCGATGCGAAGATCGTTTTCCGGACCGGCGATACCGCGTCGGCCCGGCCGGAACAACTCGGCCGGTTCGGGCTCGCGCTCTTCGTCGGTTCCCTGGAGCACGCGCCCGATCAGGCCGCCCTGCTCGCCGCGGCGGCAGGCCTCCTCGAACCGCAAGGCCGTCTCGTCGTCATCATGCCGCACCCTCGCAATCCCGGCGTCCTGCTTGCGTGCAGGGGCGGCGCCGTGCCGCAAGGCGTGCCGCTTCGTCATCTCACGCCGCGTGCGTTGGCGGCGCTCGGTCGCACTGTCGGATTGCGGATGGAGACGGTAAGCGGTCTACCCTACCGGGCATCCGGAGCGGTGCTTGCCGCGGCCGTTCGGCGCTGGCCCCTTGTCGCCGGCGCCTATGCCGCGCGCTTTGCGCTCGCTTGACAAGCGCCGACGTCGAATGGCTTCATCGCCCTGCATAAACTGCGGTCGAGGGAGGGTCGAATGAGCGGAAAGGACAATACCGAGGCTTTGAAAGCGGCGCGCGTCGCCGGTCTCCACCGGATGGCGGAAAATTTCCCCGACGATGTCGTCCGTGCCTTCGAGTTCGCCAAATCCCTGCGCAATCGGATGACAATCGATGTCGCGCCGTCCGACGAACCCGCGCATGTCTATCGCGCCGGCGGAGGCGGCCAATGACCGATTTTGCCTACCTGACCATCGCCGAAGCGGCGAAGCTGCTTTACGGCAAGGAAATCTCGCCGGTGGAATATACCCAGGCTCTTCTCGACCGCATCGCGGCGCATGACGGGCCGCTGCATTCCTTCCTGCATGTCGCGTCCGAGGGGGCCCTCGACGATGCGCGCGACGCCGAAAGCGAAATCATGGCCGGTAATTGGCGCGGCCCGCTGCACGGCGTGCCTTACGCGCTGAAGGACATTATCGACGCGGCCGGCCTACCGACGACCTGTCACTCGAAGGTCATGCAACGAAACAGCCTGCCCGAAACCGACGCGGACGTGACGGCCCGTTTCAAGGATGCCGGCGCGGTGCTGGTCGGCAAGACGGCGACGCACGAGTTTGCGATCGGCGGGCCATCCTTCGACTTGCCCTGGCCGCCGGCGTGTAATCCCTGGAACCCGGCGCACTTCACGGGCGGCTCTTCAAGCGGATCGGGCGCGGCGCTGGCGGCCGGATTCGTGCCGGCCGCGCTTGGCACCGACACGGGCGGCTCGGTGCGCAACCCGGCATCGATGTGCGGCCTCGTCGGCATGAAGGCGACCTATGGACGGGTCAGCCGGCGCGGTGTCTTCCCGCTCTCCTTCACCCTGGATCATGTCGGACCGATGACCCGGACGGTCGAGGACAATGCGATCCTGCTCAACATCATTGCCGGGCACGACCCGCAGGACCCGGGCAGCGCACCCATCGAGAAGCCGGATTTCACGGCGTATCTCGGCCGCGACATCAAGGGCATGCGGATTGGCGTCATCCGGCACTTTTTCGAAACCGACATGCAGGCCGATCCGGAGATGGCGAAAGGCATCGAGGACGCGCTTGACGTGCTGCGCGGATTGGGCGCGGAGGTGCGTGACATTAATCTTGCGCCGCTCGACCAATACGCCGCCACGAACCGGGTAATCCTTTTATCGGAGGCTTATGCGATCCACGAGAAATGGTTTCAGGATCGACCCGAGGATTACGGTGAATTGGCGCGGCAGCGGATCATGGGCGGTGCCTTCATCCGGGCGGCGGATTACGTGAATGGAACGCGGGTCAAGGCGCAGTTGGTGCAGGCCTACAACGAGGAGATGGCGGATTTCGATGTCGCCGTCACAGCGTCCAGCATGGATCCGGCTTGCCTGATCGAGGACAAGGAAGCGACCGAGGCAACGTATGGCCGGCAGGCGCGCGCACCCTTCAATGTGCTGGGGGCGCCGGCGCTCGCGGTGCCGACCGGTTTCTCGAAGGCTGGCCTGCCCCTCTCGATGCAGATCGTCGGCAAGGCATTCGACGAGGCGGTGATCTATCAGGTCGCGCACGCCTACGAGCAAGCCACCGCCTGGACCGAGCGCCGGCCTTCGCTCGCCGCGTGACGGACCGGGTTTGTGGAGGGGCCTTCGTTCAAATCGCGCGACGACGCGGTCAAGCAGGACTGGGACGCCCTCGACCGGCATCTCAATAGCCGTGGCCATGCTCTGACCGGTGACGAGCCGCCGCGCCAGTTTGCTTCCGGCTTCGGCAATATCAACTATCTGCTCGAGTTGGATGGCGAATTGCGCGTGTTGCGGCGACCGCCGACCGGGCCCGTGCCGCCGGGCGCGAACGATATGGGCCGGGAGAGCAAGATCCTGACCGGTCTGTGGCGCGAATTTCCACTTGCGCCGAAATGCCTGCTTTTCTGCGACGAAGCGGCGGTGCTGGGCGCGCCCTTCTTCATCATGGAATACCGGCCGGGCCTGGTGATCGGCGGCGAGATGCCGGACGACGTCGCGACCCGCGGAATGCCGGGGGCGGCGATCGGCAAGACGCTCGTCACCTTGCTGCACGATCTGCATCGCGTCGACCCGGTGGCGGTTGGGTTGGACGATCTGGGGCGGCCGGAGGGGTTCCGCGAGCGCACCGCTGCGGGTTGGATCAAACGCGCGCGAATGGCCTGGGATGGCGAGCCGCCATCGGTGGTCGACGAAATAGAGGGTTGGCTCGGCGTCGAACGAAAGCTCCCGGAACAGGCCATCGCCTTTCTGCACAACGACTTCAAGCTCGACAATGTGGTGCTCGATTTGGAAAGCCTGGAGCCCGTCGCGGTGCTCGACTGGGATATGGGGACGCGCGGGGACCCGCTGGTCGATCTCGGCGCGATGCTGGGTTATTGGACCGAAGCGGGTGACCCGGAGGCGATGCAGCAGCTCAAGCAGATGCCGACGGCCGGGTACGGCTTTCCGAGTCGCGAGGCGGTCGCCGCCGATTACGCCGCGCGCACCGGCCGAGACCTGTCGGAGTTTAAATGGTACCGCGTGCTGACCAGCTTCAGGGTCGCTGTCATCTTCCAGCAATTGCACAGGCGCTATCGGGAAGGCGGCGCCGGCGATCCCCGTTTCATGGAATTTGGCAGACTGGCGGAGGGCTTGCTCGACTTCAGCCACGAAGTCGCACGAGGCCGCATTTTTTAACCGATCAAACCGCCATCGTTCTTCGTGACGGCGACGACTGCCGAGCGCGGCGTTGTATCGCCGCCGTCCGGGAAATGGCTGCCGCCCTGATCGCCCGGATGCTGGATGCCGACGAACAAGGTCTTGCGGTCGGGGCTCCAGGTGAGGCCGGTAACTTCACATTCCCGAGGCCCGACGAGGAATCGCCGGATTTCTCCCGTATCGGGATCGCCAACGAGCATCTGATTGTTGCCCATGCCGGCGAAGTCGCCCTTGTTGCCGGTATCGCCGTCCGTCTGGATCCACAGCAAGCCGTTCGCGTCGAAGGCCAGCCCATCCGGCGAATTGAACATATTGTCGGCCGTCACGTTCTTCGAGCCACCCTTGCTATCGCTATGAACAGTTGGGTTTCCGGCGAGCACGAACAGGTCCCAGGCGAACCCGGCGCTTTCGTGATCGCCTTCGTCCGGGGCCCAGCGCACAATCTGGCCGTACTTGTTACCAGCGCGCGGGTTGGGACCGCCGACCGGCGTTTCGTCGCCGCCTTTGTTCGGCATCTTGCCGCGATGCTTATTGTTGGTCAGTGCGCAATAGACCTCGGCCTTTCTCGGGTTCGCCGCGACCCACTCCGGCCGGTCCATCGTCGTCGCGCCCACGGCCGAGGCGGCCTGGCGCGTGTGGATGCAGATTTCCGCCTGCGAGCTCATGCCGGTCGCGGCGGGCGTCAGTTCGAGCCATCTGCCGCGATTATCGCGCTCGAACTTGGCGGCGAACAGGCTGCCGTTTTCGAGAAGGTCGGTGTTGTCGCCGCCTTCGATATATTTGCCGGCACTGACGAATTTGTAGAGATACTCACCCCGCTCGTCGTCGCCCATATAGACCACGACCTTGCCGCTGCCGGCCAGGGTGAGTTCCGCGTTCTCGTGCTTGAAGCGGCCCAGCGCGGTGCGTTTCCTGGGCGTTGAGGCCGGGTCGAGCGGATCGATCTCGACGACATAGCCTACGCGGTTCGGCTCGTTGGGATGTTTTGCGATATCGAATCGCTCGTCGGTCGTCGCCCAGCCATTGTCGGCTCTTTTTCTGACCACGCCATAGCGCGCTAAATCAGGTCCGGGAACATATCCTTGTTCACCAACCGAAAACGCGTAGTCGAAATTCTCTTCGCAGGACAAATAGGTGCCCCAGGGCGTGTGTCCGCAACCGCAGTTGCTCCATGTTCCACGCGTCAGCGTACCGGTGGGGTCGCCCGATGTTTTGAGCAAGTCGTGGCCGCGGGCCGGGCCAGTAATCCGCATTGGGGTGTCAGCCGTAATGCGCCGGTTGTAGGACGAATCCATGACGACTGACCATCTGCCGTCGCGTTGGGCGATTTCGCAAATGGCAACGCCGTTGCCGGCCATGCTTTTTCTGACGTCGTCGGCGTTCGCCGGGCGCGTGAATATCCGGTTGGCGAAGATGATGTCGCGGTTCACATATTCATGATTGACCGCGATGATAGTTCGCTTGCCCTTTGCGAATAAGTACATGCCGTCATTGTTGTCGCCGAAGGCCAGTTCCTGACTTTCACCGGTGCCTCGGCTCTCGTGATCGAATGGCACGCCGTTCGACCAGAGCGGATCGCCCCACCTGACGACAACATGCCAGCTGTAGCCCTCCGGAACCGTGACGGTATCGTGCTTATTGGCCGCCACCGGGTCGAAGTTGAGACGGCTGTCGGCTTGCAACCCTTGTGCTGTTCCGCCCATCACGAAGGCCGTCGCGCCGAACGCGACGCCGCCGGCAAGGACGCGCCGCCGGGAAATCAGGCTTTCCGCGAGCTTTTCGAAGTCGGTTTTCTTCATCGATACGTTGTTGCCATCGTCGGAAATGTTTCCCGCGGTTTTCCGCCCTACGCGATCTCCTCGGAACGGCCGCGTACAAACAAGAAGCGCTTAGCCGAGGCCGGACCTTGCATATTTCGATTATACGGTTGTCCTTCGACGCTTTTGTAACGAATTGCGCTCGCCGCCGCTTGCGGTAACATGCAGCGCCGCCAGGAAAGGGAAATTGTATGTCCGGTATGCTTCACCAGCCCATTCAAGCGATTGCTGCAGCACTCCGCGCCGGGAAGGTAACGAGCGTCGAACTCGCCCAGGAAGCGATCGACAACCACGGCCGCTGGGGTACATCGCTCGGCGCCTACAAATGCCGCAAGGACGATCGTTTCCTCGCCGAAGCGCGGGCGGCCGACGCTGCATTCGCCGCCGGGCTCGATTTCGGTTCGCTGCAGGGCATCCCGGTTTCGGTCAAGGATTTGTACGGCGTGTCCGGCTACCAGACCTTCGCCGGCAGCCCCGCGGCATTGCCTGAGAAATGGGAAATGGAAGGGCCGGTCGTCGGCGCGTTGCGCGGGTCGCTGGCGCCGGTTGCGGGCAAGACCCATACGGTCGAATTCGCATTCGGCGGCATCGGCACCAACGCCCATTGGGGAACGCCGCGCAATCCCTGGGATGCGGGGGCACATCGCGTGCCTGGCGGGTCGAGCGCCGGCGCCGGGGTCAGCCTGTGCGAAGGATCGGCCTTGCTGGCGCTGGGCAGCGACACGGCGGGATCGGTGCGCGTGCCGGCGAGCTTTACCGGCAATGTCGGTGTCAAGACGAGCTTCGGACGCTGGTCGGTCGAGGGCATCGTACCGCTGAGCCCCAGCCTGGATACCGCCGGCGTGCTGGCCCGGAATGTCGCCGACGCGATTTTGGCTTTCGCGGCAATCGATCCGCTGAGCGACGTGCCCGGCGAGGCGCTGCTGGCGGGGTTCGGTGATATCGCCGCCGCGGACATCCATATCGGCGTCTGCGATCATTTCTTCGAAGACTGCGATCCCGGTGTCGCCGAAGGCGTGCAGGCGGCGCTCGATGAGTTGGCGGCGGCGGGCGCCCGAATTACCGCCATCGACCTGCCGGAAGCCGCCGCTGCCGACGAAATATTCCTACAGGGCGGTCTCGCGGCGCCGGAGTTCGCCGCGTTCATCAATGGCGAGATGGCCGAGCGCAAGGCGACGTTGGACCCGAATGTCGCGGCCCGTTTCGACAGCATGGAGGCGATCACCGCGGTGGATTACCTGCTTCGCCGCGACCGGCTGCGTGAACTGGCCGCGTCGCTCGAGGACCGCATGGCGGAGATCGATGTCGTGGTCGGGCCGACGGTGCCGATCACGCCGCCTACCGTGGACGCGGTCGCCGACGGCGATGGTTACCGCACACACAATATGGGCGCCCTGCGGAATACGCGGACGGGGAATATGCTGGCCCTTTCCGCGGTAACGATACCGGTCGCGCTGGACGCGGCGGGCATGCCGGTCGGCTTGCAGGTCATGGCGCCGCTGGACGAGGACGAGCGCGCGCTCGCCGTCGCCCTCGCCTTCGAGAACGTTCTGGGCGACCGGGCGCATCGGCTGGGCGAACCGCCGATGTGCAAGGGTTAGGCTCCTAGTCGTGGCGGAAATCGCGGATGTGGTTATCGTCGGCGGCGGCCTGCACGGCTGTTCGACGGCGCTGCATCTGGCCCGGCGCGGCGTTAAGCCCCTTGTCATCGAAAAGGACCATGTCGGCCGGCACGCATCCGGCGTCAATGCCGGCGGCGTCCGGCGGTTGGGCCGCGATTTCGCCGAAATTCCATTGTCGGTCGCCTCGATGGAACTTTGGCATGGCATTGAAGATCTGGTCGACGACGACTGCGGATTTCACGCCACCGGTCAGGTCAAAATTGCGGAATCCGAAGAGGAACTCGACGCATTATCCGAGCGTGCGCGGCGCGTGCGCGAACTCGGGTACGAACACGAAGCCATCGTCGACAAGGAAACATTGTTCGATTTATTGCCAGCCGCGGCGCCCCACTGCGTGGGCGGAATGCATGTCGCGGGTGACGGTTACGCCGATCCGGCGCGGACGACGGCTTCCTTTCGCCGAAAAGGCGAATCGCTTGGCGTTCGCTTCTTTGAAGGGGTTACGGCAACCGGTTTTCGACGAGAAAACGGAATCTGGCTAGTTACGACCGACGCGGGCGTCTTCGAGGCGCCCGTGCTGGTCAATTGCGGCGGCGGCTGGGCCGATCGGGTCACGGCCTCGCTGGGCGAATTCGTCCCGCTGGAAGTTGTCGCCCTTATGATGATGGTGACCGCGCCGATGCCGCCGTTCGTCGAACCCGTGGTCGGCTCCCAGGGACGCAACTTTTCGTTCAAGCAGTCGACAAACGGCACGGTCATCATCGGCGGCGGCCATCGCGGGACGCCCTATCGCGACGAAAATCGGACCGTCATCGATTTCGGCGGGCTTGCGATCAGCGCCCGGACGACCAGCGCTCTGTTCCCGATCATGGCGGAGGCCAGCCTCCTGCGCAGCTGGGCCGGTATGGAGGCCTTTACGCCGGACGGGATACCCGTCATCGGACCCAGCGCGGTGGCCGAGGATGCGTATCACGCGTTCGGTTATTGCGGGCATGGGTTTCAACTCGGACCCATCGTCGGCAGCCTGATCGCCGACCTCGTGACCAGCGGCAACACCAACCTGCCGATCGAACCGTTTCGGATCGATCGTTTCGCCAACACAACGGAGAACGAACAGTGACGATCAAGCGGGGACCGGAAAGCTATCCCGGCCGGACACGGACCGTTCAACATAACGGTGTCATTCACATTGTCGTGTCCGCGCCGGACAAGACCGGCACGATGGCCGGGCAGACGAAACAATGTCTCGATTGGCTCGATTCGTTTCTGGCCGAGGCCGGCACCGACAAATCGAAAATTATCAAGGCGACGGTCTATCTGGCCGACATGGCCCGAAAATCGGAAATGAACGATGTCTGGGTCGCCTGGGCCGACCGCGACAATCCAAATGCCAGAGTATGCGTTGGCACTACCTTCGAACCGCGAAATCCGCCGGAACAGCTGCTTGTCGAAATGGATGTCTGCGCTGCGGTCGATTAGAACGTAAGGTACGGATTCCAGGGAAGAATCCTAGATACCAACACCGATATTCCGGATTGCCAAATTCGCGAACAGTTTTTAGAATCGGCGTATGGCGATAGACGATCCCGGCATTCCGTCAAACGCACCCGGTGGGGTCGGCGTTCCCGTCTCTCAACCCCCGCCGCCGCGGGAGGATGCGCCGGCGCTGGTCGAGAAACCGAGGCGGCAAGCCCGAGCGCCCTTCGATCCGTTCGATCTCGACGCGGCATTGACCCGTCTGGCCGAGTTGCTGGCTTTCGACGCGGATTCGCCGCGGCGGAACGTTCCACGTGGATTCTATCTCGATATTCTCGTCTAAAAATTGGATTCGACGCCTCGAATTCTGCCGCCGTTAAACTCTGATTAAAGCTTTTTTTTTAATTTCGCCTGGGATGCGATCGCGCATTGGCAACCTGGCCCATGCTCGGGTCTAGAATTTTGGAGCGCGGTGAGAGTAGTCGAGGAACGAGTCGCGACGATGGAGTCAAACCAAAGAACAACCGTCGAATTCGAGCAGAAGTTCTTCACGGCCGTGGAAGGGTCGTACTTCTGCAAGTCGAAGCATACGAGCGAACCGGTCTTCGTCATGAATTTGGGCGGCGAAGAGGTCCTGTTGCCGTTGCCCGGAATCCGGCGCGAGTTCCAAATCGACGAAGAGTCGGCCGACGAAGAGATGCTGGATCTCGTCTCCAGCGGCCTCGATTACGTGAAAGTGTTGATGCCCGGTGACGATCTGCCACCGGAACTGCTTACCGGCGAAGCGTCTTGGGAGATTTCCGAGCAGCATCGTACGATTGCGCGACAGCGAATCAGTATGCAGCTTGTGTCCTAGATGTCCGGTGACGAAAATCTGATCACCGATCCCGAGCAACTCATCCAGATCGCCGACGATCCCGGCGTGAAGGAAAAAATCAATCAGGCGTTCAACGAGGCCGCTAAGGAAATCGACGCCGACGACGCCAGCATGGTCCTCGACTTGATCGAGGAATTGGCCGAGGAACTCGCCTACATCGAAACGCTCCGCGATCAGTTCCGCAGCGTGCTGCAGATGCAGGAGAAGATCTGGAAGCTTCGGAAGGTGGCCGCGAAGAACCGCAGCATCCTCGATACCACGACGTCGGTCGGGAAACTTCTCGCCATCGCCGTTCAGGAATTCGGCGAGGAATTCGATATGGCGGACGGGCAGACCGGCGAGATCATTTCCGTGTTGAAGAATATCGGGACGCAGAAGGATTACATCCGCAGTGTCCGCAATTCCGTCTATCGGCGTCTCGTCGCGTGGGACCATCTGCTGCGCGGCTGGGAACGGGAGCCGGGACGCCTGACCGAGACCGCGCCTGACCTGCTGCGCGAGACCTATCGTTTCCTGGCGCCGCGCTACATGCAGATGGACGACTGGCTGCTCGCCAGCCAGGTACAAGGCAACCAGGAAGATATGGCCGAACAGGTCTGGTAACCGGTCAAACGTCCATCCCCATCAGGTCGCGCGCATAGTCCGTCGCGTCGAACGGCCGCAGGTCTTCCGCGCCTTCCCCGACCCCGATCGCATGCACCGGAAGGCCGAATTTTTCCGCCAACGCTACGATCACGCCGCCCTTCGCGGAGCCGTCGAGTTTGGTCACGACCAGCCCGCTGACCGCCACCATGTCGCGGAATATCTCGACCTGACTGTGCGCGTTCTGGCCGACCGTCGCGTCCAGCACCAGCACGCAATCATGCGGCGCGCCTTCGTCGAGTTTCTTCAGCACGCGGCTGATCTTCTCCAACCCGGCCATCAGGTCGGCCTTGTTCTGCAGCCGCCCGGCGGTATCGATCAGCAACAGGTCGGCGCCCTTCTCGCGGGCCGCCTGCAGCGCGTCGAAGGCGAGGCCCGCCGCGTCGCCGCCCGGCTTGCCGGCGATCACCGGACAACCGGCCCGTTCGCCCCAGATCTTCAACTGTTCGACCGCGGCGGCGCGGAACGTGTCGCCCGCCGCCAGCATCACGTCGAGGCCTTGCGCCCGGTAGTGCTGCGCCAGCTTGCCGATTGTCGTCGTTTTACCGCTGCCGTTGACGCCAACGACCAGAACGACATGCGGCTTTCGCGACGGTTCGATGTCGAGCGGCGTCGCGACCGGTTCGAGGATCTTTCCGATGTCATCCGCCAGCGCGCCGCGCACTTCCTCGTCGCTCACTTCCTTGTCGAAGCGGGTCGCGGCAAGGCTTGCGGTCAACTTCGCGGCGGTCGACGGCCCCAGGTCGGCGGTGATCAGCACTTCTTCGAGCTCTTCCAGCGCTTCGTCGTCGAGCTTGCGCTTGTTGAAAACCCCGGCGATGCCGTCGGTCAGTTTCGTCGTCGATTTCGACAGGCCCGATTTCAGGCGGTCGAGCCAACTGGTTTTGTTCATGCGGCGCACCGCCCCGTGAGCGCGTCGCCGTCGCGTCCGATGATGCTCATGGTCGCGATGGACCCGTCCGGCAGCGGCTGCTCGGCACGGATGGGTGCGTAGTGTTCCGTGCGGCCAACGCCGTCGGACTCGACCAGCACGGTAGCCTTGTTGCCGATTTGGCGGTCGAGAAATCGGTGCGAGGCTTGTACGCCCGCCTGTCGCAACCGCGCCGCGCGTTCCCGACGGACCGGACCGGGTACCTGCGGCATGCGCGCGGCGGGCGTGCCGGGCCTTTCCGAATAGGGGAAGACGTGCAGCCAGGTCAGGCCGCATTCCGCGATCAAATCGAGAGAGCGCTGGAACATCGCTTCCGTCTCGGTCGGAAAGCCGGCGATCAGGTCGGCGCCGAACGCGACGTCCGGGCGCAATGCGCGGATGCGGCCGCAAATGGCAATGGCGTCGGCGCGGCTGTGCCGCCGCTTCATGCGCTTTAGGATCAAATCGTCACCCGCCTGCAGCGACAGGTGGAAATGGGGCATCAGGCGCGGTTCGTTTTCGATCAGCTGCAACAGATCGTCGTCGATCTCGATGCAGTCGATCGAAGAGATGCGCAGACGTGGCAACTCCTGTACTTGGGCCAGCAAACGCCGCACCATCTGTCCTAGCGACGGCTGTCCCGGTAGGTCCGAGCCAAACGATGTGATATCGACGCCGGTCAGCACGATTTCCGAGTAGCCGTTCTCGACCAGGTTGCGGACCTGATCGGTGATTTCCCCAATTGGCGCCGATCGGCTGTTGCCGCGGCCAAAGGGGATGATGCAGAAGGTGCAGCGATGGTCGCAGCCCTGCTGGACCTGAACGAACGCGCGGGCGCGGCCTTCGAAACCTTCGACCAGATGGCCTGCCGTCTCGCGCACCGCCATGATGTCGCCGACCAGGACGCGCGCGTCGGAGCGATAGGCGGCCTCGGTCAGTTTTTCGGCGTTGCCGATCACGCGGTCCACTTCGGGCATGGCGGCGAACGCGTCGGCATTTACCTGCGCCGCGCAGCCGGTGACGATGATCGCCTTGTCCGGGTTCGCGCGCCGCGCCTTGCGGATCGCCTGCCGCGCCTGGCGTTCGGCTTCCCGCGTCACGGCGCAGGTATTGAAGATGATCGCGTCTTTCAGACCAGCCGCGCGGTCGCGCATCACTTCCGACTCGAAGGCGTTGAGCCGGCAACCGAAGGTGATGATTTTCGGGTCGCCGCTCATGCCGCGCCGCTCGTCTCGTCCAGGGTGCCGGTAAAGGAGAGGGCGACGGGGCCGCTCATCACGACATGGTTGTCGGCCCGCCAGTCGATGAACAGCGAACCGCCATCGAGCAGGACTTCGACCTGGCGCTGCGTCAGATCGCGGCGTGCGGCGGCCACGGCTACCGCACAGGCGCCGGAGCCGCATGCCTGCGTGACGCCGGCGCCCCGTTCCCAAACCCGCATGCGGATGCGGTTGCGGTCGAGGATGCTCACGAATTCGACGTTGGTGCGTTCCGGGAACAGCGGATCGGTCTCGACCGCCGGGCCGTATTGCGCCGGATCGACCGCGTCGGCGTCGTCGACGAAGAAAATGCAGTGTGGATTCCCGATTCCGACCGCGACCGGGTCCGAGAAAGGACCTGTGGAGAGATCGAGATGCAGCGTATCCATGTCGCGGGCAAGCGGGATGTCGCGCCAATCGAGCTGCACACCGCCCATATCGACGGCGACGAGACCGCGTTCGTCGACATGCGCCGGCAATAGCCCGGCGACGGTTTCGACGGCTATTTTGTCCGTGTCCGCTTCCTGCATCAGCCGGGAGACGATACAGCGCGTCGCGTTGCCGCAGGCCTGCGCCTCGCTGCCGTCCGAATTGAAGAAGCGCAGGAATCCCGCCGCACGGCCGTTGCGCGGCGGTTCGATCAGGACGAGCTGGTCGCAACCGACGCCGCGGCGGCGGTCGGCGATCAGCCGGATCTGATCCTCGTGCAGCGCATAGGGCTCGACCCTTGCGTCGATGACGACGCAGTCGTTGCCGATGCCATGCATTTTCGTGAACGGTATCATCGCGATTCACCCGCTTTCGCGGCGTTATATGGCGATCCCGGGCGGACTGTCCAATGGATTTGCGGCAGCGGCCCTACAGCCCTAGCAGCGTTTCCGCGTTGCCGTGCAGGATCTTGGCCTTGTCGTCCTTGTTCAGCATCAGGCCTTCCATCCATTTCGGGCCGGGCTCCTGCGGCACGAAGGGGTAGTCGACGGCGAACAGGATGCGGTCGACACCCATTTCCTGGATGCAGCACAGCAGCGCCGGATCGGAGAAGAAGCCGCTCGTCGTGATGTAGAAATGCTTCGTGAACAGGTCGCGGAACGGCACGCCCGCGGCGCCTCGGCGGTTCAGCGCCATGTCGATACGCCATAGCAGGAACGGCAAGGTTTCGCCGAGATGGCCGAGGATGATCTTCGTGCCCGGGTATTTCTCCAGCACGCCGGACAGGACGATACGGATGCCGGCCGTCGCCGTCTCCATCGTGAAGCCCCAGCCCGCCGTCAGGAACCCCGGATGCTCCTTGGCGTAGTCCTTGAAATAGGCGTTCATCACGTCGGGATGCGGGATCGCCGGATGGATGTAGAGCGGCACGTCCAGCGCTTGCGCCCGCTCGTAGATCGGCCAGAAACGCCTGTCGTCGAAGAACAGCCGGTCCGGTCCGGTCAGCCCGTGGATCATCGCGCCCTTGAAGCCGAGCTTGTCGACCGACCGCTCCAGCTCGTCCGCGGCGGCGGCGGGGTCCGTCGTCGGCAGCATGGCAAAGCCGGCGAAGCGGTCGGGATGCGCGCTGCAGATGTCGCGCAGCCGGTCGTTCGCCGCCATGGAAACGCGAACCGCCGTTTCGGCGTCGAGCCGCTGCGGCCCCGGCGGCGCGTGCGACAGGACCTGCACATCGATTCCGGCCGCGTCCATCGAAGCGATCCGTCCTTCACCGACATCGTCCAGCTCGGTCCGCAGCATGCGCGCGGCGTTGCCGTCGATCCCCTCGAACAAAGGCGCGACCTCGGGATCGAGATAGTGTTCTTCGATGGCGATGACGCGCTGATCGTCGAGTATGGTCATTCTGATTGTCCGTTCTGGCATTCGACGGTTTGGACGATACACTACCGATCTGAATTTCCTATCCGCCAGGCCGAGGATCATGAAGTTTCCCGCCTTCGACTACGCATCACCGACGAGCCTTTCCGAGGCGGTCGCACTGCTGGCCGCGCGGGGTGATGACGCGATGGTGCTGGCCGGTGGGCAGAGCCTGATGCCGATTTTGGCTTTCCGGATGGCGTCGCCGGGTTTGCTTGTCGATCTGAAGAACCTGCCGGGCCTCGACGGGATAGACCTCGACGACAAGGGCGTACGGCTTGGCGCGCGTGTCCGATGGTGCGATATCGAAAGACATGAAGGCCTCGCAACGGCCCATCCTTTGTTGGTCGAGGCAACACGCCACATAGCCCATTATCAGATCCGCAACCGCGGTACCGTCGGCGGCAGCCTCGCGCTCGCCGATCCGGCCGCCGAGATGCCGGGAATCGCCGTAGCGTGCGACGCGGAATTGGTTGTCTTCGGTCCGGGCGGCGAACGAATTGTACAGGCGGCGGACTTCTTTCACGGTCCAATGACAACGGACCTTTCACCGGACGAAATCCTGACTGCGGTGCGGCTGCCGAAATGGCCTGCGGAGCGGCGCTGGGCATTCCGGGAATTCGCCCGGCGGCGCGGCGATTTCGCACTGGCCGGGATCGCGCTGCATTACGACGTATACGACCGCGGGCGGGCGGTGGGCACGCATATCGGCGTCATCGGCGCTTCGGACCGCCCGCACCGTCTGCCGGCCGCCGAGGCGGCGATCGACGGTACGGAGGTGGATGCCGGCGCCATCGCCGATGCGGCCGAAGCCGCGGCTGCGGAAGTTTCGCCGATGGCGGACCATCATGCGCCGGCGGACTACCGCCGCGCCCTCGTCGCGACACTGGTTGAGCGCGCGCTTCTGGCGGCGGCGTCATGAAGGTAGCGTTCGAAGTCAACGCCGAAGCCGTCGAGGTCGAGGTCGAGCCGCGTCTCAGCCTCGCGGATTGTCTGCGCGATGTGCTCGGTCTGACCGGCACCCATCTCGGCTGCGAACACGGCGTTTGCGGGGCGTGCACGGTGATCGTCGACGGCGAGGCGGTGCGGTCCTGCCTGGCGCTGGCGGTGCAGGCCGACGGCCGGAAGACCTTAACCGTGGAAGGGCTGAGCGACGACGAAGGGTTAAGCCCGTTGCAGGCGGCGTTCCGCAAGAACCACGCACTGCAATGCGGTTTCTGCACGCCGGGCATGATCACTACCGCACACGCGTTGCTCTCCGAAGAGCCCGGCGCCGACGCCGACCGGGTGCGCGAGGTGCTGTCGGGCAACATCTGCCGCTGCACAGGTTATGTGCCGATCGTCGAGGCGGTGCTGGAGGCGCGGGCCGCGTACACGGACGGGGAGGACGGGTCGTGACGGCGCCGAACCGCCTGATCGGTAGTCCTCTGGAGCGGGTCGAGGATTTGCGCCTGCTGCGCGGCCGCGGGCAGTTCGTTGCCGACCTAAACCGGGAGGGCCAGCTTCATGCGGTCATCTTGCGCAGTCCGGCCGCGCATGGTCATCTCCGAAATATCGATACCGCCGCGGCGCTGCGGCTCGCTGGCGTGCACACGGTCCTGACGGCGCGCGATCTTGGACCCACCGTGCCCGTTCTGCCGATCCGGTTGCAGCCGTTACCGGAGCTCGAACCGTTCTGCCAGCCGATGCTGGCGGATGAGAAAGTCCGCTATGTCGGCGAACCGCTCGCCGTGGTCGTGGCCGATAGCCCGGCGATAGCGGAAGACGCGCTCGACCTGATCGATGTCGATATTGCACAGCTTCCGGCGATCACCGAGCGGAAGCAAGCAGAGTTGGGTGACACGATTCTGTTCGATGAACACGGCTCGAATGTCTCGATGCAATGGAACGCCGTCAAGGGCGATGCGGACGCCGCCTTCGCCGATGCCGACTACACGCGGCGGGAGACATTCCATGTGCAACGCCACGCCGCCCTGTTTTTGGAGCCGCGTGGATTTGTCGCCGAGTGGGACGCGGCGGCCGAAAGGCTGACAGTGTGGGGTGCGGCCAAGGTTGCCTTCGCCAACCGCAAGATCCTGGCCGCGACGATGGGCCTGGAGATTGACCGGATCGACATGGTCGAAGGCGATGTCGGCGGCAGCTTCGGGTCGCGCGGCGAGTTCTATCCGGAAGATTTCCTGATCCCCTTCGCCGCGCGCCATCTCGGCCGGCCGGTCAAATGGATCGAGGATCGGCGCGAGCATTTGATGGCGGCGAATCATGCCCGCCAAATCGAGTGCGATGTCGAAATCGCGGCGACCGAGGACGGCAGGATCCTTGCGCTGCGCGGCCGGAACTGGACCGACAACGGCGCCTATATCCGCACCAACGGTTCGATCGCGCCGCGCAACGCGGCCCAATTCATGTCCGGACCGTACGATATCGAACATATCGCCCTGACAAGCTTTTCGCTGACGACGAACAAGACGCCGACCGGTACCTATCGCGCGCCCGGGCGGTTCGAGCCGGATTTCGTGCGCGAGCGGCTGATCGACCTGATGGCCAAGGATCTTGATCTGGACCCGCTCGACGTGCGGCGCCGCAATCTCGTGCCGGCCGCCAAGATGCCCTATCCCCTGGCGACCATGACGCCGTTCGAGAGCGTCACCGAATTGGACAGCGGCGACAATCACGCGCTGCTCGACCGCTGTCTGGACGAATTCGGCTGGGCGGAGAAGATCAAGCTGCAAGGCGAATGCGTCGACGGCCGATATCACGGGGTTTCCGTCGGGTGTTTCATCGAAGGCGGCGCGTCCGGCCCCAGCGAGGACGCGCGGATCGTTCTGGAAACCGACGGAACTTTCTCCGTCTATCTCGGTTCCTCGGGGGTTGGCCAGGGCATCGAAACCATCATGGGCCAGATCGCCGGCGATGCGCTCGAGGTGCCGTTCGAACGCGTTCGCGTTCACTATGGTTCCACTGCGTATGTCGCGGAAGGCTACGGCTCGTTCCACTCCCGCTCGACCGTGATGGGTGGATCGGCGATCGTGCTGGCAGCCGAAGCATTGAAGGAAAAGCTTAAAATCATCGCATCGACATTGCTCGGTTGCGCCTCGGACGGGGTAACGCTCGATTCCGAAGGCGCGCGCGACGGTGCGGGCAATGCGGTGCCCTATGCTGAACTGTCCGGCGACCCGGTCGAGGCCGAAGCGCGGTTCGAGAGCAAAAAGTACACCTATTCCTATGGCAGCCTCGCGGCGCATGTCGCGGTCGACCCGAAGACCGGACAGGTCGATGTCCTCGACGTCGCGTCGAGCAAGGATGTCGGCCGCATGATCAACCCCGCGACCCTGAACGGGCAGTCGGTCGGTTCGATCGTGCAGGGTCTCGGCGGCACGCTGTTGGAGGAGTTCGTCTACGATTCGGACGGGCAGCTGCTCACCGGGACGCTAGCCGACTACCTGCTGCCGACCGCCACCGACTTCCCGAATATCCGTTCCACCGTCGTCGAGCTGGCGCCGTCGCCGCACAACCCGCTCGGCGCGAAGGGGGCAGGCGAAGGCGAGATCATTCCGGTCGGCGGCGTGATCGCCAACGCCGTCGCTCAGGCGCTCGCCGAGTTCGGGGTCGAGCCGATGGCGCTACCGCTGTCGCCACCGAATGTCTGGCGTCTGATCCAGGACGCGCAATCGAAGCAAGGAGTGTCGTCATGAGCACCGCCCGCCATCCCCGTGCGCCAGAGCTGGACGGCGTGTCGCTGCAGGACATCATGGACCGCTATGTCGGCCGCTACCGTGAAAAGGTGCCCGATTGGGCCGCGTTCGAGGACGCCAAGATCGAAGGCTACAAGCGCGCCCAGCACCGTTTTATTGGCGTCGGCGGCTCCGGCAAGCATGACGATCCGAACGCCATCCCGGCCGGCGTCATCCACGGCTTCGAGAACAGGAGCCTGGAGCCGGTCTACTTCCAGGTTATGCTCGGCCGCGGCAGGCCGGAGGCGATGGGCTACGCCGACGACGCGCTGTTCGAGCGGCGCGACGCGCATTTGAAGGACG
>CAYLTU010000003.1:0-50233 GCA_964386465.1 uncultured Rhodospirillaceae bacterium
GACGCCGACGGGGACAAGGTCACGATCAAGGTATCGGTGCCGGAAGCCCATTATATCCGCCCCGCCGGGCTCGATTTCGAAGAAAACGAAATCGGCCTCGTCGCAGGGCAGGTCATGACGGCGCGCGACGTGGGCTTGGCCGCGGCGATGAACGTCCCCTGGCTGATGGTGCACCGCAAGCCGCGGATCGCCGTCCTGGCGACCGGCGACGAGATCGCCATGCCCGGCGATCCGCTCGGCCCGAACCAGATCGTCAGTTCGAACAGTCTGGCGCTGGCATCCTTCATCAAGGCGCGCGGCGGAGAGCCGGTGTTGCTGGGGATCGCGCCCGACGACCGAGAAACGCTGAAGGCGATGGCCGAAGGCGCACGCGGCGCGGACCTGCTGGTAACGACGGGGGGCGCTTCGGTCGGCGACCACGATCTGGTGCAAAGCGTGCTCGGCGAACTGGGTTTCGAACTCGATTTCTGGCGCATCGCGATGCGCCCCGGGAAACCCCTGATTTTCGGCAATATCGGCGATACACCGGTGCTCGGGCTGCCCGGCAATCCGGTCTCCACCGTCGTATGCGCGATCATCTTCATGCTGCCGGCGATCGAAACGATGCTTGGCGTCACGGCGGCACGGCGGCCGCGACTGACCGCCCGGCTGAAAACACCGTTGGGGGAGAACGACCGGCGCGAAGAATATCTGCGCGCGACCCTCGAACATGACGAAAACGGCAACCTGCTCGCCGTTCCATTCAGCAAGCAGGACAGCTCCATGCTGTCGCGCATGGCGAAGGCGGACTGCCTGGTCGTCCGCCCCCCGCACGCCCCCGCCGCGGCGGCCGGCGACGTCGTCGATTTCCTGCCCATCCCCGGCGGCATGGCGCGCGTCTGACGAGAATTGACAGATACCGCTTGACCGAAAAAGCGAACTAAACTAGAACATGTGTCGTGTTTTGGTTTTGTTCTATATCTTGTGTCCGAATATCGTGACAAATGGGGTCGCCGAAAGGGTGCGAGATACACAAAGCGGTAGCCTGGGGGAGAGTCGTTTATGCTGACCCGTAAACAGTACGAGTTGTTGATGTATATCCAGGAACGCTTGGCCGTATCGGGCGTGTCTCCTTCCTTCGAGGAAATGAAGGAGGCTTTGGGCCTGAAGTCCAAATCCGGCATCCATCGGCTTATCACGGGTCTTGAAGAACGCGGCTTCATTCGCCGCTTGCCGCACCGCGCGAGGGCGCTTGAAATCGTACGGCTGCCCGAGAACGCGGAATCCGCGGGGCTTGGCTCGAAAAACGGCTTCTCGCCGAAGATCATCAGCAACGATGAATTCGCCCCGCCCCCGGCAACCGCCGACTTCAGCGAAGGCGGCGAATCCGTACCCCTGCCCCTTTACGGCAAGATTGCCGCTGGAACACCGATCGAGGCGCTGAGGGATCAAACCAACGCGGTCGACATTCCTGCCAACATGCTTGGCGGCGGCGATCACTACGCGCTGGAAGTCGAAGGCGATTCCATGGTCGATGCCGGCATTCTGGAAGGCGATACGGTCGTCATCCAGCGCTGCGACAACGCCGAAACGGGCGCCATCGTGGTCGCGCTGATCGACGAGAACGAGGTCACATTGAAGCGGCTGCGTCAGCGCGGCAATGCCATCGCGCTTGAACCCGCGAACACGTCCTATGAGACCCGGATATTCGGACCCGACCGGGTCAAGGTGCAAGGTAGGCTGATCGGACTCCTGCGTCGCTATTAGGACGCGGTCGATTAGGACGCGGTCGGCGTTTCGTCGACCACGGACGGTTACCTTGCACGTCGGCGACGGTGACAATCCGCGGCCCATCGAGCCAAACGGCGTGCCCGCCGTATCGCCACAGATCGAAGCGATCGATCACCAGATGCGCCGACGGGCAATTCCAGCGCACCGGTACCGAACTGATCACGACACTCGCACGTCGGCAATCCTCGGCGAGTGAACGCGGGTCCCGTACGAGCGAGACAGTTCGGCCTTTCGCGCGAAAAATACAGGCCAAACTATCGCATGTAACAACCTTTTCGTCCGCTTGCCACGACCGTACCTCACGCTGCCCGGCGCGGCTAAGCCAGGTTTTCGCGATCCGCTTCTCGCGCCTGGTCGTCGACAGGACGAGGTCGCCGTTCGTCGTACGCACACCCATCAATCGACCGTCCGACGATATCAGGATATCGGGCGGCGACTGTAACGAGACGGAAATCAGGCCGGCGGCGAGACCGCACAAACCGGCATAGCGCCAGCGCTCCCGCCAGAGGCAAAGCCACAACCCGCCAATCGCCGCCGCCGACAGGCCGAAGACTGGCATGGCCGGTGTCAGGCTGACCGCGCCGGGCCATCCTGCCACCTGTTTGGCGATACCGGTGACCAGTTCGATTCCCCAAGCCATCGGGGTCAGCGCGACCGCTTCCAGTCCGAAAGGCATCAACGCCATCGCGATCACCGCCCACGGCATTATCCAGAAGGCCGTTATCGGCACAGCGAGCAGGTTGGCCGCCAGACTGAAATGCGCGATGCGGCCGAAGTGATACAAGGCGAATATGCCCGTCGCGAACCCGGCGACGAGCGTCGTCAGAGAAACTCCCGCGAGATAGAGGGTGAATTTCCGAAGCCATCCGCCACCGGCCCAACCACTAAACTTTCCTTGCGCTTTCTCGTAGACCGCCACCAAAGCCACGACCGCCGCGAAGGACATCTGAAAGCTTGCACCAAGCAGGCTCTCGGGCGTTAACAGCAGGATCGCCGCGGCGGCCCAGGCGACCAGGCGGAGCGATATCGCCGTTCGGTCGAGCAGCACGGCGGCGAGAACCAGCGCCGCCATCAGGAAAGCCCGCTGTGTTGGAATCGTCGCACCCGTCAGCAACAGATAACCAAACCCGCCGAGCAGGGCGGCCGCTGCGGCCCATTTCTTTATCGGGTGCCGCAATGCCAGTCGCTCGCTAATCGCCAGCAGGGCGCGCAGACCGAAAAAAAGCGTCGCCGCAACGAGCCCCATATGCAGGCCCGATATCGCCAGGAGATGCGCCAATCCCGAGTCCCGCATCGCGGCGATGGTTTCCCGAGGGATCGCGCTTCGATCGCCGGTGATCAGGGCTGCCGCGACGGCACCGCTCGTACCGGGTATCGCAGCCCTTACGCGCTCGGCGACATTTTGCCGGACAGTCGCTATCCAGATTGACAAAGTTCCACCGCTTGCCTCCCTTCCCGATGCTATCTTGCGGGTTGCTCCGTAGGCGTAGCCGACGGCCCCGATCCGAGCGAACCAGGCGTGGCGCTGGAAATCATAAGCGCCGGGCATCGCCGGAGAGCCGGGTGGCAGCAGTCGCGCGAAGACCATGATCCGCGAGCCAACCGCCGGCAAATCGGCGGCGCGGAGCTTGATGCGCACGAATTCCGGCGTGCGCGCCGCTGGCAAATTGCGAAGCGAGACGGTATCGAGCAGCACGCGCGGGCCGTTTGCGAACGCCTCTAGATGCCGAACACGCCCGCTGACCGCGGCGGTGAGCGGGCGCACCAGAACGGGCGCCGAAACGGACCAGGTGCGTATCTGCGCAGCGGTAAACCCAACTGCGACGAGACCAAGTGCCAACACCAACAGCGTGAATCCGGCGCGGGCGCGGGCCAACCAAAGCATGCAACCGGCGGCGCCCAATACGGCAAGCCCGCTCCACAGGGGTGGCTCGTCACGAAGGGTGAAATAGGCGGCAATACCACAGCCAATCAGAACCGGGCCCCAAAGCGGCCAACGCTCACGCTCGGCAAGAAAACAGCCTGCCAACATAGCTGCCATACGGCGCAATCCGACACTGTGTCCACGGATATCTACACGTTAAAATATACGCACCTTATTGCAAGCGGCGCGACGGTCTCGCCAATCAAATTTTTGAAAATTCGGACGCAACGACCGCAGGAATCCACGCGCTTCTCTTTCGCGGGCGCTTCGTGGTACACCGCACCCGCCCATGGCCCAAACACGAAAGGACGCCGCATGGCCGTCGTCACGCGCTTTGCCCCCTCGCCGACCGGGTTCCTCCATATCGGCGGCGCGCGCACCGCGCTGTTCAATTGGCTTTACGCCAAACACCATGGCGGTGAGTTCCTGCTGCGCATCGAGGACACCGACCGCAAGCGCTCGACGCCCGAGGCAATCGACGCGATCCTGGAGGGGCTGCGCTGGCTCGAACTGGATTGGGATCGGGACACAGTCTTCCAATCGAAGCACGCCGAGCGGCATGCGGAAGCGGCGCACGAACTCTTGGCGCGGGGCCGCGCCTACCATTGCTACTGCTCCGCCGAAGAGCTGGCGGAAATGCGCGAGGCCGCGAAACGCGAAGGCCGCTCGATGCGTTACGACGGCCGCTGGCGCGACCGCGATCCGTCCGAAGCGCCGGAAGGCGTCGCGCCCGTCGTCCGGCTCAGGGCGCCGCTCGAAGGTGAAACCGTCATCGACGACCAGGTCCAGGGGGCCGTTCGTGTCGATAACAGCCAGCTCGACGATATGATCCTGTTGCGCAGCGACGGAACGCCGACCTACATGCTTTCCGTCGTCGTCGACGACCACGATATGGGCGTCACTCATGTCGTTCGCGGCGACGATCACCTGACAAATGCCGCGCGGCAGACCCAATTGTTTCTCGCCCTCGGCTGGGAACCGCCAACCTTCGGCCACATTCCGCTGATTCACGGTGCCGATGGACAGAAACTTTCCAAGCGGCACGGCGCGCTGGGCATCGACGCCTACCAGGAAATGGGCTATCTGCCGGCCGCCCTGCGCAATTACCTGTTGCGGCTCGGTTGGAGCCACGGCGACGACGAGATCATCTCGACGGAAAAAGCGATCGAATGGTTCGACCTCGACGGTGTCGGTAAATCGCCGTCGCGGATCGATTTCGCGAAACTTGAACACGTCAATCAACAGTATTTGCGCGAGACGGACGCCGCGACGCTAATCGACCTGCTATTGCCGCGATTGACCGGAGGCACGGACGAAGCGATCAGCGAAACCGTTCGCGCAAGGCTCGAAGCCGGCATCGGTGGATTGACGGAGCGGGCCAAGAACCTGAACGAACTCGCCGATATGGCGCGCTTTTACGCCTATGCGCCCGCCTATCCCTTGGAGAACGCGAAAGCGGCAAAAATCCTGGATGGTGACGGTCTCAACTACCTTACAGCATTCTTGGACGCTTTGGGTGCGGTCGACAACTGGACACAAGAGTCGCTGGAACAGGCAGCGCGCGATTTCGTCGCGGCCCGGGACATCGGCCTGGGGAAGATCGCACAGCCCTTGCGTGCCGCCTTGACCGGTTCGAACGCGTCTCCCGGCATCTTCGAAGTCCTCCAAATTCTCGGCAGGGAGGAAGTGTTGGCGCGCCTGTCGGCGGTCCCGGGTATCGCCGAATAAGTCAGGGCAAATTTGCTCAAGGCCACGTTTGGCTCTATATTTAGTGCGAGCGCGGAATATAGCTGACGCCAAGTTTCTAAGGGGTGGCGCAGATACAAAAATGATGCCGTGGCTACCTTGTAAGGTATTGATAAATAAAAGAAAGGGCTGCAATGAGTCAGGAAACGAAAGGCTCCGGAAACGAGTATGTAACGCTACAGGATCACAGCACAGGGAAAAATTACGACCTGCCGCTTATGCCGGGTTCGGTCGGACCGAAAGTCATCGACGTTCGACCGCTCTACGCCCAGACGGGCCATTTCACCTACGATCCGGGCTACACGTCTACAGGGTCGTGCGAATCGAAAATCACCTATATCGACGGCGAAGAAGGCGTCCTGCTGCATCGCGGCTATCCGATCGAGGAGTTGGCCGAGCAGAGCAGTTTTCTGGAGCTCTGCTTCATACTCCTGAATGGCGAGCTACCATCCAAGGCCGAGCGAGAGGAATTCGAGACCGTCATTACGAACCACACGATGGTTCATGAGCAGCTTCTCACGCTTTATCGCGGCTTCCGACGCGATGCCCATCCGATGGCGATCATGTGCGGTGTCGTCGGCGCCCTGTCGGCCTTCTACCACGACTCGACCGATATCAACGATCCGCACCAGCGGATGATCGCGTCGCACCGGCTGATCGCCAAGGTGCCGACGATTGCCGCCATGGCTTACAAATATTCTATCGGTCAGCCCTTCGTGTATCCGCGCAACGATTTGAGCTATTCGGAAAACTTCCTGCACATGATGTTCTCGGTACCCGCCGAGGATTACAAGATGAGTCCGACAGTCGCGCGCGCGATGGACCGGATATTCATCCTGCACGCGGATCATGAGCAGAACGCATCGACCTCGACGGTCCGCATGGCGGGCTCGTCCGGCGCCAACCCGTTCGCCTGCATCGCGGCGGGCATCGCCTCGCTTTGGGGCCCGGCGCATGGCGGCGCGAACGAAGCGGTCCTCGAAACGTTGAGCGAGATCGGTTCCGTCGACCGGGTCGGCGAAATGATCGCCCGGGCCAAGGACAAGGACGATCCGTTCCGCTTGATGGGCTTCGGACATCGGGTCTACAAGAACCACGACCCGCGCGCGCGCGTGCTGATGAAGAGTGCGCACGAAGTTCTGGGCGAACTTGGCATCGAGAACGATCCGTTGCTCGAAATCGCCATGGAGCTGGAAAAGGTCGCGCTCGAGGACGAGTATTTCATCCAGCGCAAGCTGTTCCCGAACGTCGATTTCTACTCCGGCATCATCCTGAAAGCCCTCGGCTTCCCGACCTCGATGTTCACCGTGCTGTTCGCGGTTGCGCGGACCGTCGGCTGGATCGCACAGTGGAAAGAAATGATCGAGGACCCGTCGCAGAAGATCGGCAGGCCGCGTCAGCTCTACACGGGCTATACCAGCAGGACCTACGTCCCGGTGGAGCAACGGTAAAGTTAGCGAAAACGGCGCCTCGGCGCCGTTTTTTTTCTGCCGTGCCGAACCCTAATCCGTACCGGCGCCAGCCCGAAGGATATCCAGGACGGCGGCGGCGGCCCGCTCGCTGGGTGGCGGCCCGTCCAATCCCAGGGCTTCCAGCGCCGGCCCCATTTCCGCGACCTGCGCCGCGCCGGCACCTTCAAGCAACTCGACTATCCTCTTGAAGAGGATATTCGGCTCGCATCTGGTTTGGATACATTCAGGTACGGTTTCTTTGTTCAACGTCAAATTGATGAGGTTCGCGTACGGTATTCTCACCAGAAGCGAGGCCAGCCAATAGGTCACCGTCGTAACCTTGTAGGCGACGATATACGGTACGCGCGCCATCGAAAGTTCCAATGTCACCGTACCCGAAGCCGCCAGGCCGACATCGCAAGCCGCCATCGCGGAGTACTTTTCACCTATTTCGTCGATAACGACGGCGCGCATTGTCAAAGCGCCGAATTTCTCCTTCACCGCGGCGGCCACGTTCGGCACCGTCGGGATTACCGCGGTCAAATCAGGATAACGCGCATGGAGCCTGTCGAGCGTTTTGAGGAACGGCACCGCGAGCCTCGCAACCTCACCATGACGGCTTCCCGGCAGGACGCAAATCACCGGCGCGCCGGGATTGATGCCGTATTTCTCGCGAAAGCCCGCGCCATCGGCCTGCGAGACTTCACTCTCGACAACGGGATGCCCGACGAACCGGCAGTCCACGCCGTATCGCGCGAACCAATCGGGCTCGAATGGCAACAGCGCCAGAATGTGATGAAAGTGACGACGGAATTTATAAACTCGCCAGGGTCGCCAGGCCCAAAGCTGCGGCGCGACATAATGAATTCGCCGGATGTTCGCATCCCTAATTCGTTTCGCCACGCCATGGGCAAAAGCAGGGGCGTCGATCGTGACGACCGCGTCGGGCTTCGCAACATCAATCGCCGCGGCGGTCTCTTTCATGCGGGCGAATAGATTCCGGGCATGGGGCAGGATTTCGACAATTCCCATAACGGAGAGCTCGGCCATGGGGAACAGGCTTTTCAGCCCTCGCGCCTGCATCTCGGGCCCGCCGACGCCGATGAACCGAATGTTGTCGCCGGTCAACCGTTGCAGAGCGGCCATTAGCCGTCCTCCAAGCACGTCTCCAGACGGCTCACCGGCCACTACAAATATCAAAAGCTGGTCGCGGCTCACGGTTCGGACAGACCGACAATGAACAGGCCGGCCGCATCCGCCTCATCGATGGTCCTGTCGCGCGAGATGACAAGCGTGCGTTCAGCCTCAATGGCGATACCGCGCAATCCGGCTTCACGTGCCTGACGCACGGTATCGACCCCGATTGTCGGCAAGTCGGCCCGTTTTTCCTGACCGGGCTTGCTAAGCTTTACCAGAACGCCTCCGGGACCCTCGCGACGCAGCGTTGCGCAACGCCGCAACAAGGATTCGGTACCTTCGACAGCCTCGACGCCGAGCACGATCCCATCCTGAATGACCGCCGCCTGCCCCACATCAACGGCGCCGAGCGCGCGTGCGACTTCGACGCCCCGTTCGATGTCGCGCTCCGCCGCCGCATCGGGCGCATGCTTGCCCAAGGTCCCGCGAGGCGCCGTGATACCGCCCAGGATATCGTCGACACCGACGACACGGAACCCTTCCTCTTCCTCCAACATGCGAATAACGCTGCGGAGCAGGCTGTCATCGCCCATTGCCTTGCCGCCGGCGCGTGCGAACAATTTCAGGCCCCTCGCGTCCGGCCGCAGGTCCGCCAACGACGGACGACGAATTGGACCGGCCAAGACCAGGTCCTCTACCCCGGCGTCGTGGAGGCGCCGTAGGCCTTTTCCGGCGGCACCCAGCCGCACCCAAGCATGCTCGACACCTTGCGTCGTCTCCGTATCCGTAAATCCTTCGAACGCGAGAACGAAGACGGGCCTTTGCCGCTCACGGCATGCGGCGACAAGCATCTGCGGCAACTCGCCGCCACCGGCCAATATTCCGAGTTTTCGAGTCACATCTCTATCGGGGTTGCGTCAATCCACGCGTGGCATCCACGCGCATGAAGTCGACGATCTCCCGTATATCGGCGTTGTCCTCGAACATCGTGGCGACGTCGTGGATCCTCTCCTGCAGCGTCCCCTCTTCCGCGAACAACATGCGGTATGCGGTACGCAAATTATGGATTTCATCTTTCGCGAAGTTGCGACGTTTCAAGCCGATTACGTTCAAACCGCTGAGGCGCGCCCTGTCGCCCATCACGGAGCCGTAGGGGATCACGTCGTTCTCGACGCCCGACATGCCGCCAACGATGGCGTGCCGGCCAATCCGTACAAATTGGTGGACGGCCGAAAGCCCTCCCAGGATTGCGTAGTCGCCTACGACGACATGTCCGGCAAGCGTAGCGTTGTTTGCCATGATGACGTGGTCGCCCACGAGGCAATCATGCGCAACATGCGCACCCACCATGAACAGGCAATCGTTGCCGACCCGCGTAATCATTCCGCCTTCGGCCGTACCGGGATTCATCGTGACGTGTTCCCGGATCCTATTGCGTTCGCCGATGATCAGCTCGGACGATTCCCCCGCGTATTTCAGGTCTTGCGGCGGCAGTCCGATCGACGCGAAGGGGTAGATTTCCGTCTCCGCCCCGATCTTGGTCGAGCCGCCAACGACGACATGCGAATGCAACCGGACCTCGTCGTTCAAGGTCACGCCGGCCTTGACCACGCAATACGGTCCGATGACAACACCGTCGCCAACTTCGGCCTTAGGATCGACGATCGCCGTCGGGTGGATATCGGTCATTCAGTTATCCATGATCATGGCCGCAAAGGTCGCTTCCGCGCACAAGGCGTCATTGACCTTCGCTTCGCCGGTAAAACGCCAGACATTGCCGCGCATGCGCTCTTTGGTGACATGAACATGCAGCACGTCGCCCGGCACGACCGGTTTGCGAAAGCGGGCCTTGTCGACAGACATGAAATAGACCAACTTGCCTTCCGCCTCGGGACCGAGCGACTTCACCACCAATACCGCGGCCGTCTGCGCCATCGCTTCAATGATCAGAACGCCCGGCATTACCGGTTGCGACGGAAAATGCCCTTGAAAGTGCGGCTCTGCGATCGAAACATTCTTGATTCCAACCGCACTTTCGTTTTCGACAACATCCTCGACTCTGTCGATCATGAGGAAAGGATACCGGTGCGGTATCATCCGCAGGATCCCGTCGATATCGATATCCCCTACCCGTTCGGCGTGGTCGTCCATTCCTACGCGCCCTTTTTCTTGGTTAGTTTCTCGAATTCGGCCATTTGCCGGAAGAATTGCCGCGCCGGCACCGCCGGGGAACCCAGCATCCGTGCACCCGGTTCCACATCCCGCATGACACCGGACTGAGCGCCGATCTGGGCGCCCGACCCGATCCTGAGATGGCCTGCAATCCCGCTTTGAGCGGCTGCTACGGCGAAATCCTCAAGGACCGAACTGCCTGCGATCCCAGCCTGTGCGATGATGATGCAGCCCTTTCCGATCTGCACGTTGTGCCCGATTTGCACCAGATTATCAATCATCGTACCGGCACCGATAACCGTGTCCGGGCCGGCCCCGCGATCGATAGTCGAATTCGCGCCGACTTCGACATCGTCGCCGATGATAACGCGCCCCAGCTGGGGCACTTTGATGTGACCCGCTGTATCGATCGCAAAGCCGAATCCACGCTGGCCGATACGTACGCCCGGATGGAGAAGGACGCGCGCCCCGACATCACAATGGCTGAGCGACGCATTTGCACCGATCAAGGTCGCCGCGCCAACCCTAACAGCGTTGTCGATAACGGCATTCGGGCCGACATGGCAACGCGCACCCAGTACGACATCTTCTCCTATCACCGCGCCCGCGTCGATCCGACACCCGTCGCCGACGATCGCGGATTTAGCGACGCTTGCCACGGAGGAAACACCGGCTTCGGGCGTGGGTACCGGGTAGAACAGCGCGGCAGCCCGCGCATACGCCTTATAGGGCTCTTCCGATACCAGCAACGCCATACCTTCTGGCGCCTTGTCGGTGAATTTTGGCGCAACGATACAGGCCGCCGCCGCGCTGGCTTCGAAGGCAGCGACATATTTCTGATTGTCGAGAAAACTCAGAAACCCGGACGTCGCCGTGTCCAATGGGCCAACATCGAAGAGCTCAAGCTCCGGATCGCTGCCGGAATTTACCTCGGCTTCGATCTCGCGGGCCAGGACGCCAAGTCGGAACGGCCCTTCGCGTGTGAAAAAGCGCGGATCCGCCATGGATCTACTGTACTTTCGGAACCTTTAACCGAGGCGTCTGCTGCACCGGTCTTTGCTGCAGGACAGGCTCGACGACTTCGATATCCGGCAATATCTGATTGAGGCGTTGCGTCGCCTGAGCGGTAACGACAAGCTTCGAATCCGTAAATAGAATGTTACCGCGGTTGGGACCCGCATCGACGACGATGTTCGCGCCCATCTCATGCGCCATGTCGCGCAATATCTTCGCGAGCTCCGCCTCGACCTTCAAGATGCTTTGACCCAGCATCAGATCCAGCTTCTTCTGCTCGGTTTGAATGTCCCGTCGGTATTTTTGCACTCTGATCTGAAACTCCCGCCATCTCTGTTTGAAGATATCGGGCGCCAGCACCGCACGCTGTTGATCCAGTTGCCGTTTGTCGGCTTCCAGAACAGCGGTGTCATTGGCGATTTCCTTTTGTATCCGTGCGTGCCGTTCATTGATCTGCCGAATAATGCTCTGACCCGCCGTTGAATCCTCAACCGCGCGCTTGAAATCGATTACGGCGACAACCGGCGCCGGAAGCGCGGGCAACGTTGCAGGCTGCTGGCTGTTCGCAGACGATATCTGGAATACAAGCGAAAAGGCTAACGCCGCAGCCGCGACGATGCGTCCGATATTGATGTCAATCATATGTGCGATTCCATTTTCCGATTTCGGCCAAAATTACGAGGCATTACACCGTCGGTAACGTACTAGAACCTGGTGCCAAAATTGAAACGGAAATTCTCTATTTCGTCGAAACTCTCTTTCAGAATCGGCACGGCGAAATCGAGCCGAACCGGGCCGAAAGGCGACCGCCATGCGACGCCAACACCCGCGGTCCACCGCAGGCTGGCGGTATCCGCGATAACCGGGTCGTCGAAATCGAGCTCCGTCAGGCTGCCGGCATCCGTAAAGATGGCACCGTTTACGCCAAACTGCTTGGGCAAGCCCAAGGGGAATATCAGCTCAACCGACCCCGAATATACGATGTTGCCACCCAGCGCGTCGTCGGTGGAAAGGTCGCGCGGGCCGGCACCTCCATTATCGAAACCACGCAGCTTATCGCCCCCCAGGAAAAAACGATCGCTGATCCGCACATTATCGTCGCCGAGACCAACAATATATCCGACATCGCCGCGGGTGCTGACGACCCAATCCTGCGCGATACCATAGTAGAACGCCCCCGACAGGCGGGATTTGAAATAGGAGACATCGCCGCCCAAACCCGCCACATCGGTGGACAGTCGCGCAACGTAACCGTCCGTTGGCTCTATCTTGGAATTGCGCCGATCGTAACTTAATTCCTGACCGATGACGGAGACGGAGTCGACGCCTTCTTCGCTCAGGATAAATTTGGACGCGTTGACATCGACATCCGTGACTTCGTCACGGCGATAGGTATATCGGACACTTTGCCGCAGATTTTCGGCGAGTACGTAGCCGAGACGAAGCCTGCCGCCCGTCGAGATGGATTCGAACTCGCTGACGTTTGACGAGGCGGTGTGAAAGCCGTCAACGCCAAATGAAAGTTCCTTATCCAGAAAATAGGGTTCGGTAAAGCCAACGTCGAAGTTCTGATTTTCCGCCGCGATCGTGATCGAGGCTCGCAGATCCTGTCCTTTGCCCAATAGATTCCTTTCGCTAATACGCAAATCGACCAAGGGGCCGCTCTGCGACGAGAAACCCGCGCCGACGCTCAATTCCCCTGTCGACTGCTCGGCAACGTCTACTTTGATCACCGTTTTGTCGGCTTCGCTGCCAGGGACGTTATTGACGTCGACACGCGAGAAATAGCCCAGATTTTGGATACGTGTTCGCGATCGCCGCAGTTTCGTCGAGTTGAAGGCATCCCCTTCAACGACCTGGAACTCACGACGGATGACCTTGTCCAGCGTGCGCACATTGCCGCCGATATCGATCCGTTCGATAAAGACCCGTGGCCCTTCCTGGACCACGAACTCGATATCGATGGTCCGTTTCTTCCGGTCCCGTTTTACATTCGGCAAGACTGCGACGAACGCGAACCCGAGATCGCCAACGGCATTGGAAAGCGCGACGACAGTGTCGTCTACGGCTTCGGAATCGTACCAATCGCCCTTTTCGATTTCGACGGCCGGCTGAATCGCCGCAGGCTTTACATCCTTGATCTTAGATTTGATCGTCAAGGCATTGAATGTATAACGCTTTCCTTCCTCGATCGTGAAGGTGATGAAAAAGTCCTTACGGTCCGGAGACAGCTCGGCAACCGTAGAAACGACCCTGAAGTCGGCGAACCCATTACGCAAATAGTGCCGGCGCAGCAGTTCGCGATCGAAGGTCAACCGGTCGGGATCGTAGGTATCTTCCGAGCTTAGAAACCGGTACCACCGGGTTTCCACGGTCTGGATGATCTCACGGAGTGCTCTGTCGGAAAACTCCCTGTTGCCGATAAAACTGATCCGGCGAATACCGGTCGACTGCCCCTCTTCGATTTCAAACACCAGATCGACCCGGTTCTGCGGCAGCTGAACGACTTTCGGCTCAACCGTTGCCGCGAACCGCCCTGTTCGTCTGTAAAGATCCAGAATCCGCTTCACATCATTCTGAACCCGCGTACGGGTGTAGACGATGCGGGGTCTAAGCTGAACTTCGTTGCGGAGGGTTTCTTCTTCCAGCTCCTTGTCGCCCTCGAAGGCAATTCGGTTGATGATCGGATTCTCGACGACGCGAACGAAAAGTACGTCGCCTTCGCGGCGCAAAG
The DNA here is from genome assembly GCA_964386465.1 of uncultured Rhodospirillaceae bacterium. GTDB lineage: Bacteria > Pseudomonadota > Alphaproteobacteria > UBA8366. Next base: position 13,949 of record CAYLTU010000003.1, read on the forward strand.
TGACGTCGGCAAAAAGTCCAGTCGAATACAAGCCTTTGAGCGACTCGTTAACCCGTTCGGGATCGAGCGGATCGCCTTCCTTGATGAGCATGTAGGACCGGACTGTCTCCGGTTCGATCCGCTGCGTCCCCTCTACCACGATTTCCGCAACGACTGGAGATCCAGGGCGAGCCGGCGCGGATCGTCGCGGTATTGGCAGCGTGGGGCCACCGCGGGGCGATGGCGGGACGATCGTCGGACCCGATTGCGCATGCGCGGGGACCCAAAGCAGAAGGGCGCCCAAAAGCAGCGCCCAAGCAGCTGATATCCGCACGACAATCGTCAAAAAAGCCCCCCCACAACCCACTTTTTCAAGAAATTAACGAGACGAGATCGCTAATAGCAAATATTCAAAATGTCATTGGCAAATACAAATACCATGAGACTCAATACCAGGACCAGCCCAATTCTAAAGCTATATTCTTGGGTTTTCTCGCCAAGCGGACGGCCACGTACGCCTTCGAAAGCAAAAAACAGCAGATGACCGCCATCGAGAACGGGGATCGGAAACAGGTTAATTAGTCCAAGATTGATCGACAAAAGCGCCATAAACGAGATTGTTTCCACAAAACCGATGTTCCAAACCGCATTGGACATCTGCGCGATCTTGATCGGCCCTCCCAATTCGTCCGACGATCGGGCGCCGATGATCATTTCCGATACGGCCTGCAACGTACCGACTGTAATCACCCAGGTTTCCTCGATGGACTGCCAGGCCGCGCTCAACGGATCCAGCTTCCGAACGGCCCGGAACCCACTTTTTACGGACCTCACACCCAACGAACCGTATTTTACAACCTCGCAGTTATGGTCTTTTCCCTCCCGCAGCGCGGGCGTTACGCTAAGCGATATCCTTTTACCAGCCCGGTCTAAAACGACATCGATTGGCGTTTCAGCGTTCGCGCTGACGATTTTCTGGACGTCGCTAAAATCGCGCGTGGCAGTCCCATCGATCTGAATGATCCGGTCATTCGCCAACATTCCGGCTTTTTCGGCAGCCCCCCCTTTGACAATCTCGCCAATTTTGGCGGGCGCGGTGCGCGACACGCCGAGCAAACCGATGCGCACCAGGTTCCCGATGGAATCCGTCGTCTCGTAGAGCTTCGGCGTCACCGTCAGTTTAAGCTCGTCGCCGTCCCGCAAAACGGAAATATCCATCGTCTTTTCAGGATTCATCCTGACGATCTGCTGAACTTCCTCGAAGCGTTCGATTTCCGTCGTCCCCAATCGAACGATCAGGTCTCCAGGCAATAGGCCCGCTTCTTCGGCGGCACTACCCTCGATAACCTTATTGAACGTAGCCGGTGTAAACGGTTGGCCCTTAAAGACGAACAAGCACCCAAGTACCAAGATCGCAAATATGAAATTAGCGGCTGGCCCGCCAAAGACTATCGCCGCACGCTGGCCAAGCGATTTGTATTTGAATGAAACCTGCCGTTCCGCTGGCGTCAAGGGGCGCGGCATTTCTCCTTCGCCGCTCATTTCGCCTTCGCCGAACATCTTGACGTAGCCGCCCAGCGGTACTGCGCTGATTTTCCAGCGGGTATCCGCCTTGTCGGTCCAGCCAACGATCTCCGGCCCGAAACCGATCGAGAAGACTTCGACGCGCACGCCGCAGCGGCGGGCGATCCAGTAGTGCCCAAGCTCATGGACAAATACCAGGACGGTGAGGACAACCAAAAACTGAACTACGGGATACCAGTAGTCTAAAAATAATTCCACGCTTGTACCCGTCAGTTACTTCGATGTCCGCGCGGCGAGATGGTCGGCAGCGATCCGGCGCGCTTCGGTGTCATAGGTCCGCACATCGTCGAGAGAATTCATCGCACCGTGTGAAAATTGCATTAACACGTCCTCCACGATCGCCGCGATATCAAGGAAGCCGATCCGGCCGGCAAGGAACCCCTCAACCGCGATCTCGTTTGCCGCGTTCAGAACAGTTGGGGCGCTGCCGCCATTCTTCAAGACCTCGCGCGCCAGGCGAAGCGCGGGAAACCGTTCCGTGTCAGGCGCTTCGAAGGTGAGTTTGGCCATCGCCGCCAGATCGAGCCGGTCCTGCGGCGCCTTCATGCGGGCCGGCCAGGCTAACGCATAGGCTATCGGCGTACGCATGTCCGGCGTCCCCAACTGCGCCAATACCGACCCATCGACATAAGCGACCATGCTGTGGATGACCGACTGCGGATGTACCAGCACATCGATGCGCTCTTCGGGGATGTCGAACAAATGGTGCGCCTCGATGACTTCCAGCCCCTTGTTCATCATCGTCGCGGAGTCGACCGAAATCTTCGCGCCCATGTCCCAATTCGGGTGCGCCACCGCTTGCGCCGGGGTCACCGTGCGCATCGCCTCCCTGTCCAAAGATCGGAATGGTCCGCCCGACGCGGTCAGGATGAGCTTGTCGACCGCCTCTCGCCGGTCGAAGTCGAAGACCTGAAAGATCGCGTTGTGTTCCGAGTCGACCGGCAGGAGAACCGCGCTATTGCGGCGGATTTCGTCGACCATCAGCGAACCGGCGCAGACGAGACACTCCTTGTTCGCCAACCCAACCATCGCGCCCCGGTTTACCGCCGCCAATGTCGGCGCCAATCCGGCGGCGCCGACAATAGCAGCCATGACGAAGTCGGCGGGCCGCCGCGCCGCACCGACGATCGCCTCGGAGCCGGCGGCCACTTCTATACCGTCGCCCGAGAGTCCAGCCTTCAACGCGTGATACTGCTCTTCGTCGCCGATGGCGACGTAGCGCGGTTTCAATTTTTTCGCCTGTTCGATGAGCAGTTCTACATTGCGCCGCGCCGTCAGTGCCTCGACGACATAGCCTTCCGGGTTCCGCTCGATGAGATCGATCGTGCTGCAGCCTATGGAACCCGTCGAACCCAGGATCGTGACCGATCGCGGCGCCGATGTGGCGTCTTGCACCATTACTGCCATTCGAGCGGACTCCCACCTGCGATCCACGTCATAAGAGCCGTCACCGGCGCTACCGTCAAGAACCCATCCAGTCTATCAAGAACCCCACCATGGCCGGGAATGAAATTGCCCGAATCCTTGACGCCGACATGCCTTTTTACCGCCGATTCAATCAGATCGCCGGCCTGCGCCACGACCGCGAGCGTTCCGCTTGCCAGCACGACCCAGAGATAGCCGCCGCCGCCGGTCGCCGCGAGTATGAGTGCGCCCGCCAGCGCGGCGCAGACGGCGCCGCCGGCCAGACCGGACCAGGTTTTGGCGGGACTCACTCGCGGCGCCAGCTTCGGACCACCGATTCCGCGGCCCGCGAAATAAGCGCCGATATCGGTTGCGACAACCACCGCCACCATCCAGCAGAATGGCACCAATCCGGCTTCCTCGGCGACGCGCAGCCAAACGATCGAAAGCAGCGCCAACGAAACATAGGCGACACCGGCAGCGAGGAGGATCGGCGCTTCCACGGCACGGATTCGGGACGCCGCAACGGCAATGATGGTCCCCGCGATGGCGCAGGCCAGGCCCTCGCGCGGCAACCCCGCAAACGACAGCCCCGCCACCAGCAGCAATACCGCAATGACAATCGATCTAAGCACGAGCCCCGTCCCGCAAAGTCGGGACAACTCCCACCCCATTGCAGCCGCGATCAAAAGGACCATGCCCCAGAAATACCACCCCCCGGACCAAATCGCGGCAATCGCCAGCGGCAGAATGACCGCCGCCGACATGACCCGCAATGTTAGCTCGGAGAATTCAGGCCGGGCCAACGGCTGCGCCATAGCGTCGCTCACGACGATTGAACTCGCAAATCGCGCGACGAAGATCTTCTTTCGAAAAATCAGGCCAGAGCGTTTCGAGAAACACGAACTCGGTATAGGCGACCTGCCAAAGCAGGAAATTGCTGATGCGCTGCTCGCCGCTTGTCCGGATCAACAGGTCCGGGTCGGGGATTTCGGCCGTCAGCAGGTAACGGCGGAACATTGATTCATCGATATCCGCGGGGTCGAGACGCTTATCGGCAGCATCCTGGGCGATAGCCTGGACCGCGGCTTCGATTTCCTGTCGTCCGCCATAGCTCAACGCGAGAACGAGGGTAAGTCCCGTGTTCGCTGCCGTCGTCCGCTCCGCCTCTTCGATAAGACCGATGATATCAGGCTCGAATCGGCGGCGGTCGCCAATCATCAGCAGCCTAACATTCTTGCCGTGCAGTTCGGCGATTTCCGAACGGAGATAGAGCCGCAGCAGGCCCATCAGATCGCCGATCTCCTGCTTGGGCCGATTCCAGTTCTCGGATGAAAATCCAAACAGCGTCAGATATGAGACGCCGTACTCGCCCGCCGCCTCGACGGTGCGCCGAACCGCTTCGGCGCCGCTTTTATGGCCCATGGCCCGCGGCAGCCCACGTGATTCCGCCCACCTGCCGTTGCCATCCATGATGATGGCAACATGCATCGGCGGGGTCATATCATCGGTATTCTCGATCGCCGACTGCATACGTCAGACCTGCATGATTTCCTGTTCTTTTGCGTCAAGTGCGGCGTCGATTTCCTTGACATGCGCGTCGGTCAAATCTTGGATTTCATCGCCATACAGATGTTGATCGTCCTGCGACAGATCCCCCGCCTTCTCCATTTTCTTGAGCCGGTCCATGCCGTCGCGCCGGACATTGCGTACCGCGACACGCGCCTGCTCGGCATATTGACCCGCGACCTTCGTCAATTCAACGCGCCGCTCCTCGCTGAGGTCGGGAATGGGTATCCGGATCAGGTTTCCCTCCGTTTGCGGGTTCAGACCAAGGCTCGACTCCAGGATCGATCTTTCGACGGCTTTCACCAGGCTCTGGTCCCAAACCTGTACCGTAAGAAGCCGCGGTTCGGGAACGCTAATCGTTCCAACCTGATTCATCGGCATTTGCGAATCGTAGGCATCCACGTTCAAGGGCTCAAGCAAGGCTGTCGAGGCGCGCCCGGTCCGCAGTCCGGCGAATTCCCGATTAAGGGCGTCCAAGGCCCCATCCATCCGGCGTTCGATATCCGATATGTCCGCTTCCGCCATCGTTCCGATCCTCCGCTAAGTTTCGCCTGCCTGCTATGAAATTATCGTGTACTTCCCTCCACCCTTCACAACATCAATGAAGGCACCGGCATTGTGTATCGAAAAGACAAGAATCGGAATGTTGTTTTCGCGTGCGAGTGAAACCGCCGCCGCATCCATGACTTTGAGGTCCTTCGACAGAACGTCGAGATAACCGAGCCGGTCGAACCGTTCCGCGTCGGGATTGGTCTCCGGGTCAGCACTGTACACGCCGTCGACCTTTGTCGCCTTCAACAGCGCGTCGCAGTCCATTTCGGAGGCACGCAGGGCGGCTGCGGTATCGGTCGTAAAGAACGGATTGCCGGTACCCGCAGCAAAAATCACGATACGGCCCTTTTCCATATGCCTGACGGCGCGCCGCCGGATGTAGGGCTCCGATACGGATTGCATCGGGATCGCCGACAGAACACGGGTTTGCGCGCCGATCCCTTCCAGCGCGCTCTGCATCGCCAACGCATTCATGACGGTGGCGAGCATGCCCATATAGTCAGCGCTGGCCCGGTCCATCCCTGACGAAGCGCCCGAAACACCGCGGAAAATATTTCCGCCACCGACAACGATGCAGACTTCCACACCGAGTTCGGAGACGGTTTTGACTTCGCTGGCGATCCGATCGACGGTCCCGGAGTCGAGACCGAACTCCTGTTCGCCCATCAGCGCTTCGCCGGAAAGTTTCAAGAGGACGCGACGGTATTTCGGCTTGGCCATTTCCGGGATATGTCCTTTCCGGCTTGTCTGTGCCTGTCTCCGGCCGTTAGCCCGCTAGCGTTGCGGCGACTTCGTCCGCGAGGTTCTCTTCGGCTTTCTCGATGCCTTCGCCCAACGCGAAGCGAACGAAGCCCTTCAGCTCAACGGGACCGCCGGTGTCCTTGGCTGCATTTTCGAGAACTTTGGAGACCTTGGTTTCGTTGTCGATGACGAAGACCTGTTCGAGCAGCGCAACCTCCTCGTAATATTTGCGGAGGCGGCCTTCAACCATCTTTTCGATGATCTCTTCCGGCCGGCCGCTTTCTCGCGCTTGCGCGCTCAGGACTTCGCGTTCACGTGTCAGGCTGTCTTCGTCAATATCGGCGACCGAGACGAACAGCGGCCGAGCCGCCGCGATATGCATCGCCAGTTGTTTGCCAAGCCCTTCGAGCGCACCGGCGTCACCGGCGGATTCGAGAGCGACGATTACGCCAATCTTGCCTATACCAGTGCCCAACGCGCTGTGCACGTAGGGCACGACAACACCACTCTCGACCGAAAGCGCGGCACAGCGACGCAGCGCCATATTCTCACCGATTGTCGCGATCTGATGGGTGAGCTCGTCCGCAACGTTCCGATCCGACACCGGATAGTCAGCCGCGGACAACGCGTCGATCGATCCGCCGCTGGTCAGCGCGAGTTCGGTAACGTTTCTGACGAAAGCCTGAAAATCGCCATTGCGCGCGACGAAGTCGGTTTCCGCATTGACCTCGACGACAGCGCCCGCTTTACCGTCGACGACGACGCCGACCAAGCCTTCGGCGGCGACACGCCCGGCTTTCTTGGCCGCCATCGACAAGCCCTTCTTGCGCAGCCAATCGACGGCTTCCTCGATATCGCCATCGGTTTGCGTAAGCGCTTTCTTGCAATCCATCATTCCAGCGCCGGTTTTGTCGCGCAGCGACTTTACGAGCGCGGCAGTGATATTCGCCATTTCCTAAACCTCTATCTTAGATATACGTGTTCAACCTATTAAAACAACGCGCATATCATGCAATTTATTCTCTGTTACTAGGCGTTTTCGGCGGGAACCTCGGGGGCTGCTTCCGCTGCGGGCACCTCGACCGGAGGCTTTTCAGCGGGCGCCTCGGGGGTGGCCTCCTCTGCCGGCGGCGCCTCGGGTGCGGCTTCCGCCGCAGGCGTCTCAGATGCGGCATCGGCCGCAGGCGTCTCGCTTGCAGGCTCCGCCACGGGCGCCTCGGGTGCGGCTTCCGCCGCTTCGACAGGCGCGACCTCTTCAGGCAACGGCTCGGACGGTACGGTTTCGCCTTCACCGATATCAACGCCGGTGGACATCATTTCCGCCTGCAACCCATCAAGCACGCAATCGGCGACGAGATCGCAATACAACGTGATCGCGCGCATCGCATCATCGTTGCCCGGCACCGGGTGGGTGATACCGCGGGGATCGGAATTGCTGTCCAGGATCGCTACGACCGGAATACCGAGCTTCTTCGCTTCGGCGACCGCGATCGCTTCCTTGTTGGTATCGACGACGAACAGAATGTCCGGAAGGCTGCCCATTTCCTTGATGCCGCCCAGCGCGCGCTCGAGCCTGTCGCGCTCCGCCGTCAAGCGAAGCAGCTCCTTCTTGGTCAGCCCGATATCCTCTTCGGCGAGCTGTTCTTCGATATCGCGCAACCGCTTGATCGAATTCGAAATTGTCCGCCAATTGGTCAGCATCCCGCCGAGCCAGCGGTGATTGACGTAGTACTGGCCGCACCGGATCGCCGCCGTGGAAACAATTTCCGTCGCCTGACGCTTCGTGCCGACGAAAAGCACGCGGCCACCGCCTGCGGCAACCTCGCGGACCGCTTCCAACCCACGCTGCAGCATCGGCACCGTCTGTTCCAGGTCTATAATATGGATGCCGTTCCGTTCGCCGAAAATATAGGGCCGCATCAGCGGGTTCCATCGGCGCGTGGTATGGCCAAAGTGAATGCCAGCCTCAAGCAGCTGGCGCATCGTGAATGATGGCATCGCCATGATCGTATCCTTTACCGGTTATACCGCCGCGGGCGAAAGCCGGTTACCCGGCACCGGAGCGGCCACTGCCATGATCGACAGCAGGCGCAAACCCGCGTGAGAGATGGCTGCGGTATATAGCCAATTTTACGGCCTTGCAAGGCCTTAGCGGCATTATCGGGAACCGGCGGCGGGCCGTATTTCCCGGCCGAACCTCGGTGGCGCTCCAGACCGCGTGCGTTGCGGTATGCGCCATTTCAGGCGACCCGTCCCGGTCGCCCGCGCCGAAACGTAAAAAGCAGGGCTCGATACTCATCCAGCTGCCCTTCTGCGCAAAAATAGACCGCTATTTTCGACGCTGCGGCAATTGATCGACATCAAGTACGGCTCCCCACCTGGGTTCTATAAGCATGCTGGCGGCGAAGCCGCCTATAGAAACAAGGACACCAGAACGAAATTGACCGATGCCCGCTGGGCGAATACGCCGTTCTGTGCGAACTTTACGAATATCCGAACCAAATGACAGCCAACAACGGTACCCTTCAAGAAGTTCGAAGAGTCATCTCGACTTTAGAAAAAGTTCTCGCCTGCCGTGCCCGGGCCGCGGAAGATCTTTTGTTTCCCACCCTTGATCCCCATCTTGGACAGAAGAAGCCTTTTACCGTGATGCGTACCGAACACCGGAAAACCAACGATCTTGTGGAAGCCATGAACCGGGAAGACGACGTCGACGCACTGAACGCCCGCACCGCTGGCCTCCTGACGTTAACCACGCCGGGCGACCAATGGGCCGCACGCCGCAAGGTCGTGATTGTTGGCCGGGATTGCATGGTGGCGGCATGACGAAACAGATCGAAACGAATGCCGTCGCGCCGTTCGCCGCTGTTGTCTATCCACGCGGTGCCGAGGTGCTGGGCTTCCTGAAGTCGTTCGCCGAAGGCCTGAAGCGGGTCGGCGTGCGGGTCGCCGGCTGCGTCCAGGAAGGCGTGTATGACCAAGACGGGGCTTTCCTGGGTATCGACGCCATCGACGTCACCGGCGACAGCCGCCGCGTTCCCATTAAACGGTTGACCCACGTGAACCGCGTGACCGAGACATGCGGACTTGATGTCGCCGCCCTGGTAGGCACGAGCGGCATCCTGCGTCAGGCTATTGCCGCGCGCGTCGAACTGATCGTGTTCGACAAGTTTGGCGCCGAGGAACAGCACGGTCGCGGCCTGTCGGATGAGCTGTTTCACGCCATCAGCTCGGACGTCCCTCTGCTGATTACGGTCCCTGAAGCGGCCCTGGATATCTGGACCGACCGGAGCGGCGGCATGGGAACCGTCTTGCCTCTCGACGCGACGACGGTCGAACGGTGGTGGCGCGGGGTTTCGGGAGGATAGGGGTTGTCCAATCGCTGCCGTCAATCCCCGGCTTAATGTTCCGCGACCGCTCTCCTTTTCGCCCAAGTTAAACGCTTACAAATCACAACATTTAAACTAACAAGCGACCGCGATTACCCTATGTCTTTCTTTTTGCATAACCGTTGTTCGCGGCGCTGAATTCCGCCAAAAAACATGAGGGAAAGGCCTACCCCTCCCTCTTTATTTAACGAAACGGCCGCGGCGTGCGAGGAATGCTCGCCACTCGGCTCGCACGGCGTCGCCGGTTATTTCTTCGAGCGGGCCGAATTTGCCGGCCCGATCCGCGCTACAGATCCTGCACGTCGATAACGCCCGGGATCGCCTTCACCGCCGAGCGAACGGCAACCGAAATCGCGTAGCCCCGCGGCAGATCCATTTCAATCTCCCGGTCTCCCGCCTCGAGCGTAATCCGAACCTTTCCCGGCCCAAACTCGCCATGTTCCTGGAACACCGTCGCCAGGCTGCTCAGCGGCGCCTTGTCGCGGACGAAGACGCGCAGGCCCGCCGCCGCCTTAACCGCCGCTTCGTCCAAGGGTTGGACGTCCTGCGCGGTCAGGCGAAAACCGTCGTTCCATTGCTGGACATCGACGACGGCGATCAATGGCGCGCCCGATTCCAGTAATTCCCGGCTCACAGCGAGTACTTCGGAGAAGACGGTGACTTCGAACGAACCGCTGGCGTCAGACATCTGAACGAAGGCCATCTTCGCGCCGCGCGACGACGTCGTGAAGCGGCGGGAGGACACGATCCCGGCAAGCTTGATACGGCCTTCGCTCATGCGGCCGGAAGTGACCGCGGCCCACTCGACGACGCCCAGTTTCTCGCAGGTCTTGCGATATGAGGCGAGAGGGTGCGACGACAGGTAGAAACCCACCGCTTCGAATTCCTGCTGCAACCGTTCCTGGACCGCCCAATCGTCCATTTCCGGCAAGGGCGGTATGACCGCGGCCGTATCCTCGACCCCGAACAGGTTGACCTGCTTGCTCTCCCTGTCGTTCTGCGCCGCGTTCGCGTGCCGAACAAGCGTCTCGACAGCTTCGAATACCTGATGGCGGTTCGGATTGAGAGAGTCGAAGGCGCCGGCCCGGCTGAGATTCTCGACCTGCCGCTTGTTCAGAACGCTGGTGTCGAGCCGTCCGGCGAAGTCGAATACCGACTCGTAGGGCCCGTTTTGTTTCCGCTCCCGGACAACCGTATCCATCGCCGCCGCGCCGACATTCTTCAGCGCCGCCAGGGCGTAGCGCACCGCGCTTTCGCTATCGCCGATCGCTTCGACAGTGAAATCGACCGCGGATTTGTTGATGTCCGGCGGCAGCAGCGCGATTTCCATACGGTCGAGCTCTGCCCGGAAGAGACCGAGTTTATCGGTATTGCCCATATCCTCGCTCATCGAGGCGGCGAAGAACTCGACCGGATAGTTGGCCTTCAAATAGGCCGTCTGGTAGGCGACGAGCGCATAGGCGGCGGCGTGCGATTTGTTGAACCCGTAACCGGCGAACTTGGCGACCTGATCGAAAATCCGCCCGGCCAGCGCTTGCCCGACATCGTTGGCAACGGCGCCTTCGACGAAATTCTGCCGCTGCGCGTCCATTTCCGCCTGGATCTTCTTGCCCATGGCGCGTCGCAGCAGGTCGGCGCCGCCGAGGCTGAACCCCGACAGGGTCTGCGCGATCTGCATCACCTGTTCCTGGTAGATCATGATGCCGTAGGTTTCCTTCAGGATCCCTTCGAGCGACGGGTGCAGATAGTCCGGCGTCTCCTCGCCATGCTTGCGCTTGATAAAGCTCGGAATATTGTCCATTGGCCCCGGACGATACAGTGCCACGACCGCTATGATGTCCCCGAAACGGTCAGGCCGGAGCTTCTTCAGGACATCCCGTAATCCGGAACTTTCCAACTGGAACACGCCGGTCGTATCGGCGCGGCAGAGCATTTCATAGGTTTTTGCATCGTCCAGCGGGAGCTGATCGAGCGCGATGTCCACGCCGCGCTCGCGCAGGCGCCGCACCGTGCTGGACAGCACGGTCAGCGTTTTAAGGCCGAGAAAATCGAACTTCACCAGACCGGCCTGTTCGACATATTTCATGTTGAACTGGGTGACCGGCATCGTCGAACGCGAGTCGCGATAGAGCGGCACTAGCTCCTGCAACGGCCGGTCGCCGATGACCACGCCCGCGGCATGTGTCGAGGCGTGACGGTAAAGACCTTCCAATTTCAAAGACATTCCGACCAGACGATCGACCGACGGGTCTTCCTTGCGCATTTCCTGCAGCATGGGCTCGTCGTTGAGCGCCTTCTTCAGGCTAACCGGGTTGGCCGGGTTGTAGGGGACCAGCTTGCTGATCCGGTCCACCTGACCGTACGGCATTTCGAGCACCCGGCCGACGTCGCGCAGCACCGCGCGCGCTTCCAGCTTACCGAAGGTGATTATTTGGGCGACCCTGTCGAAACCGTATTCCTTCTGCACGTAGCGGATAACGTCGTCGCGCCGGTCCTTACAGAAATCGATGTCGAAATCCGGCATCGACACGCGTTCCGGGTTGAGAAAACGTTCGAACAGCAGATCGAAACGCAGCGGATCGAGATCGGTGATGGTCAGCGCCCAGGCAACCACCGATCCAGCACCCGAGCCGCGTCCCGGCCCCACCGGAATGTCCTCGTTCTTCGCCCATTGGATAAAGTCGGCGACGATCAGGAAATATCCCGGAAAGCCCATCTGCGCGATGACATCGAGCTCGTACTGTACGCGCTCGCGATATGGTTTCGCGGTCGCCTCGCGCTCTTCCGCGCTTTGCCCTTCGACATAGACCTGGCTTTCAAGCCGTTCTTCCAATCCCGCCGCCGCCATCTCGCGCAGCACTTCCTCCTCGCCACGCCCTTCCAACTTTGGATAAGGCGGCAGGATCGGCGCCCGCGTGTCCGGCATGTAGGCACAGCGTTGCGCGATGACGAGCGTGTTCGCGACCGCCTCGGGCAGATCGGCGAACAATTCGCACATTTCTTCCGGCGTCTTGAAATAATGTTCGGCCGTGACCCGCCGCCGGTCGGTCCGCGACACGGTCGCCCCGGCAGCGATGCACATCAACGCATCATGCGCTTCATACATGCCCCTGTCGGCGAAAAAGACCTCGTTGGTCGCGACCAAGGGGATATTGTGCGCGTAGGCCATCTCGATAAGGGCCGGTTCGATCTGCTCTTCGTCCAGCTGGCCGTGCCGCATCAGTTCAATATACAGGCGGCCATCGAACAGCTTCTCCAGCCGCACCAGCATTTCCTCCGCAGCCGGCCGTTGACCTTCGACCAGCAGGCGGCCGACCGCACCGCCGACCCCACCGGTCAATGCGATCAGTCCGGCATTCCGCGTTTCGAGGTCCGCAAGGGCGACTTGCGGCGAATCCTCCGCCGCGGAGTTAAGGTAGGACCGGCTCACGAGATCGAGGAGATTGCCGTATCCTTGCTCCGACTGCGCCAGCAACACGAGCCAATCGCTGGCGAGGCCCGCGCCGCCAAGCACGCCCGAATCTTCGCGCTGTATTGCGATCTGACACCCAATGATCGGCTGAACGCCCTTCGTTCGCATCGCGAGCGAGAATTCCAGGGCACCGAAAAGATTTCCGGTATCCGCAACGCCGACGGCCGGCATGTCGTGCTTCGCACAGAGTTCGGCCAAGTCGGGAATCTTGATCGCGCCCTCGGACAGCGAGAAGGCATCATGGACTCTGAGATGAACGAAATCCGCATGCGGCATACGGTGACTCCCTGGCGCGCTGTTTTACCAGCCCTCTTGGCCGACTATCACACCGTAGAATGACGGATACGCCGATCTAATTTAAGCCGATAGTGTCGATCACTCCGGGATCAACCTGCCGTCCTCCAATCGAACGACCCGGTCCATTTTCGCCGCCAAGTCGAGATTGTGCGTCGCGATAACCGCGGCAAGTCCGCTTTCCCGAACGAATTCAATCAACAATCCGAAAACGTCCTCGGCCGTATGCGTATCGAGATTGCCTGTCGGCTCGTCCGCCAGCAGCAGTCTCGGGCCGTTCGCCAGCGCCCGCGCGATCGCGACGCGTTGCTGCTCGCCACCCGACAATCGTGCCGGGCGATGGCTGGCCCGCTCTTGCAGGCCCACCGATTCGATCAAATCGGCCGCGCGCTGCCGCGCCTCGCGGCGCGCGCGACCGGCTATCATCTGCGGCAGCATGACGTTTTCGATCGCCGAAAATTCCGGCAACAGATGATGAAACTGATAGACGAAGCCGATTTCGTTGCGCCGAACGTCCGTTCGGGCGCTGTCGGACATCGCACCGCAGATCTTTCCGGCAACGTGCACCTCGCCGCCGTCCGGCAGTTCGAGCAGGCCTGCGACATGGAGCAGAGTCGATTTTCCCGCACCCGACGGCCCTATCAGGCCGACGAGTTCTCCCGCGGGCACCACCAGGGACGCCTCCCGGATCACTTCGAGGGGCGATCCTGCCTGTTCGTAGGTCCTGACGACCGCGTCGAGTTCGAGGACCGCAGGATCACTCATACCGCAAGACTTCCACGGGATCGAGACGCGCCGCCCGGCGCGCGGGAAGTATCGAGGCCAGGAATGACAAGGTCAGCGCCATGACGATCACGGCAATCGCCTCGACGGGGTCGATCTCGGCCGGTAGGCGCGACAGATAATATACGGTCGAGTCGAAGAGGTCGGTCCCGCTCACCCCCTGGATCAACTGCCGGAGGCCTTCGATATTCTGGGCAAAGGCGATCCCGAGAACGCTGCCGGCAACCGTGCCGACGATGCCGACGCTGGCGCCCGTCATGAAGAAAATTCGCAGGATCATGCCCTGCGTGGCGCCCATGGTGCGCAATATCGCAATTCCCTTGCCCTTGTCGTTCACCAGCATGATCTGGCTGGATATCACGTTGAAGACGGCGACGATGATGATCAAGGTGAGGATCATGAACATCACGACGCGCTCGACCTGAAGCGCGGTGAAAAAGCTCGAATTGATGCGCTGCCAGTCGATGACCCGGAATCCGGCGCCGATCGCCTGGCGGATTTCGACGCCGATTTCGTAAGCGCGGTCGGGATTGTCGGTTATCACTTCGATCGCCGTCGCCTGTCCCTTCTTGCGGAAGAATATCTGCGCCTGCTTGAACGGCATGTAGATGAACGTGCTGTCATACTCCGACATGCCGACCTCGAAGATGGCGGCAACCGGATAGGCCTTCATGCGCGGTACAGTGCCGAACGCGCTGGGATTGCCGCGCGGCGAAACCAGGGTCACCTTGTCGCCCGGCCGCAAGCGCATGGAGCGCGCCATGCGGCTGCCGATAATCACGCTCTTGCTGTCCTCGAACCCTTCAAGATCGCCACCGACGATGTTGTCGACGAGCAAGGGCCGTCGCCGAAAATCCTCCTCGCGCAGGCCCCGCACCAGCGCCCCGTTCGCCACGCCGCGCGCCGTCGCCATCACCTGCCCTTCCACGAGCGGCGCGGCGGTCACGACGTTCGGCAGCTCGCGGATTTTCGCCGTAATCTGCTCGTAGTCCTCGAGTTTACGGGTGCTCGCCAAGACGTTGACATGCCCGTTGACGCCGAGGATCCGGGTCAGCAGTTCCTGCCGGAATCCGTTCATGACGGCCATGACGATGATCAGCGTCGCGACGCCGAGCGTAATGCCGGCGAGCGAGAAAATCGCGATGACAGAGATGAAACCTTCCTGCCGCCTGGCGCGCAGAAAGCGCAGGGCGACGAGACGTTCGAACGCGGTAAACACTTCAGGCTCCCAACCTAACCGACCAACCGCGTCAGCGCTGCATCGACCGTCAATTCTTTGGTCTCGCCGGAACGCCGGTTCTTCAACTCGACCTTGCCTTCCTTCAGCCCGCGCGGACCCGCGATCAGTTGCCAGGGCAGACCGATCAGGTCCATGTCCGCGAACTTCGCGCCCGCCCGCTCCTCGCGGTCGTCGTACAGTACCTCAACGCCGGCACCGTTCAGCTTCGCATACATGTCGCCGCAGGCTGCGTCGCAGGCGTCATCGCCCGCGCGCAAATTGACTAGTCCGACCTTGAAGGGCGCAACCGACTCCGGCCAGATGATCCCCTTGTCGTCATGGCTCGCCTCGATGATGGCACCGACCAGCCGCGAGACGCCGATGCCGTACGAACCCATCTGAACCGGCACGTCCTCCCCGTCCGGCGTCGAAACGAAGGCGCCGAGAGGCTTGGAGTATTTGTCGCCGAAGAAAAAGATATGTCCGACCTCGATTCCGCGCGCCGACACGCGGCGATCTTCTGGAACCTCGCTCTCGAAACGGGCCGCGTCGTGCATTTCGTCGGTCGCCGCGTACAGGCTGGTCCATTCGTCGACGATCGGCTGCAAATCGGTGTCGTAATCGATATCGCGCTGCAGAACGTCGCGTTCGAGGAAGTCGCGATGGCAGAACACCTCGCTCTCGCCGGTATCGGCTAAAATGATGAATTCGTGGCTCATATCGCCGCCGATCGGGCCGGTTTCCGCCTGCATCGGGATGGCCTGCAGTTCCATGCGCGCGTATGTGCGCAGGTAGGAGACGAACATCTTGTTGTAGGCAACCCTCCCGGCCTCGGGATCGAGATCGAAGGAATAGGCGTCCTTCATCAGAAACTCGCGGCCGCGCATGACTCCGAACCGGGGCCGCACCTCGTCTCTGAACTTCCACTGGATGTGATAGAGGTTCTTGGGCAGGTGCCGGTAGCTCTTCACATGCGCGCTGAAGATTTCGGTGATCAGTTCCTCGTTTGTCGGGCCGTACAGCATCTCGCGGTCGTGCCGGTCGGTGATGCGCAGCATTTCCTGGCCATAATCCTCATAACGACCGCTTTGCCGCCAAAGGTCGGCCGACTGAATCGTCGGCATCAGCATTTCCTGCGCGCCCGACGCGTTCTGCTCCTCGCGCACGATCTGCTCGATCTTCTTCATCACGCGATAGCCCATCGGCAGCCAGGAATAGATCCCGGCGCTCGCCTGACGGATCATGCCGGCCCGCAACATATAGCGGTGCGAAACGATCTGCGCCTCGCTCGGCGTTTCCTTCAAGGTGGGGAGAAAATATTGGGAGAGGCGCATCGCGGCAGCTCGCTAATCGGTCATGGCGGATTTTCGCGAATGTAGGGGTTGCCCCTACCCTTGTCCACGCTACTTAGTCTTGCGTAGCCTTTCCTTGCATTTCTTCGAGATCCGCCGGGTTTCCGAACGGGTGAGCGGCTTGCCGTTGAAGGTCGCGCGGCGCTTTTTCATGTCGAAGCTCACCTTGCCGACCTCGAGCGAGGTTTCGCCAAAACGCGCCGCACCGCCCTTGAGCGGATTGAGCGCAACCGGGAACTCGATCACCTCGGGTACGAGATTTCTCAGATTGGGCGATGCTTCCACATCCGCCGGTACGACCTTTTTGCCGCGAACATCTACGCCGGGCTGATAGGCCACATCGGCCGACGGGTGATGCTCGACGATCCGGATACAGTCCGATTTGGTGATACGGACCGCCGTGTCCTCGGCCGCCTGCGAATCCGTCGCGGCCATTATCAGCAGAATTGCCGACGCTAGGCGTATCTTGTTCATACCGATCCTCGATAAAACGAAGGAGACGGAATTGTGCTTACAAAAATCGGGCCAAATTACGGCCTATTCATCGAAAATCGACAGATCGACTGCCATCCAGGGCGGCCTCAGACGCTCCAGTTTCCTGTGGATCGGGCAATTCGGCACATGCGCGCCAGGCAGATAGCCGGTACTCATCAGGAACTCGCCGGTAATTTCGCCGCCGGTGAACAGGAAGGTTTTCTTGAACAGTTTAACCCAGTCCGTCTTCGGCATCGGATGATGCGCGTCGAGCCAGGCCTTGAAGCCGCCATGACTGTCGCGCATCGCCCGAACCCGGCCGGCGTTCTCGATCGCGGCGTTGACCTTCAGACGGTTGCGGATGATCGCCGCGTCCGTCAGCAGGCGCGCGCGGTCGTCGTCCGTGAAGTCGGCGACCATATCGACATCGAACCCTCGAAAAGCTTTATCGAACGCGGCACGCTTCTTCAGCACGGTCAGCCAGGACAGGCCGGCCTGATTGATCTCCAGCACCAGCCGCTCTAACAAGACGGATTCCTCCGTCGTCGGGAACCCGTACTCCGTATCGTGGTACGGGCCGTGGAACGGATGGCCCGGTGCGGAATCGCAATAGCCGGTCATGATCCCGCTTTCGTCATGCCGACATATCGCGCAGGTCGATCCAACCCGCATCGACCACGAACCAGATGATGATGGTGATCACGGCCGCAATTGCGGTGGTGACACCGGCTTTCAACCAAAGGCGCGGATTTTCGGGCGCGCCCGCTTCGTGAACTGGTTCTGGATTTTCGGGACGGCGCACGCCCCAGGGCAACACCATGAAGAAGATCATCCACCATGTGATGACGAAAACGATACCGGAACCGACCCAACCCATAGATATTTAAACCTGTTCCAGTTCTACCAGGGTGCCGGCGAAATCCTTCGGATGCAGGAAGATCACCGGCTTATCGTGTGCCCCGTTCGTCGGTTCACCGTCGCCCAACACGCGCGCACCCTGTTCCACAAGCCGGTCCCGGGCGACATAGATATCGGATACTTCGTAGCAGACATGGTGCATGCCACCGGAAGGATTCTTGTCGAGAAACGGTAGAATTGGCGACCCCTCCCCCAGCGGATGCAGCAGTTCGATCTTGCTGTTTTCCAATTCGACGAAAACGACGGTCACCCCATGCGCGGGCAGGTCCCGCGGTTCGGTCACGCTGGCGCCGAGCGCATCGCGGTACATCGCACTGGCCCCCTTGAGGTCCGGAACGGCAATGGCCAAATGGTTCAAACGACCGATCATCGGTTACGTCTCCCGAATTTCCTCTCAGCGCCTACAGCCGCACAAGATGTACATCAACCGTTGGGCGCTTGCCACACAGCGCGCGCAATCGGCGGCGCACGGCGAGCCGGACGGCCTCATGAACCTGATCGTCTTTCAGCCGGGACTTGCGCGGCAAATCGTCGACCGCGTCAGCCGCAGCGTCGATCAACGAGTCGGCGATCTCGTAGTCCTTTTCAAGATCGAAGACGCCATGCGTCGATATCTTCGGATCGGCCTGCAGTTCGCCTGTCTCGTCGACCACTACCGTGACCACCGCGGCACCGCTGTGCAGCATCTTGCGGCGTTCGCGCAGGGCGCTGCTACCCATCGATATCAACCGGCTGCCGTCGAGCGCGAGACGGCCGCTGAACACTTCGTCGACGATTTCCGCCGGTCCCGGCGCGAGCTTGAGCAGCGTACCGTTCGGCGCGACATGCGCTTCGGGCACCTGGCATTCCCGCGCCAGCTGTGCATGCGCCTGCATGTGGCGGATTTCACCATGTACCGGTACCGCGACGTTCGGCCGGACCCATTGATACATCTGCGCCAGCTCGTCGCGGGCGGGATGACCGGAAACGTGAATATGCTTGTCGTCGTGCGTCGTCAGCAGTTCGACGCCATGCGAGGTCAGGCGGTTCTGCAGGCGGCCGATGGATTTCTCGTTGCCGGGGATGATGCGGCTGGAAAAAATTACCGTATCGCCCGGGTCGAGAACCGTATCGGGATGGTCGTTCCGCGCGATGCGCGCCAGCGCCGATCGCGGCTCGCCCTGGCTGCCGGTGCAGATCAACAAGACCTTGTCGCGCGGCAGCAGCGCCGCCTCCTTCGGCGACAGGAAACGCGGGATATCGGTCAGGTAGCCGTTCTCCTGTGCCGCTTCGTAGAACCGCCACAGCGACCGGCCCACCAACCCCACGCTGCGGTCGTTAGCCGCGGCCGCATGAGCAATCGATTCAACCCGCGCGACGTTCGAGGCGAAACAGGCGACGACGACACGGTTATCGAATCGCCCGATCATTTCCGTAAGTCGCGCGCGCACGTCCGCTTCGGATCCCGACACCCCCTTTACCAGCACGTTGGTCGAGTCGCAGACCATCGCCAGAATCCCCTCCTCGCCGGCCCGGATCAGCGCGGCCTCGTCCGTGCTGGGCCCGACCAGCGGGTCGGGGTCGAGTTTCCAGTCGCCGGTATGCATCACGGCGCCGGCGCCGGTGCGGATCACGCAGGCGTTGGGCTCGGGAATCGAATGGGTCAGGGTGATCAGCTCGATATCGAACGGACCGACATCGAAACGGCCCGACAGCGGGATCTCGGTGATCGGCGCCTTGTCCTTGAGACCGGCCTCGGAGAGCTTGCGGCGCAGGATGCTGGCCGTGAACGGCGTCGCGTAGAGCGGGCACCGCAAGCGCGGCCACAGATAGGGCACGGCGCCGATATGATCCTCGTGCGCATGTGTCAGGACCAAGCCGGCGAGCGTATCCGCGCGTTCCTCGATGAAAGTCGGGTCCGGCATGATGACGTCGATGCCGGGAGTCTCGTCGTCGCCGAAGGTGATGCCGAGATCGACCATCAGCCAGGCGCCCGAATGGCCGTAGAGATTGAGGTTCATGCCGATCTCGCCCGCCCCGCCGAGGGACAGGAACAGCAGCTCGTTCTCGCCAGGCTCCCCGGTCGCCTCGAAGCCGCTCATGCGCCGTTATTCCGCTTGTAGACTTCGAGCAGACCGCGGATCGTCAGCTCGCGGTCGGTATGGTCGATGACGTCCGTCGAATCCGCAAATATCGCCGCGAGCCCGCCGGTCGCGACGACTTTCATATCGGAGTCGAATTCACTTCTAATGCGCGCGATCATACCTTCGATCATTGCGATATAACCCCAAAAGATGCCGGATTTCATGGCTGGAACCGTCGACTTTCCGATGACTTCGTCGGTCGGTTCGATCCGAACGCGTGGTAATTGCGCGGATGCCATGTGAAGAGCCTCGGCGGACAGGTTGATACCTGGCGCGATGACGCCACCGAAATAGCTGCCCTCCGCATCCAAGACGTCGAACGTTGTCGCTGTACCGAAATCGATCACGATTGCCGGGCCACCATAACGGTTGTATGCGGATACCGCCGTTACCAGCCGGTCCGCCCCGACATGATCCGGCCGGTCGACAAGCACTTTTAGGCCCAAATCGACACCCTTGTCGCCGATCACCATAGGCGGTCCGCTGAAATAGCGTTCGCACAGCGACACGAGATTGAACAGGCCCTGCGGTACCACGGACGCGATGATGCATCCCGTAATCGCACCTTCCGGGATGCCGCGCAGCGTCATCAGTTGGGTCAGCCAGACCGCATATTCGTCGGCCGTACGGTTGGTATCGTTGGCGCAGCGAAAGACGCCCTTCAAATCGTCGCCATCATAGACGGCAAATACGACATTGGTGTTTCCGGAGTCGATCGCGAGCAGCATGCTAGGCGCTCCTTAGGAGCCTGTCCGAGTAATGCTTATGAACTGCATCGGCCAGAGAGTCGTACGTGTTAGGCGTGGTTGCGCCGGCGATGCCGGCGGCATCGTCAAGCAGCCACAACGCGGCACGCGCGCCTCTCCGGTCGACCCGAAGGGCCGCGTTCTCAAGGGTTTGGGACGTCGTCCGGCGCCGCTCGCGATGCCCCCGGCATCGCCACGCAACTCCCTCCTAACCCAAACCCTTGAGAACGCGGTGCAGTCTATAAGCATTACTCGGACAGGCTCCTTATAAAGACGTCGCCCGCCGTGATCTTTTGGCGTTTACCGTCCGGCAGTTCCAGCAGCAATGCGCCGTCCGCGTCCATATCGTGGAACCGGCCGGTAAGTTCACGGTCCGGCAACCGCACGGTAATTGGCCCACCGATACCCGCAGCCCGGTCCACCCAGGCCCGGCGCACCGGCGCCACCCCGGCCTCGAGCCAGCGGTCGCGCCAGACGAACAGCCTGTCGAGATAGTGTTCGAGGACGGTATCCAGCGCTACGGCCTTGCCGCAAACGGTTTCCAGATTGGTCGCCGGATAAGCGGTGTCGTCCGGATGCGACGCTACATTCACGCCGCACCCGATCACGATCCAGGACGCTCCGGCGCCGTTACCCTGCGACTCCAGCAGGATGCCCGCGACCTTGCACCCGTCGACGAGTATGTCGTTCGGCCATTTGCACGCAATTTCCGCCGCCGCCGGCAGAACGGCTACGACGGCTTCCGCAAGCGCGACTGCCGCGACGAGTGAAAGCTGCGCCGCCTCGCTCGCCGGCTTCCCGGGACGCAGAATCGTCGACGTGTATAGATTTCCGGCTGGAGAGGTCCACGCTCGGCCGCGCCGTCCGCGGCCCGCCGTCTGCTCGCGGGCCCAGACAACCGTACCGTCCGCCGCGCCGTCGAGCGCCCGCATGCGCGCCTCGTCATTCGTCGATCCGACCGATTGGAGTTCGATCAGCGTGCAACCGTCTGGCAGGGAAGGCATGTGATTGGTTTCGTATCAGCCCGGTACCGCGAAAAGCGACGCGGCGGCCAATGCGGCGCTGTCCAGCAGCGGCGACGGCCATAGGAAAAACAGCATGGTGACGATACCGGTCAACGCCATGATGATGCGGATCGGCCGGTCGATCGGCTTGTCGAACATCTCCAGCAAGTCATCGAAGAACACGATCTTGACGATGCGGAGGTAATAGAAAGCGCCGACGACGCTGGACACCACGCCGATCACGGCGAGCGTATAAAGTTCCGCCCCGATCGCCGCCTTGAAGATGAAAAACTTGCCGAAGAAACCGGCCATCGGCGGGATACCCGCCAGCGAGAACATGAAGATCAGGATGCCCAGCGCCATCATCGGATGGCTCTTTGCCGTACCCGCCAGATCGTCGATATTTTCCACCATCCGGTCATTGACCTTCATGGACAGGATGCAAGCGAAGGCGCCGACGTTCATCACCAGATAGATCGCCATGTAGATCAGCACGCCTTGCAGCCCCTCCTCGGATCCCGACGCCAGTCCGATCAACGCATAGCCGACATGACCGATCGAGCTGTAGGCCATCAGCCGTTTGATGTTGTGCTGCGCCACGGCCGCAAACGCACCCAGCACCATGGACGCGATGGAAATCAGCACGATGACCTGCCGCCATTCCTCGATCAGGCCACCGAACGGCTCCAGCATCACGCGCATGAACAACGCGATCGCGGCGACTTTCGGCGCGACCGCGAACAGCGCGGTTACCGGGGTCGGCGCGCCCTCGTAGACGTCCGGCGTCCACATATGGAAGGGCACGGCGGACACCTTGAACGCAAGGCCGGCCGACAGGAAGACGATGCCGACGATCAGGCCGGGCGAAGCCGCCGCGCCATGGCCGTCGAACAGGCCGGCAAGCGCCACGAACTGCGTGGTCCCGGCGAATCCGTAGATCAACGAGCAGCCATAGAGCAACAGGCACGACGACAACGCGCCCAAGACGAAATATTTCAGGCCCGCTTCCGAGGAGCGGACGCGGTCGCGCTGGAAAGCGGCGATGACGTAGAGCGACAGGCTCTGCAGTTCGAGGCCCATATAGAGCGAGATGAGGTCGTTCGCCGAGATCATCATCATCATGCCGACCGTGGCGTAGACGACGAGGACCGGGAACTCGAACCGCGCCATTCCTTCACGCCGGACGAAGCTGTCGCCCATCAGCAGCACAAGTATCGAGCCGAGCAGAACCAGAACCTTCATGAAAACCGCGAAGGAATCCGTAACGAAGAGGCCCGCGAAGGCGATCGAACGGACGCCGGAGGCCCAAAACAGGTAATAGGCCAGCACCACCGCGAACGAGGCCAGTGTCAGGGCGCTGACAATGCCTAGCGCGCGTTTCTCCGACGAGAAGACGCCGATCATCATCAGCACCATTCCCATGGCCGCGAGGAAGATTTCCGGGCCGGCGGCGAGCAAATCAGGCGTCGTAATCATCTGCGCCCCCCCCTTACCGGCTCGCCGCCACCGCCGTGCCGCTTTCGGCAGCGGCGAGGGCGCCGTGGTAGTTGTCGACCAGATTGGCAACCGAAGCCGAGATCATGTCGAGGAACGGCGCCGGATAGACGCCCATCCACATCACGAGCACTATCAACGGCGCGAAGATCGCAACTTCCCGCGCGTTCAAGTCGAGGATCGATTTGAGATCATCCTTTGTCAGCTCGCCGAAGATGACGCGGCGATAGAGGTAGAGCATGTAGGCGGCGCCCAGCACCATGCCGCTCGCGATCAGGAACGCCACCCAGGTACTCACCTCGAAGGCGCCGATCATGATCAGGAACTCGCCGACGAACCCGCTGGTCCCCGGCAACCCGACGGATGCCAGCATGAACAGCATGAACACGGCGGCGTATCTCGGCATGCGGTGCACCAGCCCGCCATAGCGCGCGATCTCGCGCGAGTGAATGCGGTCGTAGACGACGCCGACGCAGAGGAACAATGCGGCCGAAACGAAGCCATGGCTGAGCATCTGGATGATCGCCCCTTCGACCGCCTGCTGGTTGGCGGCGAAGATGCCGACGGTGACGAAACCCATGTGCGCCACCGACGAGTAGGCGATCAGCTTCTTCATGTCCTCCTGCGCCAAGGCGACGAGCGAGGTGTAGATCACCGCGATGATGCTTAGCGTGAAGATGAACGGCGTGAAGAAATCCGAGGCGATCGGCAGCATCGGCAGCGAGAAGCGCAGGAATCCGTAGGCTCCCATCTTCAGCAGCACGCCGGCAAGGATCACCGAGCCAGCCGTCGGCGCCTCGACATGGGCGTCCGGCAGCCAGGTGTGCACCGGCCACATCGGCACCTTGACCGCGAAGGATGCGAAGAAGGCAAGCCACAGCCAGGTCTGCAGGGCCGGGTCGAACTTGAACCGCATCAGCTCCGGAATATCGGTCGTGCCCGAGATGATGAACATGGCGATGATCGCCAGCAGCATCAGTACCGAGCCGAGCAGCGTGTAGAGGAAGAACTTGAACGCCGCGTAGACACGCCGCGGGCCGCCCCACACACCGATGATCAGGAACATCGGGATCAGTACGGCCTCGAAGAAGATGTAGAAGACCACGAAGTCGAGCGCGGCGAACATGCCGACCATCATCGTCTCCAGCACGAGGAAGGCGATCATGTACTCCTTGACGCGCTCCTGGATCGCTTTCCAGCTCGCCAGGATGCAGATCGGCGTCAGCAGTGTCGAAAGCAGGACGAAGAATACCGAAATCCCGTCGACGCCCAACTTGTAGGAAATATCGAAGGCGGGAATCCAGCTGTGCAGCTCGACGAACTGAAAGGCGGGCGTGCCGCTCTCGAACCGGAACCACAGGACGAGCGACGCGAAGAACGTCGCGAGCGAGACCCAGAACGCGCCCCAGCGCGAATTGCGCGCGACGTCTTCCGGCGCGCCGCGTACGAACAGCAGGATCATGATCGCGCCGGCGAGCGGCAGGAAGGTAACGAAGGACAGAAGCGGGAAATCTGTCATCGCGTCAGCCCTTCATGAAGAAGTAGAACGTCACGAGGACCACGACGCCGATCAACATCGCGAAAGCGTAATGATAGAGGTAGCCGCTCTGCAACGCGCTGGCGCGGCGCGCGAGGCGTAGCGTTGTCTCGGCAATACCATCCGGTCCAACCCCGTCGATCACCGCGCCGTCGCCGGATTTCCAGAAACCGCGCCCCAGGTAAAACGCCGGTCGTACGAAGATCCGGTCGTAGATTTCGTCGAAATACCACTTGTTGAATGACAGCAGATAGGCCGGCCGCAACTTCGCGGCCCAGATCGCCGGCAGGTCGGTCTTCAAAATGTACATGTAATAGGCCAGCCCAATTCCACCCGCGACCATCACAAGCGGCAGCACCTTGACCCAGATCGGAACGTGATGTGCATCTGCCAACGCGGTATGGGTGGGCAGAATGGCAATCGAATCGCCCCAGAAATCCGCCATCCCGTCACCAACGAACAGATGGTAGCCCAGCGCGCCGGAGAATATTGCGCCGAGCGCCAACAGAAAGAGCGGCCAGATCATCACCCGGGGCGACTCATGCACATGCGCCAGGGTATCCTCGTCGCAGCGCGGCTCGCCATGGAAGGTCATGAACAGCAGGCGCCAGGAATAAAACGCGGTCATGAACGCGGCCGCTATCCCGAGCCAGAACGCATAAGTGCCAACACCGCTATGCGCAGCGAAGGCCGATTCCAGGATCACGTCCTTCGAAAAGAACCCAGCGAAACCGATAAACGTGCCGGGAATACCGATGCCGGCGAGTGCGACGCTGCCGATCAGCATCAGCGAATAGGTCACCTTGATCCGGCTTCCCAGCCCGCCCATCTTGCGCATGTCCTGCTCATCGGACATGGCGTGGATCACCGAGCCGGAGCCAAGGAAAAGCAGCGCCTTGAAGAAGGCGTGGGTCATCAGGTGGAAGATCGCCGCCGGATAAGCGGAGACGCCCACCGCGAAGAACATGTAGCCGAGTTGCGAGCAAGTCGAATAGGCAATCACCCGCTTGATGTCGTTCTGCGTCAGCCCGATCGTCGCGGTCACGAACGCCGTCGTCGCGCCGACGATCGTGACGACCATCAGCGCCGTCTCCGACTGCTCGAACAGCGGCGACAAGCGTACCACCATGAAGACACCGGCGGTGACCATGGTCGCGGCGTGGATCAGCGCGGAGACCGGGGTCGGGCCCTCCATCGCGTCCGGCAGCCAGGTGTGCAGGCCGATCTGCGCCGATTTGCCCATCGCGCCGATGAACAGCAGCAGACAGGTGACGGTCAGCGCATGGAATTCCATGTCGAGGAAGACGAGCGTGGCGCCCGCCTTGCCCGACGCCGCTGCGAAGATCGTGTCGAGATGCACGGTGCCGAACAGCACAAAGACCGCGAAGATGCCCAGCGCAAAACCGATATCGCCGACCCGGTTGACGAGGAACGCCTTGATCGCCGCCGCGTTTGCCGACGGCCGCTTGTACCAGAAGCCGATCAGCAGATAGGAGCACAGGCCGACGCCTTCCCAGCCGAAGAACAGCTGCACCAGATTGTCCGCCGTCACCAGCATCAGCATGCTGAAAGTGAACAGGCTGAGATAGGCGAAGAAGCGCGGGATGCAATCGTCGTGGTGCATATAGCCGATCGAGTAGATATGCACCACGGCGGACACCACCGTGACGACGATCAGCATGACGGCCGTCAAGGTGTCAACCTTGAGCGCCCAGAAAAATTCCAGGTCGCCCGACGTCACCCACTCGAACAGCACGACGGTACGCGGATCGCCGCCCAGCGCCACCGCAACGAACAGGTAGCAGGAGATCAGCGCCGAGATCACCAGCAGACTGCAGGTGATGTACATCGACGCCTTGTCGCCGATCATCCGCCCGAAAAATCCGGCGATGAATGCGCCCAGCAACGGCAGGAATACGACCGCGGCTTCCATCCCGATTAACCCTTCATCACGTTGATATCCTCAACCGCAATGGATCCGCGGTTGCGGTAATAGACGACCAGGATCGCGAGACCGATCGCCGCCTCCGCCGCCGCGACGGTGAGGATGAACATCGCGAAAATTTGCCCCATCAGATCGCCGAGATGGGTCGAAAACGCGACAAGATTGATATTAACGGCGAGCAGCATCAGCTCGATCGACATCAGGATAATGATCACGTTCTTGCGGTTCAGGAAGATTCCGAACAGCCCGAGCGTGAACAGGATCGCCGCGACGGTCAGGTAATGGGAGAGGCCGATTTCCAGCATGTCAGATACCGCTACCCGTCGTGACCTTGACGATTTCGATCGCCTCGTCCGGCCGACGCGCGAGCTGGTCGCCGATACGCTGTTTGCGCACGCCCGCCCGCGAGCGCAGAGTCAGAACGATGGCGCCGACCATCGCGACCAGCAGCACGAGGCCCGCCGCCTGGAACAGGTATATGTACTTGGTATAGATCAGTCGGCCGATGGCTTCCGTATTGGTCACCTGGTCAACCGGCGGAATCGGCGCGGCGGCGACGGTTCCGGCCTGCGGGAGGACGACCCACCCGCTGCCGACGACCAGAAGTTCCGCCAGAAGAATGAGCCCGATCAGCCCGCCCATCGGAAGGTATTGCGCGAAGCCGGCGCGAAGCTCGACGAAATTGATGTCGAGCATCATGACGACGAACAGGAACAGCACGGCGACGGCGCCGACATAGACGATGACCAGGATCATCGCCAGGAATTCGGCGCCCATCAAGACAAACAAGCCGGCGCCATTGAAGAAGGCAAGGATCAGGAACAGCACGGAATGCACCGGATTGCGCGAAGCGATCACCAGCACGCCCGCGGCCACCGCCACGAACGCGAAGAGATAGAACGCCAAGGCTTGAATGATCATGCAGTCCCCTCCACGCTTGCGGCCGCAAGCGCGCCTTGATTACCGATAGGGTAAATCCTGTTCAATGTTCCCGGCGATCTCCGCCTCCCAGCGTTCGCCGTTCGCCAAAAGCTTGTCCTTGTCATAGAAGAGTTCCTCGCGGGTTTCCGTCGCGAACTCGTAGTTCGGGCCTTCGACGATCGCGTCTACCGGACAGGCTTCCTGGCAGAAACCGCAATAGATGCATTTCGTCATGTCGATATCGTAGCGGGTCGTCCGCCGGCTGCCGTCATCGCGCGGCGCCGCCTCGATGGTGATCGCCTGGGCCGGGCAAATCGCCTCGCACAGTTTGCAGGCGATACAGCGTTCCTCGCCGTTCGGATAGCGGCGCAACGCATGTTCACCGCGGAAGCGCGGCGACAGCGGCCCCTTCTCATAAGGATAATTTATCGTGTGCTTCGGCCGGAACATCGAACGCCACGTGAGGTACATGCCCTGAACGAGCTCGGCGAGCAGCAGGCCCTTTACGGTGCGTTCTAGCAGCGCCATGTCGGATCCCTCACCAAATCACTCATGTGCCCGGTACCTTATCGAGCAAAAACAGCCAGCCGGCGGCGACAACCACCCACAGCAACGAGAACGGCAGGAATACTTTCCAGCCCAGCCGCATCAGTTGGTCGTAGCGGTAGCGCGGGAAGGTCGCGCGCACCCACAGGAAGATGAACAGGCAGAAGGCGATCTTGCCGGCGAACCAGATCGGCCCCGGAATCCAGGTGAAGGGCACGATATCGAACGGCGCCATCCAGCCGCCGAGGAACAGGATCGACGTCATCGCGCACATCAGGATCATGTTCGCGTATTCGCCGAGAAAGAACATGGCGAAGGTCATCGCCGAGTATTCGACGTTGTAACCCGACACCAGCTCCGCTTCCGCTTCCGGCAGGTCGAAGGGTGCGCGGTTGGTCTCCGCCAGGGTCGAGATGAAGAAGATGACCGCCATCGGAAACAGGATGCCGAAGAAATGCCAATTCCAGAAACCTCCGGCCTGCGCCTCGACGATGGCGGACAGGTTCAGCGATCCGACGAACAACAGCACGGTAATGATGACGAAGCCCATCGACACTTCGTAGGACACCATCTGCGCCGCGGAGCGCAGCGCGCCAAGAAACGCGTATTTCGAATTCGACGACCAGCCGGCCATGATGATGCCGTAGACGCCCAACGATGAAATCGCAAAAAGATAAAGAATTCCGACATTTAAATCCGAAAGAACAAGTCCTGCATCAAATGGAATGACGGCCCATGCGATGAGGCTGAGGATGAATGTCACCATCGGCGCGGCAAAGAACATGCCGCGGTTCGAGCTCGCCGGGATGATGGTTTCCTTGAAAAACAGCTTCATGCCGTCCGCGATCGGCTGTAGCAAGCCGAACGGCCCGACCACGTTGGGCCCCTTGCGCAGTTGCATCCAGCCGATGACCTTGCGCTCCGCCAGGGTCAGATAGGCGACGGCGCCCAACAGCGGCGCCACGATAAGCACGATGTAGAAGACGATGACGATCGTCGGCCAGGCGTATATGTCCCAGAATTCAGCCATCGGTTCCGGTCGCCCCGTTTTCGCTGTCGACGAACTCCTGCGTGCATTTCGCCATCGTTTCCGAGGCGCGGCTGATCGGGTCCGTCATATAGAAATTCGCGATCGGCGATGCGAACGGCGCTGATTCCAGGGAGCCTACGCTGCCGAATTCGCCCCAGGCCGCCGGTTCCGGATCATCCAGCCTCGCGAAGTGCGGACACGCGTCCCGCATCTGCTCGCGCAGCGCCGACAGGCTGTCGAAAGGCAGGGTTTCCCCGACGACGGCCGACAATGCGCGGACGATCGTCCAGTCCTCGCGGGCATCGCCCGGTGGAAAGGCAGCGACCCGCCCCTGCTGTACACGGCCCTCGGTATTCACATAGGTGCCGCTTTTTTCCGTATAGGCCGCGCCGGGCAGGATGACATCCGCGGCATGCGCGCCTGCGTCGCCGTGGTGGCCCTGATAGATTACGAAGGCCTTCTCCAGCTTCCCGGTATCGATCTCGTCGGCGCCCAACAGATAAACCATTTCGATGGCGCCTGACTCCGCCCCGTCGACGATGCCTCGCGTATCGAGCCCGCCCTCGCCCGGCACGAAGCCGATATCGAGCCCGCCGACCCGCGCCGCGGCCGTGTGCATGACGTTGAATCCGTTCCAGTCGCCGGCCACCATACCCGTGTTCTCGGCAATCCGGCGCGCCGCCGCCAGGACGGCACCTCCGTCGCCGCGATTCAGCGCACCCATGCCGAGGATCAGCATCGGACGTTCCGCGTCTTTCAGGACGGACGCGAAGGTATGACTACCGTCCGCGATCTGTTGCAAGGTTTCCGGACCCGCGCCGAGATATTCTGCGTCGTAGGTCAGATCATGCGAGGGTCCGACAACGCCGACCTGGAAACTGCCTTGCAGCCAGCGTTTGCGCAGCCGCGAATTCACCAGCGGCGCTTCCCAGCGCGGATTTGAGCCGACAATCAGGCACGCATCGGCCTCCTCGACCCCGGCGATACCGGTATTGAATAGGTATGAGGCACGGGCAGAAGGATCGAGCGCCGCGCCGTCCTGTCGGCAATCCAGGTTCGGCGAACCGAGCGCCGCCATCAGCGCCTTCAGTGCGAACATCGATTCCGCATCGCAAAGATCACCGGCCAGCGCCGCGATCTTACCGCCCTCGAGCCCCTTTATCCGGTTCGCGATCGTCTCGAACGCCGTATCCCAGTCCGCCGCTTCGAGCTTGCCTTCCGCGCTGCGCACATAGGGCCGGTCGAGACGCTGCCGGCGCAACCCGTCACAGGCAAACCGCGTCTTGTCCGAGATCCATTCCTCGTTCACGTCCTCGTTGAGGCGCGGCAGAACCCGAAGCACTTCGTTGCCGCGCGCATCGACCCGGATGTTGCTCCCCACCGCGTCCATGACGTCGATGGTCTCTGTCTTGCGCAGCTCCCATGGGCGCGCGACGAAGGAATAGGGTTTCGAGGTCAGCGCGCCGACCGGACAGAGATCGATCACGTTACCCGACAGTTCGGAGGAAACCGCCTTGCCCAGCGTCGTGATCTCGGCGTTCTCGCCGCGGTTGACCATACCCATATCGGTCACGCCGCCGACTTCCGTAGAGAACCGGACACAGCGCGTGCAGTGGATGCAGCGGGTCATGATGGAGTTGATCAGCGGTCCCATATATTTGTTGTCGACCGCGCGCTTGTTCTCCTCGAAGCGGCTGCCGTCATGGCCGAAGGCCATCGCCTGGTCCTGTAGGTCGCACTCGCCGCCCTGATCGCAGATCGGGCAGTCGAGCGGGTGGTTGATAAGCAGGAACTCCATGACCCCGTGGCGCGCCTTCCGGACCATCTCGGAATCGGTGAAAATTTCCATTCCCTCGCCCACCGGCAGGGCGCAGGAGGCGGCAGGTTTGGGCGGTCCCGGTTTGACTTCGACAAGGCACATGCGGCAATTGCCGGCGATCGACAGGCGCTCGTGATAACAAAAGCGCGGTATCTCGGCACCCGCCATTTCACAGGCCTGTAGCACGGAAATACCGTCCGGAACTTCCAGTTCCACGCCGTCGACTTTTAAATTCGGCATGGCCCGCTCCTACTCCGCCGCCACGGCGACGCTCTTGCGTCCCACGATGCGGCTCTCGATCACGTCTCGGAAATGCCGGATCAGGCCTTGCACCGGCCAGGCCGCGCCGTCGCCCAACGCGCAAATCGTATGACCTTCGATCTGGTGTGAGACTTCCAGCAGCATGTCGATTTCGGCGATTTCCGCCTCGCCCTTGGCCATGCGCTCCAGCACGCGCCACATCCAGCCGGTCCCTTCGCGGCAGGGCGTGCACTGGCCGCAACTCTCATGCTTGTAGAAATAGGCAAGGCGCGCGATCGCCTTGATGACGTCGGTCGATTTGTCCATGACGATGATGCCGGCGGTGCCCAGTCCGGACCTGTGCTCCTTCAGTGCATCGAAATCCATCAGCACGTCGTCGCAAATCGATTTCGGCAGCATCGGCGTCGAACTACCGCCCGGAATGACCGCCAGCAGATTATCCCAGCCGCCGCGCACGCCGCCCGCATGCTTTTCAAGCAGTTCCTTCAGCGGGATCGACATCGACTCTTCGACGTTGCAGGGCTTTTCGACATGCCCCGAGATGCAGAACACTTTCGTCCCGACATTGTTCTCGCGGCCGAAGCTGCCGAACCAATCGGCGCCGCGGCGCAGGATGGTCGGCGCGACCGCGATGGTCTCGACATTGTTGACGGTGCTGGGACAGCCATACAGACCGGACATGGCCGGGAAAGGCGGTTTCAGCCTCGGTTGACCTTTCTTGCCCTCCAGGCTTTCCAGCAGCGCGGTCTCCTCGCCGCAGATATAGGCGCCGGCGCCGCGATGCACATAGACGTCAAACGCCCAGCCGGTGCCGCATGCGTCCGGCCCCAGCAGCCCCGCCTCATAGGCCTCGTCCACGGCGCGGTCGAGCGCCGCGGCTTCGTTGTAGAATTCACCGCGGACATAGACGTAAGCCGCGTGCGCGCCCATCGCAAAACCGGCGACGAAACAGCCTTCGACCAGCTTGTGCGGGTCGTGCCGCAGGATGTCGCGGTCCTTGCAAGTACCGGGCTCGCTCTCGTCGCCATTGACGATGAGATAGTGCGGTCGGCCTTCGGCCTCCTCCTTGGGCATGAAGGACCACTTCAAGCCGGTCGGGAAGCCCGCCCCGCCGCGGCCGCGCAGGCCGGAGGACTTCATCTCCTCGACGATCCAGTCACGGCCTTTCTCGATAATCGCCTTGGTGTTGTCCCAGTCGCCGCGCGCACGGGCCCCGGCGAGGCCCGGATCGTGCAGCCCGTACAGGTTGGTGAAAATGCGATCCTTGTCCTGCAGCATCAGTCGGCCTTCGCGAAGTCGAGATCGGTAAGCACTTGCGGTCCGCCGACCGGCGCGGAAGTCTGCCGGTCGATCTGTGGGCCATAGGGCGGCGTCTCGCCCGCCTTCAAGGCGTCCAGCACCGCGACCATCTGTGGGCCGGTCAGGTCTTCATACATGTCATCGTTGATCTGAACGATCGGCGCGTTGACGCAGGCGCCGAGGCACTCCACCTCGCGCATGGTGAACAGTCCGTCCTCCGTCGTCTGACCGTAGTCGATGCCAAGATGCTCGCGCGCGGCCGCGACGACGTCATCGGAATTGCACAGCCAGCACGGCGTCGTCGTGCAGAACTGCAGCAGGAATTTGCCGACCGGTTCAGTGTTGATCATCGTGTAGAAGCTGGCGACTTCGACAACACGTATCCGAGGCATGCCGAGCAAATCGGCCACCGCATCGATCACCGCATCGGACGCCCAGCCGTCATTCTGCCGCTGCGCCAAATCGAGAAGCGGCAACGCCGCACTCGCCTGCCGGCCCGACGGATATTTCGCAATATGTTTCCGAGCGGTCGCCATGTTTTCGGGCGTGAACTCGAACTTGTCGCTCATCGGTCGATCTCCCCGAACACGACGTCCATGGCGCCCAGGATGGCCACCGAATCCGCAAGCATGTGCCCCTTGCACATGGAGTCCATCGCTTGCAAATGCGCGAAGCCGGGCGCCCGGATCTTGCAACGGTAGGGTTTGTTCGTGCCGTCGGAAACCAGGTAGACGCCGAATTCGCCCTTCGGTGCCTCGACGGCGGTGTAGGTCTCGCCCGCCGGCACATGAACGCCTTCGGTGTAGAGCTTGAAATGGTGGATCAGCGCTTCCATCGAACGCTTCATCTCGCCGCGCGACGGCGGTCCCACCTTGCCGTCTTCGGTCATCACCGGTCCGTCCGGCATTTGCTCAATACATTGCCGCACGATGCGCAAGCTCTGCCGCATTTCTTCCACACGGATCAGAAAACGATCGTAACAATCGCCGTTCTTGCCGACCGGGATGTCGAAATTCATCTGATCGTAGGCGTCATAGGGTTGCGACTTGCGCAGATCCCAGGGGACGCCGGAAGCTCGCAGCATCGGTCCAGAGAAACCCCAGGCCATCGCCTCCTCTTCCGATACGACGCCGATATCGACCGTCCGCTGCTTGAAGATGCGGTTTTCGTTGAGCAGGGTTTCCAGGTCATCGAGAAACTTCGGGAACGCGTCGGCCCAGGCAAGAATATCCTCGCCCATGCCGGCCGGCATGTCCTGATGAACCCCGCCAACCCGGAAATAGGCCGCGTGCAGGCGCGCGCCGCAGGTGGCCTCGTAGAACTCCATAATTTTTTCGCGTTCCTCGAACGCCCAGAGCATCGGCGTCATCGCTCCAACATCCAGCGCCAGCGCCGGCGCGTTAAGCAGATGGTTGAGTATTCGCGAGATTTCAGCGAACAGCACGCGGACGTATTGGCCGCGCGGCGGCGGTGCGATGCCGAGCAGCTTTTCGGCAGCGAGCACGAACGCGTGCTCCTGACACATCGGCGCGACATAGTCGAGGCGATCGAAATACGGCATCGCCTGTAGATAGGTCTTGTATTCGATAAGCTTCTCGGTGCCGCGGTGCAGGAGGCCGACATGGGGATCGATCCGCTCGACGATCTCGCCGTCCATCTCCATCACCATGCGCAGCACGCCATGCGCGGCCGGATGCTGCGGGCCGAAATTCAGCGTCAGATTCTTGATTTCCGCTTCCGCCGCCATCAGCCCTCTTCCGCCTCCGCCTTCTCGTCGCCCGGCAACTCGCGCGTCATGCCCTCCCAAGGGCTCAGGTAATCGAAAGACCGGAACGCCTGGGTCAGCTTCACCGGTTCGTAGACCACGCGTTTCTGTTCATCGTCGTAGCGGACCTCGACATAGCCGGTGAGCGGAAAGTCCTTGCGCAGCGGATGTCCCTCGAAGCCGTAATCCGTCAACAGGCGCCGCAGGTCGGGGTGATCGGAGAAAAAGACGCCGTACATGTCCCAGCATTCCCGCTCGAACCAGGAAGCCGTGGGAAACACGCCCGATACCGACGGCACCGGCGTGTCTTCATCCGTGCGGACTTTGATTCGAACCCGCTGGTTATGCTTGTAGCTGAGCAGGTTGTAATTCACTTCGAAGCGGATTGCCCGCTCCGGATAATCGACGCCGCAAATATCCATCAAGCTCTTGAACAGGCAACTTGAATCATCGCGCAGGAATTTCAAGGTACGAACCACATCGCCGCCCGCGACTTCAACGTTCAGCTCACTGTTTGTAATATTATGATCGAGGACAACTGCGCCGAGTGCCGCAACGATATGCGCCCTTAACTCTTCGAGCGCGTCTTGGGTGGCGTCGTTCATCGAGCTTCCCGTCTCTAGGAGCTTGTCTGAGTGATGCTTCCGGTCTGCATCGAGCAGAGAGGCGTGCATGTTAGAAGGGGGTGCGCCGGCGATGCTGGCGGCATCGTCAAGCATCCACGACGCGGCAGGCGCGCCTCTCTGCTCGACCCGAAGGGCCGCGTTTTCAAAGCCTTGGGACGGCGTCCGGCGCCGCTTGCGATGCCACCGGCATCGCCACGCGACACCGTCCTAGCCCAAGACTTTGAAAACGCGGTGCAAACCATAAGCATCACTCAGACAAGCTCCTAACGCGCGATCGTACCGGTGCGCTTGATCTTCTTCTGCAACTGCAGAAAGCCATAGACCAGCGCTTCGGCGGTCGGCGGGCAACCGGGGACATAAATGTCCACCGGTACGATCCGGTCGCAACCGCGCACCACGGCATAAGAATAATGATAATAACCGCCGCCATTGGCGCAGGACCCCATCGAAACGACCCAGCGGGGTTCCGCCATCTGGTCATAGACCTTGCGCAGCGCCGGCGCCATTTTGTTGGTCAGGGTCCCGGCGACGATCATCACATCCGATTGGCGGGGACTGCCGCGCGGTACGATTCCAAAGCGGTCCAAATCGTAGCGCGGCATATAGGCGTGGATCATCTCGACGGCGCAGCAGGCGAGACCGAACGTCATGGGCCACAGCGAGCCGGTCCGCGCCCAGTTCACGACCTTGTCGGCGTTCGCGATGATAAACCCTTTGTCGGCCAAGGTATCGTTGACCAGGCTCATCGCGCCTTCGTTGTCGCCCTGCTTGAGCGCCGGAGTATCTACTCCCATTCGAGCGCGCCTTTCCGCCATTCATAGATGAAACCGATCGTGAGGATTCCGAGGAAGATCACCATCGACCAGAATCCGAAGAGCCCGATATTGCCGAGAGAGATCGCCCAGGGGAACAGGAACGCGACTTCCAGATCGAAGATGATGAACAGGATCGCAACAAGGTAGAACCGAACGTCGAACCGGCTGCGCGCGTCATCGAAGGCTTCGAATCCGCATTCATAAGCAGAGAGTTTTTCAGAGTCCGGTTTCTGGTGGGCGAGTATGACACTTGCCACGAGCATCCCGACGGAGATGCCTACGGCGATGGCTAGGAAAATCAGAACCGGCAGATACTCCCGCAATATGCCGTCCATCAACTCAACTCCTCAACCGCGTTCGCGGCCCCTACCCAAAGCGTTGTAGCCTGACAATGCGACCTGATTCTACCAACGGAATGATTCCGAAGCGCGGCACTGTGCCGTTTGTGTTTGCAATATAAAGTCAAATCCCAATGAAGCAAAGACCGATCGGAACAAAACAATGCACTGCCCGAGTATTGCAATTTCAAAGTGTTAATAAGCCCCTAATAGGAACCAATTTAAGTTGAAGTGGGAATTCGCGCTAAGCGAAATTCGGGGAATGGCCGGAGCGACGGGACACGAA
>CAYLTU010000004.1:0-49498 GCA_964386465.1 uncultured Rhodospirillaceae bacterium
TGACGTTCTTCTTGCGGCCGACGATATGATAGAAGCCTTCTTCATCGATCTTCGCCAGGTCGCCGGTGTGGAACCAGCCGTCCTGGAGTACTGCTGCGGTTTCTTCGGGCTGGCGAAAGTACCCCTTCATCACATGATCGCCTTTGAGGAGGAGTTCACCGACCTCTCCCTGCGCGACCTCCTTGCCCGCTTCATCGACGATCTGTGCTTCGCAGTCGACGGGCTTGCCGACGGTGCCGATCTTGCGCGTGTTGTCGTCTGGCCCGCAATACAGCGCTTCGCAGACTGTCTCGGTGAGGCCGTAAACGTTAACGATCCTGATGGCATAGGTTTCTTCGATATCCCGCCACAAATTCGGGTCGAGATAGGCGGCGGTTGAAATCAGGAAGCGAAAGTCCCTCGTTTTCATCGCGTCGGACAATTCGTTGCTAAAATTCTGCAAAAGGGCCAAGACCGCCGGCACGGTTATGAAATGAGTGATCTGAAGCGTGTAGATGCTGCGGATCAGGTGCGGGAGGAGATCAACACGAAACTGCACCATCGGGCGATGCAATGTTGCGCCTACGAAAAACGCCAGTACGGGTCCGTGCGTGATGCCGTCCGTATGAAACATGGGCAGCATGTTCAACAATTGGACGTTGTCGTCGAACTGGTACTGGTTGGCAAAGGTCTGTTCCTGGGCGAAGAGATTTTTGTGCGTGATCTCGACGCCTTTCGGGCGCGATGTGGTGCCGGAAGTGAAAAGGATGTAGGCGACCGTGTCCTCGTCCAAACTTGCGGGCGGTTCATAAACCGCATCCAAGGCGTTCAACATTGCCGGAAAATTGGTCGCGACAGATGTTTCGGTCTTGCGCCCCAGCATGCGGCCCAGCAGCCCAGTTCCAGTTGCCTTTTCGCTTGCGATCGTCGTGTAGCTCACCGATTCCGGCAGTAGCTTATCGAATTCACCTGTTTCCAGGAATGCCGCGTCCGCGAATACGACCTTCGCGTCTGCGGCTTGCACCAGGGCTCGTGCCTCGATTTTTGAGGCTCCGGGATCGAGGATAACCGCGGTAATTCCGTTGCGCAGCAGTGCGAAAAACAAAATGATCAAAGATGGATTGTCCTGTGTCGCCACGATCACCCTATCTTCGACGTTCAATCCGAGCGATGCGAAGAGTGCGCCGCATTGCCGTACCCGTTGGAACAGGTCGCCATAGGTCAGCGCCGTTTCCTCCTCGACCATCAACGGTTTGCTCTTTGGTGCCGAGCTCGCGACTTCGTCGAACTTCGCAAGCCATGGTGAGACGTTCATCCAAAGTCCCTTTTACCAGTGAGATCGGTGAAATCACTTTCGTACCGTAATAACAAAGGCTTAGATTCGAAGATTTTTGTTCGAACCGCGCGGCCACACACGCGTCAGTTTACCTTTTGGCGGGTCACCTCGACGATCCGCCTACGGATCAGCGGATTTTGAAGCATCAATTTTGCGAGATGGTTTGCCATAAGACGACTTCCTTTGGCGGTAAAATGAACGGAATCGGTAAAGTGCTCGGAATTTCCGGGTACGGAATTTCGCCAATCCATAATCGGCGTCCCCGTCTCGCGTGCCACCTTTTCCAGCGTATCGTTGTAGGCGGACTGCACCGCCAGAATTCGAGGGATCGACATATACGGCATAAAATATAGCAGCGTTTGTGCTGCCCTGCGTTGTTCGTCCCGTTCCTGATTTGGACGTAGCATATTGTCATAGTTGAGCAAGACCGGTTGCGCTGACGAAGCGTATATCGCCCCTATCAAGTCGGAAATCCGCTCATGGAAGTTCTTCGTTAGCGCTGCGGTGTCAACCTGCAGGCGGCCTGTTTCTTGAAATGCGGCGCGTTGACGTTGCAGGACAACGGCGTTCTTTTCGACTTTCGCCCAGAAATGCGAATGCCTTGCCAGCCAGGATGGCTGGTAATGGATGTCGCTAAAAAGGCCTGTTGCCCGAACTTGGTCGTCTAGATCGCGGTTCTGATCATTGACTGATATGACGACGATATCCGGCGAAAGTTTCTTGACGTAATGTTCGTAGTAGACGTGAACTTTTTTGCTTCCCATCCCTGGAACACCGGCATTTATATACTCGACCTTCGGGCCAGGTAGCGATTCGTCAATGATCTTTGAAACGATATGCGGCCAGGTCCGTTCGAGCGATAACACGTAGGGATCCAGCGTCGTCGAATGGCCAAGGAACGCTATGCGGACAACATTTGGCGGTTTCACCAGGGCGATTTCAGGACTGCGGAACCCAAATTCGTTGAACTGCAAGGTCCCGTGTTTAGATCCCGGGACCGGTATCCGGAGATCTCTCTCCTTATCAATGAAATAATTCGACGACCTTTCAACATCGGCAACCGTTCCGAATACATTCATTTGCTTAATGCGAATTGTCGCTTCCGCCAGAAATAAGGATCCGAAGCTAAGGAACAGAACCACGGATCCAGTGATGATTTCTTTTTGACGAATCGAAATGTTCATTAGTCGCATTTAGTTTTCTGAAAAACCTTTTTACAACGTTTCAATTCAAATTCGAATAGAAAATTCAACGACATCCTGTCCCGGCCCCAATAGTCAGATGCAAACAAGCAGTACGTTCGAATTTTTGCAAATTCTATTTGTCCCGGAACGCGTTGATTCCAGCCTCGACCGCGATGTGTTCTCGTAAAATCCCCTGGCGGAGAATACTGTCAACCTCTCCTGTCGATGCCCTTCGGCGTTTCCATGGTGTTCCCTGTTTTTAAAACGTTACCACGGAGCGGATCGATTTGCCGGCGTGCATCAGGTCGAAGGCGTCGTTGATCTGGTCCAGGGGCATGGTGTGGGTGATCAGATCGTCGATGTTGATCTTGCCGTCCATGTACCAGTCGACGATCTTCGGCACGTCGGTGCGGCCTTTCGCGCCGCCGAATGCGGTGCCTTTCCAGACCCGGCCCGTGACCAACTGGAACGGCCGCGTGGCGATCTCCGCGCCGGCCGGCGCCACGCCGATGATGACCGAAACGCCCCAGCCCTTGTGACAGCATTCCAGCGCCGCGCGCATCACGTCGACATTGCCGATGCATTCGAAGGAATAGTCGGCGCCGCCATTGGTGACATCGACCAGCGCGCCGACCAGGTCGTCGCCCGTCTCCGTCGGATTGACGAAGTGGGTCATGCCGAACTTTTCGCCGAGCGCTTTCTTGGCGGGGTTGGTGTCGACGCCGACGATGCGGTCCGCGCCGACCATGCGGGCGCCCTGGATGACGTTCAGCCCGATACCGCCGAGGCCGAACACGACCACGTTCGCGCCCGCTTCGACCCGCGCCGTATTCATCACCGCGCCGAGCCCGGTCGTGACGCCGCAGCCGATGTAGCAGACCTTGTCGAACGGGGCGTCCTGGCGGATTTTCGCCACCGCGATCTCCGGCAGCACCGTGTAGTTGGCGAAGGTAGAGGTGCCCATGTAGTGGAATATTTTTTCGCCGCCGATCGAGAACCGGCTGGTGCCGTCGGGCATGACGCCCTGGCCCTGGGTTTCTCGGATCGCCTGGCACAGATTGGTCTTGCCGCTGGTGCAGTACTCGCACTGCCGGCATTCCGGGGTGTAAAGCGGGATGACGTGATCGCCCTTCGTGACGCTGGTGACGCCGGGCCCGACATCGACGACCACGCCCGCGCCCTCATGGCCCAGGATGGCGGGAAAGATACCTTCCGGATCGGCACCGGACAGGGTGAATTCGTCGGTATGGCAAATGCCCGTGGCCTTGATTTCGACCAGCACCTCGCCGGCCTTCGGGCCTTCGAGTTGAACGGTTTCGATCGTCAGCGGCTTGCCGGCCTGATGGGCAACTGCGGCACGTACATCCATGATTTCATTCTCCCCGTTCGGCTGTGTTTCGCTTGATGCCCAAACTGCCCCAGGGATGCTGCTATTTCAAGGCTGAGCGGCGATGATTCCCGGACGTTGACGCGGTTGACGGAACCACGCACTGCGCATAGGTTCCCGCCACTTTAACAAACGAGGTGCGGATATGCGCGAACTGGCGGAACAGGCCAATGCGTGGCCTTTCGTCGAAGCGCGGAAGGTCCTGAAGCGCGTCGGCGGCAAGACCCCGGAGAAAGGCTATGTGCTGTTCGAGACCGGCTACGGCCCGTCCGGCCTGCCGCATATCGGTACCTTCGCCGAAGTGCTGCGCACGACGATGGTGCGGCGCGCCTTCGAGCAGCTGTCCGACATTCCAACGAAACTATTCGCCTTCTCCGACGACATGGACGGCATGCGCAAGGTGCCGGAAAACATCCCCGATGGGGAGCGGCTAGAGCAGTTCATGCATCTGCCCCTGTCGGCGGTACCGGACCCGTTCGGCACGCATGACAGTTTTGCTGCGCACAACAACGCGCGGCTCCGCGCGTTCCTCGACGAGTACGGATTCGAATACACCTTCGTCAGCGCGACCGAGTGCTATAAATCCGGCCGGTTCGATGCGGCGCTGCTGAAATTGCTGGAATGCTATGACTCGGTGCAGTCGATCATGCTGCCGACTTTGGGTGAGGAACGGCGAAAAACCTATAGCCCGTTCCTGCCGATCTGCCCCGAAACCGGTCACGTGCTGCAAGTTCCCGTTGTCGAGCGCGATGTCGCCGCGGGCACGGTCGTCTACCAGCGCGAGGACGGCAAGAAGGTCGAAACTTTGGTTACCGGCGGCCATTGCAAGCTGCAATGGAAACCCGACTGGGCGATGCGGTGGTTCGCGTTGTCGGTCGATTACGAAATGTCGGGCAAGGACCTGATCGAGTCCGTGAAGCAGTCCAGCAAGATCACCCGCGCGATGGGGGGACGGCCGCCGGAGAGCTATACCTACGAGTTGTTCCTCGACGAGAATGGCGAGAAGATCTCGAAGTCGCGCGGCAACGGGCTGACGATGGAGGAATGGCTCGCCTACGCGCCGAAGGACTCGCTGGCTTATTTCATGTTCGGCAAGCCGACGGCGGCGAAGCGGTTGTATTTCGACGTCATCCCGAAAACCGTCGACGAATACCTCTCGCAGCTAGCGAAGTTCGCCAAGGACGACGAGGCGGCGCAGCTCAAGAACGCCGTCTGGCATGTCCATAACGGCGCACCGCCGCGCGAGGACGTGCCGCTGAGCTTCAACGTTCTGCTCAATCTGGCGAGCGCCTGCAACACCGAAGACAAGGATGTTTTGTGGGGTTTCATCGCGCGCTACGCGCCGCAGGCGACGCCCGGGAACAACCCGATCCTCGATGAACTGGTCGCCTTCGCGATCCGCTACTACACGGATTTCGTAAAACCGAACAAGCGCTACCGGGCGGCCGACGAGCGGGAGCGTTCGGCGCTCGAGGCGCTGGTCGCGGGCCTCGAGAGCCTGCCCGACGGCGCCAGCGCGGAAGAGGCGCAGAACCAAGTGTACGAAGTCGGCAAACAGTTCGAATTCGAACCGCTGCGCGACTGGTTCCGCGCCCTTTACGAAATTCTGTTCGGACAGGAGCAGGGTCCGCGTTTGGGATCGTTCATCGCCCTCTATGGGGTTGGCGAAACGGTTGCGCTGATCAAGCGCGCCCTTTCCGGCGAGGATTTAAGCGCCGCGTGAGCCGCTTAACAAGGGCGCGCCCTATTGCGGGGGTGCCGGAGGCTTCTTGTTCAGCAGGTTTTTCGGGCCGCCGAAATCCTCGAAGGCGCGCTGCTCGACCTGATAGGCGGAATCCGCGGAAGCTGCGATCGAATATTTGAACTTTACCAGCTTGCTTTTGCTGAAAAGCTGGCCAAGAAATCCGCCGGAGAACCGGCGCCGGGCCGACTTGATTTCTTTGTTGAGGTCGTTGTCCGACCGGCCCACGGCCTTGACGACGAACTTGCCGCTCCCGTTCATGAAACCAAGCGCGAAATTACCGATCACGTCCTTGCCGATATTCTTGTCGATGATGGCGTTCGTCAAGTCGTAGGGGCCATCCATGTCGAGTTTGGGCATTCCTGATCCGTCTGTCGTCGCCGAAACGCAGCATGCTCTGTTGGTAACCTTAAAATGCCGTAAACGGGGCGCCCATTTCTAGCGGTGGGCGAATTCCCAATAAAGTTCCCTCGCCCGTTTGTACATGGGGCCGGCTTGCATATCGCGGTCTTCGTACCGCGTGATCGGTTGGACCTTCGCGTGATTGCCCGAAGCGAACAATTCATCCGCCTTTTCCAGATCGGCGACGGTGACCGTACGTTCTTGTACCTCGATGTTGTCTTCCCGCAGGAGCGATATGACGCGCTGCCGTGTCACACCGTTCAAAAATGTGCCATTCGGCACCGGCGTCTGCACCACACCGTCCTTGGCGAGAAACAGGTTTGCCGTCGCCAGTTCCGCGACGTTGTTGAGCGGATCGCGGACGACCGCGTTGTCAAAACCCTTTTGGGTCGCTTCGCGTAAAGCGCGCGACGCGTTGGGATAAAGGCACGATGCCTTGGCGTCCGTCGGCGCCATATCCGGTGCGGGCCGCCGCCGCGACGATAGGCAAACCGCCAACCCCGTCGGTGCCGGAAGCGGCGAAACGTAAACGACCATCGCAAACCGCGTGCTGTCGGGGTCGGGATCGACCCAGCCTTCTTCGGCCCAGAACATCGGCCGGATATAGAGTTCCGCATCGTCCGGAAACTTTTTGATTCCGTCCCAGGCCAGCTCTTGGATTTTTTCCGCCGTAAGCGTCGGAATCAATCCGAATGCCTGTGCGGAGCGGACGACGCGCTGGCAATGCA
This sequence comes from uncultured Rhodospirillaceae bacterium, assembly GCA_964386465.1. Classification (GTDB taxonomy): domain Bacteria; phylum Pseudomonadota; class Alphaproteobacteria; order UBA8366. Next base: position 6,758 of record CAYLTU010000004.1, read on the forward strand.
GGTCGAGATCGGGCGCGACGCCTTCGAATGCCCGCGCGCCGTCGAACACGATCGACGATAACCACGTCGCGTGCGTCCGAGAGCCCAAGAGGGGTGGATTCCCTTCCAGCCATTCGCCGTCTATATAGGTTAGTGCGTCCATTCGTGTGCCCCGAACTGCCACCGTTTCAAATGTCGGCGCACTATACCGTCGCGGATGGCTTAGTCCAGCAGGACGGCCAGACTCTCATGGAGCGCGGAACGCGTACTTGCCGCTTAAGGGATATCGCCTCGTACGACGGCGCTAGCGCAATTCGGATGGGAGACTGCGCAGCATCGCCATATAGATTTCCCACGCCCGCTGAACGCTTACGCCGCCGGCACTACTGCCTGCGGTCAGCATGTCGAGGCTGGGTTTTGGCGGGACGCGGATGTGGTCGGATAAATGCACGCTATCCAGAGAATCGGACCCGGATTCCATTATCGATGTGTTGCGAAGTAGCTTCAGTTGCGTGGACATGAAAATTCCTTTGAAAAACCTTTAAGGATAATCACGCAAAAGGTGTGCCACAGACGCAATCGTTTTTATTCTCGTAGAAAATCCCTAACTCATTGAAAATACGTAATTTGGAGACTAGCGAATGGAGAATTGGAGTTGGTTGAATTCGCGTATTGGGAATATGCGTCTGCATTTTGCAGAACATTGCTGGCGCTGGCGCAACCAAAACGTCTGGAAATGCCCCTTCATCCTCCACAATAGTTGACATTGGACAGCTAAATTATTCTAAGGGATACAATGAGCTTAAATGATTTAGCGGTTTCCCTTTTTCACCATATCGATCCCGAGCGCGCGCATAGCCTTGCGGTGTGGGCGTTGGCGCGTGGTTTGGGGCCTCGCTGGGATGGCCCGGACGATCCGGTTCTCGCGACCGAACTTTGGGGCCTGCGGTTTCCGAACCCGGTCGGTCTCGCCGCCGGATTCGACAAGGACGCGGCGGCCTATCGTGGCGCGCTGCGGCTCGGATTCGGTTTCGTCGAGACCGGCACCGTGACGCCGCGCCCGCAGCCAGGCAATCCGAAGCCGCGTCTGTTTCGACTGACGAAGGACTGCGCGGTCATAAACCGGTACGGCTTCAACAGCGCCGGCGTCGCGGTTTCGGCGTCGCGGCTGAAACGGCGGGGCGGTGGCATCGTCGGCGCGAATATCGGAAAGAACAAGGAAAGCGAAGACGCGCTGGCCGACTATATCCTCGGCGCGAAGAGTCTTGCCGCTTTGTCCGACTATCTCGTGATCAACGTCTCGTCGCCGAACACGCCAGGCCTGCGGGCGTTGCAGGACCGTGCCCAGCTTTCTGCGCTTATTACCGCGACCCGCCGCGCCGCGACGGAGGCGTGCGGCGGCGAATCGAAGCCGTTGCTGGTCAAGATCGCCCCGGATCTCACCGCGGAAGACAAGCAGGACATCGCCGCGACGGTTGATGAGACCGATACCGACGGATTGATTATCGCCAACACGACGATCACGCGCCCTGCGGGATTGAAAAGCCGGGACAAGGACGAAGCGGGCGGATTGAGTGGTGCGCCGCTATATCCGCTAACCCTGTCGCTCGTCGGCGAGATGTACGCCTTAACGCAAGGAAAAGTGCCGATTATTGCAGCCGGCGGCATCGCTAGCGGCGACGATGCCTATGCCATGATCCGGGCTGGCGCGTGTCTGCTGCAGATATACAGTGCGCTGGTCTATCACGGGCCCGGTCTGATCCCGCGGGTCAAGCGGGACCTTGCAGCGCGGTTGCGCGCCGATGGCTTCGAACGCTTGAGCGATGCGGTCGGCGCCGATCACCGGTGAGAGGCTTGCCCGCCGAAGCGTGCCCGCGTAACGTCGCGCTAGAGCAGATCGGGATTGATTGGAATCACCTTCGGTGCTCCAACAATCGCGTGAATCTGCTCTATAACGATTGAAGATAGAGCGGATACACAAATTCGATCGGACCCATGAAATGGGTTCGACCAAACTTGATCCGATCTTACGCGTTTCGAGGGGAAAGGCGGAACAGTTGCCGACTTTCTGGCACATCGTCATCGTCATAACTTACGCCGCATTTTCGGCGTTTGTGGTCGCGGGCCTGTTGTGGTGGGGGAAGGGTCCGGATTTATGGACCGCGGTCCTGCTGGGGCTCGTTCTGTTCGTTTTCGGCGCGCTTGGGCATGAGTGGTCAGCGCGCCGGGATGTGACGCGGCGCTTGACCCGGCGCATGCGCGTGCTGCGCAAGGCGTATAGCCAAAATCGCGACGACCTGACGCGAGCGCGCGACGAAGTGCGGCGAATCTACGAAGCGCTCGAGCGCGCCGGTCATATGGAAACCGGCGCCGATGGGATCGGACTTCGTCAGGTTGCCGCCGAGGTGAAAGTGCTGCATTCGCTTGTCGAGCAGCTTTATTCCGACCAGGCTTCCGACGCGGATACGCGGACCAAAATCATGTCGGTTGAACTGCCGCCGGAGGACCGCGAGGCCGCGGCGGTCGAATTGGCGACGTCGACCGGTGAGAAGATCCGGCAGGTCATCGCGCTCGACGAAGGCGCAATCCTTGATATCGTCCGCGACGGTTTGCGGCAGGACCGGGTCGACCTTTATCTCCAGCCGATCGTCAGTCTGCCGCAGCGCAAGCGCCGCTATTACGAATGCTTCAGTCGCATACGCGCGGCCGACGGCACGATGATCCTGCCCGAACAATATATCGGCGTCGCCAAGGAAAACGGGCTGATCACCGCCATCGACAACATGCTGCTGTTCCGCTGCGTGCAACTGTTGCGCAAAACGCAGGGGCAGAACTACGCCACGGCTTTCTTCTGCAATATCTCGCCGCATACGATTGCCGATCGTGGTTTCTTCCAGGAATTCATCGCGTTCCTGGAAAGTTGCCCGGAGCTGGCGCCGAGCCTCGTCTTTGAATTCTCCCAGGACGAATTCCGTGATTTCACGCCGGATGCTCTCGAAGACCTTCGCCGCCTCGCGGCGGTCGGCTATCGCTACTCGATGGATCAGGTCAACGACATGCGGTTCGATTTCCGGAACCTGGTCGACAGGAACATCCGGTTCGTCAAGATCGAAGGCGAGATACTGCAGAACCTGATCGACCCGGACGGCGGGCTGGCGGGCGTGGGCGTCTTGAAACAGGCGATGGATTCCGCCGGAATCGATCTGATCGTCGAGAAGATCGAGACCGAGCAGATGCTGGTCGAACTGCTCGAATACAGTATCGACTTCGGACAAGGCTATCTGTTCGGCGAGCCGCGCTTGAGCAAGGAACCGCCGGAGGAATTCCAAGACCCGGAAGAAGCGGCCGCGGCGGGTTTTTGATCCATGACGATTATCGAAGGACTGAGCGAGGTCGCGGACCGCTACGCGCTGTTTCTGGTCGACCAGTGGGGCGTCTTGCATGACGGTCAATCGCCGCATGGCGGCGCGGTCGACGCGCTTCATGCGCTGCGGGCTGCGGGCAAAAAGATCGTCATCCTGTCGAATTCGGGGAAACGGCTATCTGTGACATTGCCGCGCATGGCGGACATGGGATTCGGCCCGGACTGCTACGACCATTGCGTAACCTCCGGCGAGGAAGTCTGGCAAGCGTTGAAAGCCCGTACCGAACCGTTCTACGCCGGTTTGGGCCAGCGCTGTTACACGTTCTCATGGGATGGCGACACCAGCATGCTCGACGGGTTGGATCTGACCGGGACCGGCGATATCGAGGACGCCGATTTTATCCTGAACTCGGGTACGCAAAGCGGGACGGTCAATCTCGATGTCTACGAACCGGTCCTGCAGCGCGCCGTCGCGCGCGGCCTGCCGATGATTTGCGCCAATCCCGATTTCGTCAGCGTCGCGCCGGACGGCAGCCTGAACATCTGTCCCGGTATCACCGCGCGCCGCTACGAAAAACTCGGCGGCAAGGTCGATTACCGGGGAAAGCCGCACGCACCGGTCTACGACCGGTGCTTCGCCCATGAGCCGGACGCGCGACCGGTCCTGGCGATCGGCGACTCGCTGTATCACGATATCGGCGGCGCCAACACCGCGGGGATCGACTCGCTGTTCGTCGCGGGCGGCATTCATGGTGCGGATGCCGGTGTGGATGGCGAAGGGCCAATCGATGTGGACCGCCTCGCCGCGCTATACGCTAAGGAAGGCCAGACGCCGACTTATGCGATGGCCTGCTTCCGCTGGTAGGGACGCGAGACCGCGCTATCCGCGTCGCGCCATCAACAACGCCAGGGTTTCGCGAACGCGCGCGTAGCTGTTGTCGTGGAAAGCGTCCGGTTGGGCCGATTCAAGCCAGCCGACCCAGCCGGCGACGGCGCTCAATTCCGCTGCTGTCAACAACGGCCAGCGCGGCAGGAAGAAGTCGTCCCAATAGTCGGGTTTGGCGCTCCGGTCGAGCATACCGATGAGCGCATCGTAACAATTGGCGTCCCACCGGTTTTCCTTGAGTCCTGCCGACAAAAGGCCTGGCAGGTAGTAGCGAAAGGCCTCGGGTGAAAACCAGAATACGGCGTCGGAATTGCGCTCGATCCGTTCGAACGTCACCTCTTGCCATCGCAGACCGTCGAACGACATCGCTTCTTCGTATTCCGCATCCGACAGCTGTTTTGAGTCCGTCATCGTTGTCGGAAGGGCGCGGTCGGTAAAGGCGCGGGCGATCAGATCGAGGGCGATCGCGTCGGCGAGTCCGGCGAAGCCCGCTTCGCGTGCGAGATCGCCAGCGGTCTTTCCAGCGAAGCCCGGCGCGCCGGTCCCGCGCGGCGACGTGTCGGCCCCGGCCTCGACCAGTGCGGCCGCGATACCGGCATGGCGGTTCACGAGGGCCAGCATAAGCGCGCTCAACCCGTACTTCGCCGTGACGTTCAAATCGGCGCCATTCTCGACCAGCAGATCGACGGCCGCGGCGCGGCCATGCATGGCTGATAGCATGAGAGCCGTCTGCCCATAGCGGTCCCGGTTGTCGATTTCCTGTGCTTCAGCGAGCATTTTCTTGATCAGGCCGGTGGCCCCGCCGATCGCCGCGTCGCGCCATTGCTTCCGCATTCCCGCTCCTTTCAAAGGCCGCGGACTTCACGCCAACTTTACCGGAGTACGCCACGGCAGGCGTTTATAATCGGTTTAACAAAAGAGTTAATTCGTGGAGGTTCCCGTATGTCCGCCAAGCGAATGAGTGTCGTTTTTTCCGTCCTGGTCCTGGCCGCGCTGTCGGGCCCGGCGCTCGCGGTCGACGCGGCGCCCTATCCAGGGACCCGGACCATCAAGACGGCGTCGAGTTTCAAGGCGCTGTGGGACAGGCTGGAGGCCGCGGTGAAGGCGAACGGGATGTTTGTCGTGACCCGGGCCAGCGCCAGCCGCGGGGCGTCGGGCCGCGGCATCAAGATCCCGGGCAACCTGGTGATCGGCGTCTACCGCAACGATTTCGCCGTGCGCATGTTGAAGGCCAGCGTACCGTCCGGTATCGAGGCGCCCTTGCGCTTCTACGTGACGGAGAACGCGGACGGTACGGCGTCGCTGACCTACCGCGAACCGAGCGCGACCTTCGCGCCCTATGGCAGCGTCGATCTCGACAAGATGGCGGCCGAGCTCGACGCGATCTGGGCGAAGATCGTGAAGCAGGCGACCGCCGGCTGAGGAACCGCTTATTTCCACCGCTGCATCAATCGAAGGCGCCGGTCCGGCGATACAAAAGGGCGTCGTCCTGGGCGGCAGTGTCCTTCTGGCGCTGGTCGCCACTCTGGTTTCCCTGAACGGCTGGCGGATCGGGATGCTGTTCGGGATCGGCGCGGCGATGGGGCTGGTGCTGTATCACGCCGCGTTCGGTTTCACGTCGGCCTACCGGCGCATGATCGTCGCCCGCGACGTAACGGGTGTACGCGCACAGCTGCTGATGCTCGCCGTGGCGACGTTTCTATTCGCGCCGGCCCTCGCCGAGGGCGAGGTGTTCGGCCGCGCGGTCAGCGGGGCCATCGCGCCCGTCGGCGTACAGGTGGCCGTGGGCGCGTTCCTGTTCGGGCTCGGCATGCAGCTCGGCGGCGGCTGCGGTTCCGGTACGCTGTTCACGGTCGGCGGCGGCAGCACCCGCATGCTGGCGACCCTCGCGGCCTTCATCGCGGGATCGTTCTGGGCCAGTCTGCACATGGAATGGTGGGTCTCGACGCCGCGCGTGGCCGGGATTGCACTGGGCAAGGAATTCGGCTGGTCGGCGGCGCTGATCGGTCAGGTCGCCCTGCTCTTGGCGCTCTCCGAGTTGCTGCGGCGCTGGGGCCGGCCCGCGGGCCTGACGCCGGGTTGGCCTACAGGGCGGCGCCTCCTGACAGGCGGCTGGCCGGTCCTGTGGGGCGCCCTGGCGCTGGCCTTCCTGAACTGGCTGTCGATGGTGATCGCCGGCTACCCCTGGTCGATCACCTGGGGGTTCACCCTGGCCGGCGCCAAACTCGCGCAATTCGCCGGCTGGGATCCGGCCGGCGTGTGGTTCTGGACCGGCGGCTTCACCGAGCGCGCGCTGAACGGCCCGATCCTGACCGACGACACCTTCGTCATGGATACCGGCATCGTTCTGGGCGCATTGATCGCCGCGGGCCTTGCGGGGCGTTTCGCCCCCACGGCACGAGTTCCGCTCCGCTCGCTCGCCGCAGCGGTGATCGGCGGCCTGATGATGGGCTACGGCGCGCGTATCGCCTTCGGCTGCAATATCGGCGCGTTCTTCTCCGGCGTGGCGTCGACCAGCGTGCATGGCTGGCTGTGGATCGCCGCGGCGTTCGCCGGAACCTGTATCGGCGTCAAGCTGCGTCCGGCCTTCGGCCTCGCCAACGAGAAGGCCTGATCCGAACTTGGGCCGGCGGTTGCGGCAGCGTCTGCACGGGCTCTTAGTCTTCATCCCGGACTAGCGGCGAAGCGCTACGGAGCGGGGAACCAGATCGAACCGAGAATGCTGCGCGACTTTGAATTCCGTTTCCATCACAACGCTGGGCCGAGCCTTCGCGCTCAGGTCTTCCGCGTGGTGAAGTCGGCGATCCAATCGGCGAACACCCGTTCCTCGATGTCGCCCGCCGCTAGCGCGAGGACGAAGTTGACCGCCTCCGCCTCGTCTGGCTGGAAAGCGTAACCATTGATCTCCAGGAAGACGGCGCTGGCCAGGATGCCGGCCTGCTTGTTGCCGTCGATAAAGGGGTGGTTGCGGATAATGCCGTAGCCATAGGCGGCGGCGAGCGCGTGTAGCGAGGGTGCGGCGCCCTGGGCGCGGGTATTCCGGGGCCGGGCGATTGCGCTCCGCAACAGCCCTTAGTCGTGGATGCCCAAGGACCCGCCGGCCGCGGCGATAGCTTGCAGATGCAGTCCCTTGACGATCTCGGGCGTCAGCCACATGATCGCCATCAGTTCTCCGCCAGCGCCTTCATCAGGTTCGGATAGCGTTTGACGAAGTCGCTGGCCGCATCCATCGCCTCGTCGAACTCGGGATCGAGGCGGGTCAGATGCAGCCCCTCCGTCGTCCGAATGACGTAGAGTTCGTCCCCTTCCTCCAATCCAAGGTCATTGGGCAGGCTCACGCCCAATCCGCTGCCAACCTTCCGCACAGGGAGTTTCGTTGTCATAGATATATCCATATGTAATCCGTATTCCGTATGGAATTCGCTAAGGAAAAATTCAGCGCCTGTAAAGTTCGCGACGGCCTGTCGCCGCGATAGCGGTTGCCGGGTACCGGTAGGTCTGCGACCATATATCGAACGAACAACCAGGGAGATCGCCATGGGCGAGTTGGCGTTGGCCTACGGCGCGCGGAGTTACAGCACCGGCATCGTCGGCCGGTCGATCTGCAACGCGCGGAACCACCACTGGGTGGCCGAGAACACCGGCGGCGAGGCGGTCGGCGCGGGCGAGCTGTTCTGCGCTTCCATCGCCGCGTGCGCGGTAAACATGGTCTCGACCATCGCGGACACCGAGAACCGGGCGCTCGACGGCATCGATGTGTCCGTCGAACTGTACCGCGACTTCGACAAGGCGCAGGGCGAGGTCTCTCTGTACGACGCGGCGAAGGTCAAATTCGAGATGTGGGGCGTCAGCGACGACGACGCGAAATTCCTGGTCAAGACCTGGAAGCAACGGTGACCCATCTACGGATCGGTCGCCGTGGCGACCGCTGACACGGAAGTGGACTATACCGCGCACGCCGAGGCGCGGGCGTAAGCAAGAACGACGAGACGTGCGGCGATTTCCTTCCCGGTGCCTGGGAGGCTAGGCTCCGCGTGACCGTTACGCCCACGCGAAGGACATCCGACCCATGGCCGATACCGCCGCAGCTTCCCTCCACAAAGACAGCATCGTCATCGACGGGCTCGTGATCTCGAACTGGTCGCGCGACGTTTTCGAGCAGATGCATCGCGGCGGGCTGACCGCGGCCAACTGCACCTGTTCGATCTGGGAGGGCTTCAACGACACGATGGGTAATATCGCGCGCTGGAAAAGGAATCTCGCCGAGAATGCCGATATCCTGACCCAGGTACACAGCGCCGCCGATATCCGCCGGGCGAAGGCGGAGAACAAGGTCGGTATCGTGCTGGGCTGGCAGAACACCTTCGCCATAGAGCAGAATCTCGACCATCTGCGGCTGTTCCGTGACCTCGGCGTGCGGGTGATCCAGCTGACCTACAACACGCAGAATTTGGTCGGTTCCGGCTGCTGGGAAAGCCGCGATAGCGGTCTATCGGACTACGGCCGCGACATGGTCGATCTGATGAACGAACTGGGCGTCCTGGTCGATCTCTCCCATGTCGGCGACACCACCAGTGGCGACGCGATCGACCATTCGGCGAAGCCCGTCGCCTACACCCACTGTTTCCCCAACGCACTGTTCGACCATCCGCGCAACAAGTCCGACGCGATGCTGAAGAAACTGGCCGACAAGGGCGGCTTCGTCGGCGTCGTCGCCTACACGCCGTTCATGCCGAAGGGTGACGATTCGACGGTGGAGGACGTGCTCGACGGGTTCGAGTACATGATCGACCTGGTCGGCGAGCACCAGGTCGGCATCGGCACCGACTTCACCCAGGGCCAGGACACCGCATTCTTTCATTATCTTCGCTCCGATAAGGGCCTCGGTCGGCCGTTGTCGAAACCGATGGCGAAACGGCCCGACAACCCGATCGGCCTCGACGGCCCGGCCGATTACTCCAACCTGACGGCCGCGATGGGGCAGCGCGGCTGGGGCGAGGCGCGCATCCGCAAGATCCTCGGCGAGAATTGGCTGGCGTTTTTGGGTGAGGTCTGGGGCGGTTAGAAGCTTTGCCGCGCCGCGCTCCATTCCGTCATTATTGGGCTTGACCCGATAATCCATGTTTGTGGCGTACCGTGGTTTCGACATGGACCCTCGGGTCGAAGCCCAAGGGTGACGATAACGTTTATGGCTCTACCCTATAACGGCGCCAGTTTACTCAATCCCTTTTTGATTGGAACAACGCCTCGATCATGACAATTCTCCAGTCGCGGGGGAATTCCCTGATATCATCGACCGGAACGGCATTTCGCGAAAATTGTCGAAGACGAGGCGCGCTATGACGACCCAGGCCCGGCCCTTTCGCTTGTTCTACCACCCGGTCAGCAGCGCTTCGATGCGGGTGACGCTGTATCTGCGTTGCCGCGGCGTGCCGGCTTCGCGCGTTGAATTGGTGAGCACGGGGCTGGAGACGGATCATCGCGGGATCATCGTCTTCACCATACCCGAGGGCGACCCCGAGACCGAAAAGCTGGGCACGACGGATCTGACCGCCTTCAATCCGGAGGGGCGGGTGCCGATTCTGCTGCTGCCGGACGGCCGCAAGATGACCCAGACCGGCCCGATCATCGACTATCTGGAGGATTGCCTGGGCGCGGAGGGCGAAGCGCCGGGCCGGGCGATGCTGCCCGCCGATCCGTGGATGCGCGCCGAGGCGCGTCGCATCATGTGGATCGTCGCCGCCGACACCCAGCCCTACCAGAACATCCCGTTTATCATTCAGGCGATGGGCGAATGGGGCATGGTGAAGGCCGATCCGACGGTCCACCCGCTGCGCCTTCACTTCATCCGCCGCGAATTCGGCGCGATCGAGGGGATCATGGCGAACTGCGCCGGCCGGTTCGCGGTCGGGGACGCGGTCACGCTGGCCGATTGTTTCCTCGTCCCGCAAATCCGCAACGCGCTGCTCGCGGGCATCGATTTACCCGGCGAGTTCCCGACCATGTCGCGGGTCTGGGAAAACATGCTCGCCGTTCCCGAGGCGCATGCGGTTCTGGAAGAAGCCGGCGGCGCGATACAACCTTTCGCCTTCGACGCGGAGAAATTCGAAGTCTACGCCGACATTCCGAAGCCCCGGTAACGGCGCCGCGCGTCGTCGCGGTCACGCGGACCAGTCGGTATCGCCGATCATGTGGTATTTGCGGACATAGGCGCGATAGGCCTCGACCTCGCGTTCGATATCGCCCGCGTCCCATCCGAGGACCGGCGCGACGAGTTCCGCCGCTTCGCTCACCTTCGCGTCCGGAATCCGGACATACCAGCCGAGCCCGGTCCGTCTGAAGAGAATACCGACGAGGTCGCGGGCGTGTTCCTTCTCAGCGCTGCGGACGATGTCGGCGCGCGTCACCGCCGGCCACGCGTCCATGAAGGGCGGTGAGGAGTCTGACGGGTCTCGTTCCCCCTCGTAGCGCAGCGGCTGCGGATCACCGGTCGGCCGGATGCGTTTACGCACCTCCTTCACGATGCGCCGGGCCGTCGGCTGGTGGAACATGATCGCGTTCCAGGTCACCGTCAGCATGTTGGGATAGCCTTCCGGCCCCAGATCGTGAACGATGCTGAACGGCATCCGTCGTCCCTTCGCGCGGTCCGGGTCGTAGGTGATCGGCCGCACACCCGCCCAGGCGTGCAGGATCTTGGACCGATCCATGTTGAAGCCGGGCATGAAGAGGTTGATCTCGTGGATCAACTCGTCGATGTCCTCATCCTCGGGCTTTACGTCGTCTATATCGCCCTCGTAGATGGTTTCCGTCGGGCCGATATAGTGCAGCTTGCCCCAGGGCACGCACATGATGGCGTCGCCCTCGGAGTTGAGCCCGGCGATGCCGACACCTTCGTAACTCTCCGGCAGCTGAACCGCGAGCGAGACGCCCTTGACGGCGACGATCTGACGCTTTGGCGTGTTGGCGGCGGGGACCATGGCATTGGTGCGGTCGGTCCAGACTCCGGTGAAGTTCAGCAGTACGGTGCCGGAGACGGTCGCACGCGCACCATCCTTTCCGCTGACCTCGATCTGCCAGAGACCGTCCTTGCGGGCGATATTCTCCGCCGTGCTGTAGTTCAGGGCCACGGCGCCCATCCGTTCCGCATCCATGATGCTGTCGATACAGATCCGTTCGGGCCAATGGAACTGATGGTCGTCGATCCCGACGACGCTTTCCAGGCGGTTGCCTTCTCGCAGCCATTGGATGAAGGGCAGGTTTCGTGCTTCGTCCTGCGGCGTCCGTGCGTAGTTGAGCGGCGTCTTGCGGCGTCCGATCAGCTTCAGAAAGCGGGCGCCGAGATCGATTTGCCAGCCGCGGTATGCCGCGGTCTCGACGATGGGCAGGAGAAGACGTGTCGGGCGGATCCTGTTCGGCAGATTGCGCACCAACTCGTCCCCGACCATGGCTGATTTTCGTGCCGTATCGACACCGGCGAGGAAGGAACTCGGCTTCTTGACGAAGTCCCAGAACGATTTTGGCGGTGCGAGATAACGAAGGCCGCTATGGAGCAGCCGGCTTGACCGCGATGTCGCGGCGGAGGCGAAATCGTTCTTTTCGACGAGCAGGACGTTGAAGCCGGCGGCCGCCAAATGCTGAACCGAACTGGCGCCGCTGATCCCGCCGCCGATGATGACGACATCGAATGTCCGGCCGTCGATCCCGCCGATCGGCCCAGCCGTTGAACCGTCTTCTTGTGTCATGGATTCTCTCCCGAAGGGGAAGCATTGGCGATTCGTTTGTTGCGTCGCCTGTCCGTTGGCCGCGCGCCAACTCGGGTCGGCTGATCGTCAGGATATCATCGCCGCCGGCATTGCCGATGGGGGAAAGTTAAACCGTTGAAAAAACGCTATTAATCCCGCGCCGTTGGACAGCTGTACGCCGAACCCGATATAAGCGAGGTGAGATAACGCAATCGGGACGGTCGAGATGGCTGATTTTCCGTCGAAATCGCTGGACGAATGGCAGGCGCAGGCCGGCAAGGAGCTGCGCGGCAAGCCCTTGGAATCGCTGACATGGCGCACGCTCGAAGGGATCGAGGTCAAGCCGGTCTATACCGCCGCCGACCTGGAGCAGCTCGAGCATATCGACACGCTGCCCGGCATGGCGCCGTTCGTGCGCGGGCCGCGGGCGACGATGTATGCGGCGCGGCCCTGGACCGTGCGGCAATATTCCGGTTTCTCGACGGCTGAGGAATCGAATGCCTTCTACCGGCGCAATCTGGCGGCCGGGCAGAAGGGCCTGTCGATCGCCTTCGATTTGGCGACCCATCGCGGCTACGACAGCGACCACGAGCGGGTCGTCGGCGATGTCGGCAAGGCCGGCGTGGCGATCGATTCCGTCGAAGACATGAAGATCCTGTTCGACGGCATCCCGCTCGACCAGATGTCCGTCTCCATGACCATGAACGGCGCGGTGCTGCCGGTGCTGGCGAGTTTCATCGTCGCCGGTGAGGAGCAGGGCGTCGCGCAGAAGGACCTCAGCGGCACCATCCAGAACGACATCCTGAAGGAGTTCATGGTCCGCAATACCTATATCTACCCGCCGGAACCCTCGATGCGGATCGTCTCCGACATCATCGCGCACACGGCATCGCACATGCCGCGCTTCAATTCGATCTCGATCTCCGGCTATCACATGCAGGAGGCGGGCGCGACCTGCGTGCAGGAGCTCGCCTACACCATCGCCGACGGCATCGAATATGTCCGCGCGGCGAAGGCGCAGGGACTCGACGTGGACGCCTTCGCACCGCGCCTGTCCTTCTTCTTCTGCATCGGCATGAACTTCTTCATGGAGATCGCCAAGCTGCGCGCGGCGCGCTTCCTGTGGTCGCATCTGATGCGCGACCTGTTCCAGCCGCAGGACGACAAGTCGCTGATGCTGCGAACCCATTGCCAGACCTCCGGCGTGTCCCTGACCGAGCAGGACCCCTACAACAACATCATCCGCACGACGGTCGAGGCGATGGCGGCGGGTCTCGGCGGCACCCAGTCGCTGCACACCAACGCCTTCGACGAGGCGCTGGCCCTGCCAAGCGAACTCTCGGCCCGGATCGCGCGCAACACCCAGCTCATCCTGCAGGAAGAAACCGGCATCACGAAGGTGATCGACCCGCTGGCCGGCAGCTACTACGTCGAAAGCCTCACGGCCAGCCTGATCGCCGAAGCCAGCAAGCTGATCGACGAGGTCGAGGAGATGGGCGGCATGACACAGGCGGTGGTCGCCGGCGTGCCGAAGCTGCGCATCGAGGAATCCGCCGCGCGGCGTCAGGCGCTGATCGACCGGGGTGAGGAAGTGGTCGTCGGCGTCAACAAGTACCAGCCCGCGGCGCGTGACGAGATAGACATCCTCGATATCGACAACACGGCGGTACGTAACTCGCAACTCAAGCGGTTGGCCGACGTCCGGTCCAGCCGGGATGAGGCGGATTGCCAGGCGACCCTGCAGGCGCTGGGCGACGCCGCGCGGGACGGTACCGGCAATCTGCTGACCCTGTCCGTCGAAGCGGCGAGGGCGCGGGCCACGGTCGGCGAGATTTCCGACGCGCTGGAGACCGTCTACACAAGACATCGGGCGGAGATCCGCTCGATCTCCGGCGTCTATGGCGCCGCATATGACGGCGACGAGGGCTTCGAACAGATCAAGACGGATGTCGAATCGTTTGCCGCTTCGGAGGGCCGCCGGCCCCGCATGCTGGTGGTCAAGCTCGGCCAGGACGGCCACGATCGCGGCGCCAAGGTGATCGCCACGGCCTTCGCCGATATCGGCTTCGACGTCGATGTCGGGCCGCTGTTCCAGACGCCGGAGGAGGCGGCGCGCCAGGCGGTCGAGAACGACGCGCACATCATCGGCGTGTCTTCGCAGGCGGCGGGCCACAAGACCCTGGTTCCAGCCTTGCTGAACGCCCTGAAACAGCAGGGTGCCGGCGATATACTGGTCGTCTGCGGCGGCGTTATCCCGCCGCAGGACTACGCCGAGCTCAAGGCGCAGGGCGTCGCGGCGGTCTACGGCCCGGGTACCCACATTCCGGCTGCCGCCGCGGAGATCATGACATTGATCAAGGGGCGGCGCGCGGCGGCCTGATGCGGATATCCGCAAAAAAATGCGAACTCGGCCGTTTCTCCCCCCATCCTAGCCTTCCCCCACAAGGGGGGAAGGGATAAGTCTTTCATATCAAACAAATAATCTCCTCCCCCTTGATGGGGGAGGATTGAGGTGGGGGTGGATGGCGTTCTCGTTCGCCATTTTGCGCGGATCTCCCGAAGACGCAGCTAGCTGTTGGAAGACGCGCTCCGTCGTTTATTTTTCGCCGCGAAAGGCGTAATTTCTCACTATGCCGGCGAACGTCACCGAACTGCCCCGCTCGGGGCGTCATGTACAGGCTGGGCCAAGCGACGATCCGGTCGCCGTCGCGGCGGCCGCGTCGCGTTTCGCCCGCCGTCTCGTCGTCGGCGGAACCGCGGCCTCGACGGTGTGGCTGGCGCTCTGTGCCTGGTACGTGCACACCTATCTCGGCTGGGGTCTGCTGGCGGCGATGCTGCCGCACGAGTTGGCCGCGTTCGTCGCCGGTATAACGATGCCGCTCGCCTTCCTGTGGCTCGTGCTCGTCTTCATGAAACCGAATCGGGAGCTGCGCCAGCACACCGATGCGCTGCGCCGGCAGCTTGCCCTGCTGACCTATCCGGCCGAAGAGGCGGAAGCCCGCATCCGGCATGTCGCCGACGCGCTGAGCGTACAGACCGAATCATTGAATCGGGCGAGTGACCAGGCGGCGGTGCAGCTCAACGACGTCGCCGATGCGATGCTACGCAACACCGATAAGCTCACCGCGGCGAGCGAGCAGGCTGCGACCGAAGCCGGCGAGTTGCGGGTCGTCCTCGCCGAGCAGGCGGAAGCCTTGTCGGGGCTCGCCGACCGCTTCGAGGCGCAGCAGCACGCCGTGCGAGAGGTTACCGACCGGCAGACGGCGGAACTCACCACGGTGAACCGAAACAGCCTGGAACAGTCGAAGGAAATCGGCGCCTCGCTGCGCGATATGGCAGGCCAGCTGACCAGCGCCGCCGAGCGCGCAGCGGACAAGGCCAAGGATATGGGCGACCTGTTCCGCGACTATACGGAAACGATGTCCCAAGCGGCTGAGAACGCGGCGACACGCAGTGTGGCGATTGGTGACGCGCTCGGCAAGGGGACGCAGGATCTGAACGCGGCGAGCGAACTGGCCGCTTCCCGGGCGCAGGATATAGCGGCCGAACTGCGCCGCCAGACCGTCCGCGTCACCGACCGGCTCAAGGAATCCTTCGATATTCAATCGCATGCGCTGAATACGGTGGCGGCGCGGACCGGGGAGGAGATCGACCGGTTCGGCGGCGCCTTGGACCGCCAGGTCGCGGCGCTGCAGACGACGCTGGAGTCCGCACTGGCGAAACACGGTTCGACCGTAGACGGCATGATCGACAGGTCAACTTCCCGCATCGACAAGCTGGGCCAGACGTTGCGCGAGGCGACCGATACGGCGCTGCGCCAGATCGACGAAGGCTTCTCGCGGCGGACCGACGATCTGTCCACGACGATCGAGCGCATGGTCGCCGAGGCGAACGAGATGACGTCGACGATGCATCAGCAGATGAACGACATCGCCCAATCGGCGCAGGGAGCGACCGACCAGAGCGTTCGTATAAAGGAATCGCTGGAATCGCAGGGCGACCAGCTGACCGAGCTGGCCGGAGCATTGGCGCAGAAGGCGCGCGAGGTGGATGGCGCGGCAGTAAAACACGGCGCCGAACTGACCCGCGCGGCGGCCGACGCAAACCAGAAGATCGAGCTGATGGGCGCGGCGCTGCGCAGCCAAGCCCAGGAAGTGTCGAAGGCGTCGGACCTTGCGTCGGTCCGCGCAGACTCGATCCGCGAGGTGTTGGAGCGGCAGGTCACGGCGCTTTCGGCGACGTCCGAGCGGGCCTCGGAACAAGCACAGCAGATCGATACGGCGCTGGGCGCTCGTGCGGAACAGATTCGCGGCATATTGAGCAATGGCGCCAGCGATGTTAGCGACGCCTATGGGCCGGCGGTGACGCAGGCGCGCGGCTTGAGCGACCAATTGAAGAAACATGCGATGTCCTTGCGAGAATCCGCCGACTGGGCGGCTGGTCAGGCGCAATCCGTCGGCGACCTGCTGCAGCGGCAGAGCCAGGACCTTCGCGCCGCCTCCGATCACGCCTCGCACCGCGTGCGCGAGATTCGCGAGGCGATCCAGCAGCAGACCAAGGAGCTCGAAGAGAGCTCCCAGAACGCCGCCGAGTCCGCGAGGCGTATCCGCGAGAGTCTGCGCGAGGATGGCGATGCGCTGGGGGCGCTGGTCGGGACGCTCAACGAACAGGTCCGGCTGGTTGAACAGACGGTGGAAGAACAGGCCGGGCAGCTCGATGTAGCGTCGCGCAATGCGGGCGCGCGCGCCTCGGAAATCGGCGAGACCTTGACGCGCCAGGTCGATCAACTCGTCGCCGTCGCCGATCAGGTCATCAAGCGGATAATGGAAGCGGGTCGCGCCTTCCACAGCGAGTCCGGCGGGCTGAACGAGTCGGTGCAGACGGCGCTCCGCCTGATGCGGGAAGTCGGCGAGCGCTTCAGCGAGCAGAGCGAGCGGCTGACCACCGCGTCGATGCAGGCCGGTATGCAGGTCGACGACAACCGCGAAGGGCTGCGGGTGCAGGCCGAAGAACTGTCCCGGGCGGCACGCGACGCGCTCACCAACATGAAACTGATCGGCGACGCATTCGCACAACAGTCGACCGGATTGACTGGCGCTTCCGACCAAGTCGCGTCACGGCTAAACGAATTGTCCGACTCCTACCGGCAGCAGGCCGAAGAAGTCGGCGCGGTGAGCGAAGATGCCGCCCGGCGCCTGCGCGACGCCACGGAAGAACTCACAAAGCAGGGTCCGGCGATGACATCGGCCGCCGCACAGGCTCGCTCGACCTTCGAGGGCGTCGCCGAAAAGGTCCAAAGCGGCAGTCGCGATGTCCTGGAATCGCTGGACGAGGCGATCACCAAGGCGAACGAAGCGGGCAAGACGTTCGATCGGCAGTCCGCGCGGCTTACTCAGGCGTCGGCGGACGCTTCGGAACAGGCAAGGCGGCTCGCGCAGGAAGAGCTGGTGCTGCGGCGTGACCTGTTCCTCAAGACGGCGCGGTTCATCATCGAGGATCTGGATTCGACATCGATCGATCTGACGCGCATTCTGCACAACGACGTTTCGGAGGCGGATTGGAAGCGCTATGTGAAGGGTGACCGGGGCGTCTTCACGCGTACCTTGCTGCGCGGCCGTCAGGCGTCGTTGGCCGCGCGGGTTACGGAAAAAATCAAGACCAACCAGGAAATGCGCGACTATGTCGTCCGCTATGTCGACCAGTTCGACCGGCTGCTCAACGAAGCGCGGGACTCCGATCCCGAGAATTTGCTGCACTCGACCTTCATGACGGCGGATGTCGGCAAGCTCTACATACTTCTTTGTCGCGCCTTGGGGCGCGAGGAGTAGCGGCACGGGGGCCGCTTTCATGGGCGACTATAAGATTCGCGCCGCGGCGCCGGAAGACGCCGAGGCGCTGTATCGGTTTGGCGAGATTTTGCTTGGCGAAACCAGCCATTTCCTGCGCGGGCCCGGTGAGCGGGCGCGATCGGTCGATGAAATGCGCTCGGTAATCGAGCGTTTCGACGCATTGCCGCACTATCTGTTGCTGAACGCTTGGGACGGCACGGAACCCGTAGCGGAAGCGGTGGCGATGGGCGGCGACTTCAAGCGGAACCAATACACCGCCACGGTCGGTATCGGCGTTCTTGCCGCGCACAGCCGCCGCGGGCTGGGCTTGAAACTGATGCGGGCGCTGGAGACATTCGCGCAGGATTCCGGTATGCGCCGGCTCGAGTTGACGGTGATGGCGCACAACACCGCCGCGCGCGGGCTTTACCTGAAAATGGGCTACGTCACCGAGGGCACGAAACGGGATTCGATGCATGTCGACGGCAGTTTCGTGAGCGAGATCATGATGGCGAAAATTTTCGAATAAGACATGCGATTGGCATTCGTTCAGAGCGGGATTAGGGTGGACCCATGGCCGTGAATTTCACCCATATCGCGCTGCATGTGCGGGAGGTCGATCCTTGCGTCGCCTTCTATCGGGAGTTTTGCGGGCTTGAACTGGCTCATGAACGGTTCGACGACAAGGGACGGCGGATCGTCTGGATGGCGGAGCCGGGGCGGGAGAGCGATTTCGTCTTCGTCCTGTTGCCGGGCGGGCCCGGCCGCGACCAGGGCGAGCGGGATTTCAGCCATTTCGGCTTCGCCCTGCAGAGCCGAGAGGCCGTCGACGCGGTCGCAACGAAAGGCCGCGACGCCGGGTGTCTGGAATGGGAACCGCGCCAGGAGGCCTATCCGGTCGGTTATTACTGCGGGTTGAAGGATCCGGACGGTAATTTTGTCGAATTCAGCTATGGGCAGCCGTTGGGGCCGGGCGCCGTCAAGATGCCATTGACACCGCCATGATCAGGAAAATCATGCAACTGATTTTCATGGACAGGAAAGGGCGTGCCGCGGCTCGACAATTGCGCGACAGCAACAAACGGATCGCCCTGGCGGAGGCTCTTGTTGAATCCGAGGCGTCGGAGGAATCTGAACCAACGGAGGTACCGGACGCGTCGGAGGAACCTGAAACGGCGGAGTCTCAAGACGCGGCGGAAGTCCCGGAGACAGTGGAAGAAGCACCCGCGAGCGACCGGGACATACTTATGGAGCAAACGATGGCGTTGTACCGGCAGCGACGCGCTGAGTATGAAAAACTCGACGAGGGCGTTCGTACCAAAATGACCAAGCTGGCCACGGACCAATTCGGCGACAAGAAGCCGTAGTCTAGATGGGCACCACCGGCATGCAGGAATTGGCGCAAGCGGTCCGCGACGGCGACCGCCGCTCGCTCGGCCGCGCCATCACGCTGGTGGAGTCGATCCGCGAAGATCATCGCGAACAGGCGGAAAGCTTGCTGCAAGCGCTGCTGCCGCACCGGGTCGGCTCGATCCGGGTCGGCATTTCCGGCGTGCCGGGCGTGGGGAAATCGACGTTCATCGAAGCGCTCGGCCAGCACGTTATCGACAGGGGCCGGCGTGTCGCGGTTCTCGCCGTCGATCCGTCGTCGAAACTCAGTGGCGGGTCGATCCTCGGCGACAAAACGCGCATGGAGGCTCTATCGCGCCAGCCGGACGCCTTTATCCGGCCGTCCCCGGCAGGTACGACGTTGGGCGGCGTCGCCCGGCGGACACGCGAGGCGATCTCGATCTGCGAGGCGGCGCGTCACGACGTGGTGATTGTCGAGACGGTCGGCGTCGGACAGTCCGAAACCGCCGTCAAGGATATGACCGACATGTTCGTTTTGCTGCTGTCGCCCGCCGGCGGGGACGAGTTGCAGGGCATGAAAAAGGGTATCGTGGAGCTTGCCGACTTGATCCTCGTCAACAAGGCGGACGGCGAATTCGAGATGGCGGCGCGCCATGCGGTTTCCGATTATCGCAGCGCGATCCATTTGTTGCGCCCCGCATCGCCGAACTGGCAAGTACCGGTGACGGCCTGCTCCGCGCTGACCGGCAAGGGTATCGACGAGGCCTGGGCGCATGTCGACGATTTCGAGACGAAGCTCGGCGCGAGCGGCGAGATCGCGGAATGCCGCGCCGATCAGGCGCGGGCTTGGCTGTGGTCGGAAGTCGGCGACACGCTGCTGGAGCGGCTGAAGGCGCACCCCGAAGTGCGGTCAATGCTGGAAGACCTGGAGAATCAGGTCGTGACCGGCGCGATGACGCCGGCGGCTGCCGCGCGGCGCGTTCTGACCGCGTTTCTCGGCAAATAGGATGACAGGGAACATCGTGATGACGGCCCTGAATAAATTGTCCGCAACCGCCGTGGCACGGGCGATAGCCGCAGGTGAGATAACAAGCGAAGCGTTGACAACAGCCTGCCTGGAGCGGGTCGCGTCGCGGGAGCCGGACCTTTTAGCCTGGGCGCATATCGATCCCGAGGCGGCGCTTGCCGACGCCAGGGCCCGTGACAAGGAAGCGTCGCGCGGCCCCTTGCACGGTGTGCCGGTCGGGTTCAAGGACGTGATCGAAACCTTCGACATGCCGACAGCCTACGGCTCCGCGATTTATCCGGGGCATCGCCCGGCGGTGGATGCCGCCTGCGTCGCCCTTGTCCGGGCTGCCGGTGGTGTGGTTCTCGGCAAGACGGTGACGACCGAGTTCGCCTTCGTGAATCCGGCGGAGACGCGCAACCCACACAATCTGAACCATTCTCCCGGCGGCTCCTCGAGCGGTTCCGCGGCCGCCGTAGCGGACAATATGGTGCCGCTGGCGCTGGGGACGCAGACCGGCGGTTCGACGATCCGGCCGGCATCGTTCTGCGGGGTGGCGGGCTACAAACCGACGATCGGCCAATTCAGCTATGCCGGCGTTAAGCTGCTGGCCCGCTCGCTGGATACGCTGGGCGCGATGGCGCGCGAGATCAGCGATTTCGCTTTGCTGCGGGCGGCGCTTACGGGCGCGCCGGCGGCCGTCGATCCCTGCCCGGCGCCGCCGCGTCTGGGCTTGTGCCGCACCCCTTGGTGGGACAGGGCGGATGCCGCGACCCACACTGCGGTCGAGATGGCTGCCGCTTGTTTCGCCGAGGCCGGCGCGACGGTAAGCGAAGTGGTTCTGCCGGACGGTTTCGGCCGCCTGGAGCCTTCCAACAAGACGATCATGATGTATGAGGGCCGCCGCGCGCTGGCGCACGAATACAACGAACACGAAGACAAGCTCAGCGAACGTTTGAAGAAGCAGATGGCGACGGGCGCCGTAACCGACTACGCGACCTATCTCGGCGCTATCGAATGCGCGCAGCAATGCCGTGTACAATTTGCCGATGTCATGGCCGGCCTCGACGCGCTGATCACCCCGGCAGCCCCGGCGAAGCACCGTTCGGGCGCGAAACGACGGGCGACGCCACCTTCAACCGTCCCTGGACGACGATGGGAACGCCTTGCGTAACCCTGCCGAATCATACGGGACCACAGGGGCTGCCGGTCGGTGTTCAGCTTGCGGGGCGCTTCGCCGGTGACGATGCGCTGCTATCCGTTGCTTGCTGGGCGGAAGAAGCTTTGGCAGCTAAAGCCTAAACCGGCCCGAGTTGTTCGACCGCGTTCCTCCGCCTATACTTTTTTCCCACAGTTTTCGTTAACCGCGCGGTATCGCAGCGCGAAACAAAGGAAAACGCCATGACGGCCCCTATAAAGGTTTTCTGGCAGCCCCATTGAACGAGCTGTCTCCGGGTAAAGGAATACCTGTCGGTCCGTGGGATCGAATTCGAATCGATTAATATTCTGGAAGACAATGGCGGCAGGGACGAGTTGGCACGCATCGGTGCGCGTTCCATCCCCGTCGTCTCGCGCGGTGACGATTTCGTCTTCGCCCAGGTCATCGCCGATGTGGTGGGTTTCCTCGATTTGGAGGACGATACCGCGCCGGAACTTTCGCCCGCGGAACTGGTGGCACGGTTCGACGCAAGTCTGGAAACCGCCTGCCGTTTGATTCGCCAGATGCCGGATGAGCATCTGTCGCGTGAATTGCCGAACCGCCCGCGATCCTGGCGCGTTCTGTTGCACCACGTTTTCCAGGTCCCCGTCGCTTTCCTCGACATGGAAAAAACCGGCGATTCCTTGACACATGAAAGTTTCGTAGCGCCGCCGCCGGACGAGATGCAAACCAGCGCGCAGGTCGCCGAATTCGGCGAATCCGTTCGTGACCGTTTCAACGCTTGGTGGGATGGCGCGAAGGACGAGGATTTCTCGGGCCAGGTGCCGACCTATTTCGGTGGCACGACGCGCCACGAGATGCTGGAACGCACGGTCTGGCATTCGACCCAGCATGTGCGCCAAGTGGCGTCCCTCCTGGAGCAGGCGGACATCACGCCCGATCGTCCTTTGAGCATGGCGGATATCGAAGGGTTGCCGCTTACCGAGGTGGTCTGGGACGAATAGGAGCGGCGTTCGGCCGCGTCTGACCGGATGACTTGACGGGGTGCGGCGGGTGCCGTAAAAGACGCCGCCCTCGCGATTTTCCGCAGGGTTTTGAAGTTCAGAGGATCGGATCATGGCGCGACGCTGCGACATCACGGGCAAGGGCGTTCAGGCGGGCAACAATGTCAGTCACGCGCACAACAGGACGCGCCGACGCTTTCTGCCGAACGTGCAGCGAACGTCGCTGATGAGCGATGCGCTGGGCCAAATGGTGCGGATGCGGATCTCGACCAACGCGATTCGGACGATCGAGAAGAATGGCGGCCTCGACGCCTTCCTGCTCGGCACGTCGAACCGTAAACTGACGCCGGAAGCGCTGCGCATAAAGCGGCGGATCGAGAAGGCCGCGGCGAAAGCGTAAATATTCGCTGAAATTTGTGCGTAAAAAGCCCGCTTTAAAGCGGGCTTTCGTTTTTTTAACCGACGCGGCCCATCGAGCGGGCGGCACGGCGCAGGGTCGCGGCGGGTTGGCGTTTGTCCTCTTCATCGAACAGTTCGGCGAGGTTTTCCATCATCGTTCCGCCAAGCTGCTCGACATCGACGATCGTGACGGCGCGCCGGTAGTATCGTGTGACGTCGTGTCCGATACCGATGGCCAGCAATTCGACCGGGGAGCGGGTCTCGATATAGTCGATGACGTCGCGCAGATGCCGTTCCAGATAGTTGCCGGGATTAACCGACAGGGTGGAATCGTCAACCGGGGCGCCGTCCGAGATTACCATCAGGATGCGGCGCTGTTCCGGCCGGCCGAGCAGCCGGTCATGCGCCCACAACAGGGCTTCGCCGTCGATATTTTCCTTCAACAGGCCTTCGCGCAGCATCAGGCCGAGATTCTTGCGCGCGCGGCGCCAGGGCGCGTCGGCGGACTTGTAGACGATGTGGCGCAGATCGTTGAGCCGGCCCGGATTGGCGATCTTGCCTTCCGAAATCCATTTCTCGCGCGATTGGCCGCCTTTCCAGGCTCGGGTCGTGAATCCCAGCACTTCGACCTTCACGGCGCATCGCTCCAGGGTACGGGCCAGAATATCGGCGCTCATCGCGGCGATCGTGATCGGCCGCCCCCGCATTGAGCCCGAATTGTCGATCAGCAGCGTGACGACGGTGTCGCGGAACTCGGTTTCCTGCTCCTGCTTGAAGGACAGGGGGTGAAGCGGGCTGATGACGACGCGGTCGAGCCGCGCTGTGTCGAGCAGACCTTCCTCGAGATTGAAATCCCAGGAGCGGGTCTGTTTGGCCAGCAAACGGCGCTGCAGCCGGTTCGCGAGGCGGCCGATCAGGCCCTGGAGCTGCGAGAGTTGCTGGTCGAGCAGTTGACGCAGGCGCGACAGTTCCTCGGGATCGCACAACGTTTCCGCGGCCACGACTTCGTCGAACGTATTCGTATAGGTCGTGTAGAACGCCTCTTTCGGGACATTGGACAGGTCATGCTCGGGGCGCCAGCGCTTGCCGGGGTCGCCGGGCTCTTCGCTGCCTTCCGACGGCATCATCTCGCCATCCGCGTCGTCCGGCATCATGTCGCCGAGATCGTCGTCGCCGCCGTCGGTTTCGGTCGCTTCGCCGCCGGATTCGCCGGCCGCATCGGCGGATTCGCCGCCCTCATCCTCGGATTCGGATTGCATCGAATCCTCATCGGCTTCGTCGCCGGTGGAATCGTTGTCGTCGGCGTCCTGCTCAGCTCCGATCTCGATATCCAGGTCGGAGATCAGTTGCCGTACGGCGCTGCCGTATTCGACCTGGTCGTTCAGGCATTTGCTTAGCAATTCGATGTCACGGCCGATTTTATCCTTGAGGATCGGCTCCCACAGCTCACAGACCCTCTGCGCCGCCGGTGGTGGCGTTTCACCGGTAAAGGCCGCGCGCGCCATCAGGCGGACCACTTCCGGCATCGTCGCTTCCGTGCGGTCATTGACCCTGTGCAGGCCTTCGCGACGGAACTTGTCCTCAAGTGCCGCCGCGATGTTTTCGCTGGCGCCCGACATCCGTTTCGTGCCGAGCGCTTCGACCCGCGCCTGTTCGAGCATTTCGAAGAGAATCGGCGCGACATCGCCCGACGGCATGCGACGGCTGTGCAGTTTCGCGTTGTGATGCCGCATCTTGAGCGCCATCGCGTCCGCCTCGCCGCGAACCTGGGCGACCTCTTCGCTGGGAAGTTCCCGGCTGGGGAAGGGCAAGCGCACGCGGTCGCCGCTGACACCCGGCGGTTCCGCCGAGAACGTCACGTCGATCTCGGCCTCGTCCGCCATCGCGCGGAAACAAGAGGCTACGGCGCGCTTGAAACTTTCAATCGGGGGTTCGCCGTCGGTGGTCATCAGCGTGTCTTCAATTCACCAGGGTTGCGGTACTCGCCTCCGGCAACTCTTCGCCAAAGCAACGTTGATAGTACTCAGCGACGATCGGCCGTTCCATCTCGTCGCACTTGTTCAGGAAAGTTACGCGAAACGCGAATCCCCTGTCCTTGAAGATGTCCGTGTTCTCGGCCCAGGTGATGACCGTCCGTGGCGACATGACGGTCGAAATATCACCGCCCATGAAGCCGGTGCGGGTCAGCTCCGCCAGCGCGACCATGGTCTCGATTTCCTTGCGCCCTTCCTCGTTGTCATGGCCCGTCAACTTCGAGAGGACGATCTTCTCTTCTTCCTCGTGCGGCAGGTAGTTCAGGGTCGTCACGATATTCCAGCGGTCCATCTGGCCCTGGTTGATCTGCTGTGTGCCGTGATACAGCCCCGTCGTGTCACCGAGGCCGACGGTGTTCGCCGTCGAGAACAGGCGGAAAAAGGGGTGCGGCCGGATGATCCGGCTTTGATCCAGCAGGGTCAGCTTGCCGTCGACTTCGAGGATGCGCTGGATGACGAACATAACGTCCGGTCGCCCGGCATCGTATTCGTCGAAACAAAGGCCGCAAGGATTCTGAAGCGCCCAGGGCAGGATGCCTTCGCGGAATTCCGTGATCTGCTTGCCTTCCTTGAGGACGATGGCGTCCTTGCCGATCAGGTCGATACGGCTGATATGACTGTCCAGATTGATCCGCACGCAGGGCCAGTTGAGGAGCGACGCAACCTGTTCGATGTGCGTCGACTTGCCGGTTCCGTGATAGCCCTGGATCATGACGCGACGATTGTATCCGAAACCGGCTAGGATCGCCATGGTTGTTTCATTGTCGAAGACGTATGATTCGTCGCGCTCCGGGACGTAGTCGGATGCATACGAGAAGCCAGGAACGACCATGTCGGTGTCGAGACCGAAGGTCTGCCGCACGGAAATCTCGATATCGGGAGCGTCTAGTTCGTGAGCCCGGCTCGGGCCGTCGTTCGTTGTCATCTACACAGTCCAGTCGTTGTACAATCGCAGTTCAGGGAGATTTGGCCGCGGTGCGCCTAGGCGACCAAAATTTTTTTAAGTGTGGCGTAGGCTTGATTGATGTCCTTCAGCTTGTCTTCGGCCGCTCGATCGCCGCCATTTGCATCCGGATGCAGCCTTTTTACCAGTTCCTTATAGCGCGACTTCAACTCGGTCAAGGTTACCGGGCCATCAAAATTCATGATTCGAAGGGCTTGGCCGATCCTGGCGTCTGGTTTCGGTCTGTCTGCCCGTTTTCTTTGTTCTTCGCGGGCATTCATGGATGCGGCGGCTTCGAAAACGCCAAGATCGTCGCGAAACCGCGCGTTAGCCTTGAAGCTGCTGCCTTGGCTGCCCAGTGGCCAGCTCGGACGGCGCCAAACCGTATCATTCCGTATCTCGGATTCGACCTGCGTATCGGACATGCCGGAGCAGTAATTCCAATTCCGATTGTACTCGCGGATATGGTCCAGACAGAACCAGTAGAAATTGTCGAGTTGACTGCGTCCCTTAGGCGCACGATGGCTCGCGGGCGCCGCGCAGCCGGGATGGTCGCACGGGGTCGCCCCGGTACCGCTATTCATTTCCCCCAATCGTGCTCCATTGGCAAAACGCATGGCAACAGTATGAGCGCGTGCCCCAGCCCTGACAAGAAGGGCGCTTGGTATCGAATCAGGTGGCTACGGCTTCCTCGTTTTCAGGCTGCGGCGGGTTCACCCGCACAGAGGAAATTTGGTTACGCTGTCGCCGCAATATTTCGAACCGGAAGCCGTAGAAAGCAAAAACCTGGCCCGGTTCCGGTATGCGGCGGGCTTCATGCAGAACAAGGCCGGCGATGGTGACGGCATTGTCGTCGGGCAGGTTCCATTCAAGCTCCCGGTTCAGGTCGCGCAACGTCGCGGTTCCCGAAATGATGTAGGATCCATCGGGTTGCCATCGCACGCCAGGCACCGCGACGTCGTGCTCGTCTTCGATACTCCCGACGATTTCTTCGAGAATATCCTCCAGTGTAACGATCCCCATGACCGCGCCATATTCGTCGACCACGATTGCGAAATGCTCGCGCCGGGTGCGGAAGGCCTGCAGTTGATCGAGAAGCGTTGTCGTCTCGGGGATAAACCACGGTTTGGCGGCGAGTTGCAGGATGTCGAGCTCCTCTACACGGTCCTCCTGCGCGTGCAGGTCGCGCAAGAGAGCCTTGGCGTGCAGGACGCCGACGATATTGTCGGAATCATCACGAAATAGCGGAATGCGCGTATAGGGGCTGGCGAGCGCCTGTTCGACGATCTCGCCCGGAGGGTCGGCGATGTCGATCAGCGTCACGTTCCGGCGGTGGACCATGATCTCTTCGACTTCGACATCGTCGAGATCGAGGATGCTTCGCAGCATCTGGCGCTCCTGGCGGATATCCGGATCGGGACCTTCGTGCAGATCGATCGCGCCGCGCAATTCCTCCTCACGGTGACCGATGCTGAGATCTTCGCCGAGTTCGATGCCGAACGGCTTTATCGTCACTCGGACTAACCATTGAATAGTAGAGGTAATCGGAGCCAATAAGATTACGATAATACGAATTAACGGTGCGACGACGAGGGCCGTTTTATCCGCATTTCCGATGGCGTACGTCTTCGGCAGAACCTCGGCGAAAATGACGATGAGCAGTGTCATCCCCATCGTTGCGTAGACAACGCCGGCATCGCCGAACAACAGCAAGAGCACGTAGGTCGCGAGAGCGGACGCCGTGATGTTGACCAGATTGTTACCGAGCAGGATCGCGCCGATCAGTCGGTCTTTGCGGGCGTACAGGTCGAGAACGGTTTTCGCGCGGCTGCTGCCCCGTTTTGCGTGCTGGTGCAGACGCGGCATCGACGCGCCGGTCAAGGCGGTTTCCGACCCGGAGAAAAATGCCGAGATCAGCAGCAAGACAACGATTGCCGCGATTGCGATGAGCAGTTCGACCGTCATGTTCCGATCGAGTCCTCAAGGATTGCGGTGAGATCGTCTTGCCCGACGTCACGGCTGAGAAAGGCGCGTCCGATTCCTTCAACCAAAACGAATGTCATCCGCCCGTCCTTCACTTTCTTGTCGCGCCCCATATGTTCCAGCAGGTCAGCGGCGCGCCATGTAATGCCTTGAAGATGATCGAGACCGGTGTCCAATCCAACCGCGGCGAAATGCCGGTGGATCCGCGCCGAATCTTCCGCCGGGCACAACCCCATTCGAACCGAAAGGTCGAATGCCATGATCATGCCGATGGCGACGCCTTCGCCGTGCAGCAACATGTCGCTGTATCCGGCTTCGGCTTCCAGCGCATGGCCGAAGGTGTGACCTAGATTGAGCAATGCGCGCTGCCCTGTCTCGCGCTCGTCCGCGGCGACGATGTCGGCTTTCGCTCGGCAGCTCGTGACGACGGCGCGGATCCGGCCCTGTCGGTTACCATCGCGTATCGCGGCACCGTGTCCTTCAAGCCAGCCGAAAAAGTCGGGATCGTTAATCAGGCCATATTTCACGACTTCGGCGTATCCGGCGAGAAATTCCCGCTGCGGCAGGGTGTCTAGCGTCGTGATATCCGCTAGAACCAGCCTGGGTTGGTGGAACATTCCGACCAGATTCTTGCCGTGCGCCGTATTGATCGCTGTCTTGCCGCCGACCGAGCTGTCGACCTGAGCCAAAAGCGTTGTGGGTATCTGAATATAGTCGATGCCGCGCAGGGTGATTGCCGCGGCGAAGCCGGTCAGGTCACCGATCGCACCGCCGCCCAATGCGATGATCGTGCTGGACCGTTCGATCTTCCGCGTAAGAAACTCGTCGATCAACTTCTGCAGATGGCCGAAATCCTTGCTCTGGTCGCCGGCCGGCAAAACAAGCGACTCGCATTTTATTCCTTCTGTCTCCAAGCTTCGTTCCAGTATTTCGAGATGCAAGGGCGCGACATTTTCGTCGGTGACGACGAATGCCCGGTCCTGCGCGAGGATTGGGCGAATGTGATTGCCGGCGTCCGCGAGAAGGCCCTCGCCGACCAGGACGTCGTAACTGCGCGCGCCAAGTTCGACGCGTACGGTTTCGTACGTGCTCACGCCGCACTTCCTTTCTCGTCCAGATACGCCTTAACGGTGCACAGGACACGATCAACCGTCTCTTCCGCCGGGCCGTCGATGCTGTCGACGATCATGTCGGCTTCCGCATAGACCGGATAGCGCGTATCGACCAGTCGCTCGAGAGTTTCGTATGGCGCCACCGTTTTCAGCAAGGGACGGTCGTCCCGCCGTTTCACGCGCCGCCACAACACCTCTTTTTCAACCCGCAGCCATAAGGACAGGCATTTTTCGTTAATCCGGGCCCGGGTTTCCGAATCGATGTAGGCGCCGCCGCCGGTTGCGAGCACATGTACCGGTTCCGATAGCAGACGCGCGATGACCCGCCGTTCGCCGTCGCGAAAAGACGCCTCGCCGTGACTCTGGAATATGTCTTCGATAGAACAGCCGGCTGCCTTGACGATT
This sequence comes from uncultured Rhodospirillaceae bacterium, assembly GCA_964386465.1. Lineage (GTDB taxonomy): Bacteria > Pseudomonadota > Alphaproteobacteria > UBA8366. The sequence goes on from CAYLTU010000004.1 coordinate 35,951, forward strand.
TCATCGTCTGCATCTACGAACGGCAGACCCAATCTTGCCGCTACGCGCCGACCGATTGCCGTTTTGCCAGCGCCCATCATGCCGACCATGACAAGCGTTTTCGGCAAAGTCAGTGTCCCTATATTGGTCATTTATCCGGCCGCGGACCGGCACCTTCGTTGAACAGCGTTTCAAGCGATTATAAACTGCCGCAGAATTGACATAGTCAAGCGATACATTTTCCGGTGCGCACGCTGTCGTCAAAAGGGGCTCATGAATAAATTCATCCTGTTTCTCGTTATCCTGCTTATCGTTTTGATTGGGGGTGGGCTGGCGTTTCTGGCGACATGGGAAATCCCTGCGCCTTCTCACAATGTCGAAAAAGTATTGGATAATGACAAATTCCCGCGTTAGCCGGCTCTCGGCGGCGCTCGCGGCCGCGGCGCTCGCGGGGGCGTTCGTGACAGGCGTTCTGGCGGCGGACGGAGGTCCGGGCGGTCCGCTTGCGCAGAGCGAAACACCGACCCCCCGCAGGCTGTTGCCGCGTGTCTTGGTCGCGCCGGAAAGCCCGGCCGAGAGCACGCCGGCACCGGTCGAGAGACAGCCGGTGCCCGAGATCCGGCAGGGAATCGAAGTCAACCCGCTGCAAGGGCCGGACCCGCAGGACTTCGGCACGATCGACGCGGCGTCAGGCGGGTTTGCCCGCGCGTTGTGGGGCGATACTACGGCAGCGTTCGCCGCCCATTTGATGGGTCAATTGCCCCGGGCGATTGCGTCGCCGACCGTGCGCGACCTGCTGCGTCGTCTGATGCTTACCACGGCGCTGCCCCCGGTACAGGTGGAAGGCAAGGTGGCAACCAATCTGGCGGCGCTTCGCGTCTCGCAGCTTCAGAATATGGGTTTGCTGGGATCGGCCGCGGCTTTGCTGGATGCCGCGCCGAACCTCCATGCCGACCCCATGCTGCGTCTTTTGCATGTCGAAAATCTGCTGATGCGAAACGATGTGGCCGAAGCCTGCCAGGAAATACGGCGCCCCGGAATAGATCTTGCGGACCGTTTCTGGCAGCACTTGTTGGTTTTCTGCCACGCCGCGGAGAATAATATTGCCGAAGCCTCGCTTGGCGCCAGCCTTCTGTCGGAGAGTTCCGAGCCCGTCGATCCCGTTTTCATGCAGTTGATTGACGGCTTCGTCGGCGGCGAAACACCAATAATCGATACGGTCGACCAGCCTACCCTTTTGCTGCTGGCGATGCTGCGGCACGCCAATCTTCCGATCCCGGCAACGAGCCTTGAGAATACCGCGCCGCCGTTGCTTGCGATGGTCGCCGCCAGCCCGGAATCCGACTTGGATCTGCGGCTGGCCGCGGCGGAAAAGGCGGTGCTTTACGGCGCGATGACGACGGATCGGCTGACCAGCATCTATGCGGGAGCGCCCTTTTCAGGCGAGGCTCTGGGCACCGCATTGAGTACGGCGCAGGCGGCACGGTCGCCGCGGGGACGGGCCTTGCTGTTTCAGGCGGCGGCGGGTCAAACCGTTCCTACGGCGCGGGCGGAAGTCCTTCAGAAAGCGCTGGATTTCGCGGCGGAGGACGGTGTCTATCCGCTGTCGATACGGCTCTACAGGACGATGCTCGAAGCGATGGTATCGTCGGTCGAACTGTCCTGGTTTGCCGCCGATGCCGCCCGCGCGCTGTCGGCGCTGGGGCGGGCCGATTTGGCGCGGCCCTGGATGAATGGGCTGCGTTATCAATCCGTCCGCGATCCGGCGGCAAAGCAAGCGCTGGATTCGCTATGGGTCATGGCGACGCTCGCAAAGGCGCCCGATGCACCCGAGCGTTCGTTCGGATCGTTGGAGGACTGGCGCAAAGCCGTCGCGGCGGTCGAGCCGGAACCCTCGAATATGCGAATCAAGGACGGGATGGCGCTTCTGGAGATTTACGGTCTTCCGATTGAAAGCGCGCAATGGGCTGCCGCGCTCGCGACGTTTGAAACTCGCTTGACGCAACTTCCCGACTATGCCTATCGGGTGTTTCTCGGTCGCGCGGCGGAGGCGGGCCGCTTCGGGGAAACCATATTGCTGGCATCGATAATCATCGGCCAAGACGGTCCGGCGGCGCTCGGCCCGGCCGTGCTGAAGGATGTCGTTGGGGCTCTGCGGTCGGTTGGCCTCGAGAAGGAAGCGCACGCGCTTATCGTCGAAGCTGCCGTTGGAAAAAGGATCTGAAGAATTTCTCATCTCGTCGATCTGTTCCTTGAAATGATGGTGGCGGAGCGGGGTTCGGCGGCGAATACCATCGCCGCCTACGGGCGTGACTTGGAAGCCTATGCCGGGTTTTTGTCGGCGCAGGGCTGGTCCGTCGAGACGGCAACGACGGAAAATATCCGACAGTATCTCGCGACCTTTACCGCGGCGGGTCTGGCGCCGAGCACGGCCGCGCGACGCCTCTCCTCGATACGGCAGCTTCACCGTTTCCTGTTCGTCGACGGTCTGCGGGAAGATGACCCAACCGTTATCATCGACAGCTCAAGGCAGGTCCGGTCACTGCCTAAAGTGCTGAGCGAATCGGACGTCGACGATCTTCTCAGGAAAGCGTCTGCAAAAAAGGGCGCGGACGGCCTGCGATTGCAGGCGATGCTCGAACTGCTTTACGCGACCGGCTTGCGCGTGTCGGAGTTGGTCGGCCTGCCGCTAACCGCATGCGCGCGCGACCGCGAATTCCTGATTGTACGCGGCAAGGGTGCGAAGGAACGGTTGGTTCCATTGAGCGGCCCTGCATGCGACGCGGTTGATGCGTACAAGAAGGTTCGTCCGGCGCATATTCCCGGCGACGGCGAATCGCGCTGGTTGTTTCCCTCGCGTGGCGCCGCGGGTCATCTGACGCGGCAACGTTTCGGCCAGATGCTGAAGACGCTCGCCGTGGATGCCGGGATCGATCCCGGCAAGGTCAGCCCGCACGTACTGCGCCACGCGTTCGCCAGCCATTTGCTCGCCAATGGCGCGGATTTGCGCAGCGTGCAGAAGATGTTGGGGCACTCCGATATTTCTACCACGCAGATCTATACGCACGTTATCGACGCGCGGCTGCAATCCCTCGTCGCGCGCGCGCATCCGCTGGCCTCGGCGGCCCGGCGGCAACAAGACTGAGGCGGCGTTTGCAAACCGGGTCGGCTATGTTAGGAACGCGGCCCCAACAGGAACCGGGCGACGCACGGCATGCAGACCTTTCTTGATTTCGAACGGCCCATCGCGGAGCTGGAAGGCAAGATCGAAGAGCTTCGCCATCTGTCCGACGCCGGTGAGATAAATATAGCCGATGAAGTCGGTAAACTGCAGGGCGAAGCCGATCGTTTGCTGCGCCAAGCCTATTCCAACCTGACGCCCTGGCAGAAGGTCCAGGTCGCCCGCCATCCCGACCGACCGCACTGTTCCGCCTATATCAGCGGGCTGATCGACGATTTCACGCCGCTCGCCGGTGACCGGTTCTACGCGGAGGATGCGGCGGTAATCGGTGGACTGGGCCGGTTCCGAGGCCATTCCTGCGTGCTGATCGGCACGGAAAAGGGGTCGGATACAAATGCGCGGGTCGTCCATAATTTCGGCATGGCGCGCCCCGAGGGATACCGTAAGGCGCAACGCTTGATGCGGCTCGCCGACCGGTTCCATCTGCCCGTGATCACGCTCGTCGATACCACCGGGGCCTATCCTGGCGTCGGCGCGGAAGAACGCGGTCAGGCGGAAGCGATCGCGCGCTCGATCGAAACCTGCTTGGCGATGGAAGTGCCTCTTATTAGCGTGGTGATCGGCGAGGGCGGGTCCGGCGGCGCCATCGCTCTGGCGGCGGCCAACATCGTGTTGATGCTGGAGCACAGCATCTATTCGGTTATTGCTCCGGAGGCCTGTTCTTCGATCCTGTGGCGCAGCGTAGATCAGGCACGGGACGCGGCCGAAGCCCTCCGGCTGACGGCGAACGATATGCTCGGTTTTGGGGTGATCGATCAGATCGTGTTGGAACCGGTCGGCGGCGCCCATCGGAGTCCGGCCGTGGCGATCAAGGCCGTGGGCGATGCGGTTGAGCACGTCCTCGGCGATCTATCGTCGCTCGACGGTGCGATGCTGCGTGCGCAACGCCGCGAAAAATTTCTGAAGATCGACGGGCGTCCGGCTGACTAACTGACTAACGTCAGATTTTTCCGTGACAGTGCTTGAATTTCTTGCCGGAGCCGCAGGGGCACTGCGCGTTCCTTGGCACCTTGCCCCAACTCGACGGGTCATCGGGGTTGAGCGGACCGTCCTGTCGGCGGCGGACCGTGGTGACGGGGGGGCCGTCGGTTCCCGTGGCGGCGAGACCGGCTTCTTCATGTGCTTCCGCCATTTCCGGCTGTTCGCGCTGGAACATTTCCTCGTTCTGACCCTCGACCCGAAGTTCGATGCGGGCGAGAACGTTGGTTACCATCTCGCGCACGCTGCCGAGCATCTGCTCGAACATTGAGAAGGCTTCGCTCTTATATTCGTTGAGCGGATCGCGCTGCGCGTAGGCGCGCAGACTGATGCCTTGTCGTAAATGATCGAGCTGCAGCAGATGCTCCTTCCAGCACTGGTCGAGTATCTGCAAGAGCAGACTCTTCTCCGCCATGCGCATGAGGTCCGGTCCATAATCGACCGCCTTCTTCGCCAGCAGCCTGTCGACTTCGCCATTGATCCTTTGCTCGATTTCCTCGTCCGCGATGCCTTCCTCGGCGGCCCAATCGCTGACCGGCAGATCGAGACCGAATAGACGCATGCATTCCTCGTGCAGGCTATCGGTATCCCACTGTTCGGCGTAAGCGTTCTCAGGAATGCAGGTGGCGACGAGATCCTCGACGATCTGATGGCGCATGTCCGTGACGTCATTGTGGACGTCGTCGGCCCGCATCAGATCCTTGCGCTGTTCGTAGATGACCTTTCGCTGGTCGTTCATGACGTCGTCGTATTTCAGCAGCTGCTTGCGGATGTCGAAGTTACGCGCTTCGACCTTCTGCTGCGCTTTTTCGAGAGCCTTGTTGATCCAGGGATGGATGATTGCTTCGCCTTCCTCCAGCCCGAGCTTGCGCAACATCGAGTCCATGCGCTCCGATCCGAAGATGCGCATCAAATCGTCTTCGAGGCAGACGAAGAACTTGGAATCCCCCGGATCGCCCTGACGTCCGGAGCGCCCGCGCAGCTGATTGTCGATACGGCGGGATTCATGCCTTTCGGTGCCGAGCACGTAGAGCCCGCCCGCTTCCAGCACGACATTCCTCTTTTCCTCGATCTCCTGTGCGATACCCGCGATTTTGCTCTTTCTCTCGCCCTCGTCGGTAACGTCGGCGAGTTCGCGCAGGATGCGCATTTCCAAATTGCCGCCGAGCTGGATGTCGGTGCCGCGGCCCGCCATGTTGGTCGCGATGGTCACCGTGCCCGGCACGCCGGCGTCCGCGATGATATGGGCTTCCTGTTCGTGGTGCCGCGCGTTGAGCACGTTGTGCTTGATCTTGCGTTTCTTGAGTATTGCGGCCAGTTCCTCGGAATTTTCGATACTGACCGTGCCGACCAGAACCGGTTGCTGGCGTGACTGGCAATCGTCGATCTGGGCCAGGATGGCGTCGTATTTCTCACGCGTGGAGCGGTAGACCTCGTCGTCCTGGTCGTCGCGGATCATCGGCATGTTGGTCGGAATCTCGATGACCTCCAGGGCGTAGATCTCCGCGAACTCACCCGCTTCCGTCGTCGCGGTACCGGTCATTCCGGCCAGTTTGGGGTAGAGCCTGAAATAATTCTGGAAGGTAATGGAGGCCAGAGTCTGGTTTTCCTGCTGGACGGTAACGCCTTCCTTCGCTTCGAGCGCCTGATGCTGGCCTTCGGAATAGCGCCGTCCTTCCATCATCCGGCCGGTGAATTCGTCGATGATGACGATCTTGCCGTCCTTGACGATGTAATCCTTGTCGAGGTGGAACAGCGTATGGGCGCGCAGCGCCTGGTTGACGTGGTGGACGGTCGAGATGTTTTTTGCATCGTAAAGATTGCTGCCGTCCAGCAATCCGGCTTCCTCGAGCATTCGCTCGATATGCTCGGTGCCCTGCTCGGTCAGGGTTACGTTACGTTGCTTCTCGTCCTTTTCGTAATCCTCTTCGGCAAGCTTGGGAATAAGCTTGTCGATCTTGAAATACATCTCCGAAAAATCGTCGGTGGGACCGGAAATGATCAGCGGCGTCCGCGCTTCGTCGATCAGGATCGAGTCGACTTCGTCTACAATGGCGAAGTTGAACTCGCGCTGGACCATCTCCTCCAGCCCGAACTTCATATTGTCGCGCAGATAGTCGAAACCGAATTCGTTGTTCGTGCCGTAGGTGACGTCGGCCGCGTACTCCTCGCGCCGTTCATCGTCGTTCAAGCCATGCACGATGCAACCGACGCTGAGGCCGAGGAATTTGTAAATCTGGCCCATCCACTCGGAGTCACGTTTCGCCAGGTAATCGTTAACGGTGACGACGTGAACGCCCTTACCTTCCAGCGCGTTCAGGTAGACGGAAGCGGTGGAGACAAGTGTTTTGCCCTCGCCGGTTTTCATTTCCGAAATTTTGCCCTGGTGCTGCACGATGCCGCCGAGGAACTGCACGTCGTAGTGGCGCTGGCCCAGGGTTCTTTTGGCGGCTTCGCGGACCGTCGCAAAGGCGTCGACGAGGACATCATCCAGGGACTCGCCATCGGCGATGCGTTGCCGCAACCAATCCGTGCGCGCCAGCAGCGCCGAATCGTCAAGCGCTTCGACGTCGGGTTCCGCCGCATTGATCGCGTCGACGGTGCTTTGCAGCGAACTGATAAAACGGTCGTTTGGTGATCCAAAAACCCGTCGGAGCATGCCGCCGATCATGAAAAACCTCGGATCAGGGGTTGAGGCGCAAAAACAAAAGGGACGCCATAGGTTAATGCGTGAATACAAATGGGCTTGCGCAGTCACATAAGGTCCTTAGCGACGGCTGTCAACGGCGCGGCGGCAGCGGGCGATTCCGGGATGCCCTTGTGCGGCTGGTGCGCATATGGTTTATGCCCGCACAACATCGCGCGGGCGCGCGCATTTTAACCGTTAAGGAATAGTTGCATGACACGCCAAATCCGCTTGTGCACCGCGTTGATTGCGGCCGGTTTCGCCCTGTTTTCGGTGTCTTTCGCCGCCGCGCAAACCGCAGCCCCTAAGGCCGCTGACGATGCGGTTGTCGCCAAGGTTGAGGGCCAGGTCATCCGTCGCAGCGAAGTTCTTCGCGCCTTCTCCACCCTGCCGCAGCAGATGCAGCAGGCCGGCTTCGAAACGATCTATCCGAATCTCCTCGAACGGCTGATTCAGCAACGCCTTCTCATTATCGAAGGCCGTAAAAAGAAGCTTGCTGAAAGTGAAGAGGTGAAGAGCCGAATGGAGCGGCTTAAGGACGCTTTGATCGGAGAGATCTATTTGAACCAGCTGATTGAGCAAAACGTCACGCCAGGTTTGCTGGAGCGGCGCTACGCGGAGTACCTGCAGAAGAATCCGCCGGTCGACGAGGTCCGCGCAAGCCATATCCTGCTCAAAACCGAGATCGATGCAAAAAACGTTATCGGGCATCTCCAAGCCGGCAAAACGTTTCCGGATGCCGCAAAGGAATTTTCGACGGGACCCAGCGCGGCGAAGGGCGGCGATTTGGGCTACTTCAAGCGCGGTGACATGGTGAAGCCGTTTGCCGACGCCGCTTTCGCGATGAAAGCGGGTGACGTGTCTCCCCTGCCGGTGAAAACCCGGTTTGGGTATCACGTGATCAAGGTCGAGGACCGGCGCGCGGTTGCACCGCTGACATTCGAAAAAATGAAACCAAAAATTCTCCGTGACGTCGGCCGCACGGTTGCGATTGGCGTCATGCAGCAGCTTGTGGCCACCGCCAAGGTCGAACGGTTCGCGCTCGACGGAAAACCCATGGCGCCGCCAGCGAAGGCTCAATAGGCGTACCGTGCTTGAGAAGTCTCCTCTCGCCCCGAAACGGTTTCCGCGAATTCCCGGGATTGCCGGAGTAGAGCTGACGGGCCGTCATGTCGGTCTGAAGCCGGCGAAAGGTGTTAAGGATCTGATGGTGGCACGGCTGGCGCGTGGTACGACGGTGGCCGGCATGTTCACCCAATCACGCTGCCCGTCCGCGCCGGTCGATTGGTGCAAGAAAATCCTCTCGAAAGGTCAGGCGCGCGCCGTTGTCGTGAATTCGGGCAACGCGAATGCGTTTACCGGTTTGGCTGGCGACACCGTGGTTGCCGAGACAGTGAAGTCGGCGGCCAAGCTGATCGGCTGTCCGAAGGATCAGGTCTATGTAGCGTCGACGGGCGTGATCGGCGAGCCGGTGCCGCCGGACTATATCGCCGGCAGGCTGCCAACCATGATACGCGGCCTGAAACCGCAATCCTGGAGGCAGGCGGCCGAGGCGATTCTGACGACCGATACCTTTCCCAAGGCCGCGGTCCGCACGGCGAAGATCGGCAACGCCGAGGTTACCTTGGCGGGGTTTACGAAGGGTTCCGGCATGATCGCGCCGGATATGGCGACGATGCTCAGCTTCGTGTTCACCGACGCCAAGATCCCCGCGCGCGTGATGCAATCGATCCTGAAAGCGGCGGTGGACAAGTCGTACAACTGCATCACGGTGGATAGCGATACGTCGACCAGCGACACCGTGCTGTTCTTCGCTACAGGCAAGGGCAAGCGACACCAAGCGATCAAATCGGCGCGCGACGCGCATTTCAAGGATTTCCGCCGCGCGTTCGAAGATCTGATGATCGATTTGGCGACACTGGTCGTGCGCGACGGCGAGGGCGCGCGGAAACTGCTGACCATCGACGTGGCGGGCGCGGTGTCCGCGCAGTCGGCACGGCGGATCGGGTTGGCCGTCGCCAACTCGCCCCTGGTCAAGACGGCGGTGGCCGGCGAAGACGCCAATTGGGGCCGGGTCGTGATGGCCGTCGGTAAGGCGGGCGAACCCGCGGACCGGGACCGCTTGTCGATCGGCATGGGCGGTATCCCGATTACCGAGAACGGTCAAGTCCTAGCGAACTATGTCGAAGCGCCGGTGGCCGAACATATGAAGGGTCAATCGGTGACATTCCAAATCGGCATCGGTCTGGGACGCGGCAAGGCGCGGGTCTGGACCTGCGATCTGACCCACGGATACATCACCATCAACGCGGACTATCGATCCTGAACGATATACAAGGTATGCCGAGCGGCTGTTGGGACGCCGACCAGGAAGGGCGCGGCGGCCTTCCCGTTATCCTCGTGGTTGCGGTCGCGCTGATCGACACGGACGGCCGCGTGCTCATCGCGCAGCGGCCGGAAGGCAAACCTATGGCTGGGCTATGGGAATTCCCCGGCGGCAAGGTCGAGAGTGGCGAGGCTCCGGACGCGGCACTGATCCGCGAGCTCCAGGAGGAGCTTGGCGTCGATACGCGGCAGAGCTGCCTCGCGCCGCTGACATTCGCCAGCCACGCCTACGAGGAGTTCCATCTGCTGATGCCGCTTTATGTCTGCCGCGTCTGGAAGGGAATCCCGCAGGCGAAGGAAGGTCAGCGTCTGGCCTGGGTGCGTCCCGCGCAACTGGGCGATTATCCAATGCCGCCGGCGGACGTTCCGCTCGTCGCGATGCTGCGCGATTTCCTTTAGTTGGGGCCGGCTTTCTCGCCGGTGCCGAGCTCTTTGGTTTCCAGCGCGTCCGCCAGACGCGTCTTGGCGCTGCCCGGCCGCAACGCTTGCTGCTGGGAATCGTCCGGCGACCAGCCGTGCAAATAGATCACTTCGAAGGTGGCGGGGATGCGGCCGTCGCCGTCGGCGTGACGTTCTTGGTACAGCGCGGCGGCCCTCAGAAACAATTCGCGCCGGGTGAATTGCTTCGGCCGGGCCAAAGCCGCGCCGGATTCTCCCATGCCGCGCAAATCGCGCATCAACCGGAACACGTTGTCGTACGTCACGGTAATAATGTCGCTGTCGGCCACCGGCAGGGTGAACCCTGCCCGCTGCAGCAAGGCGCCCGCGTCGCGCACCTGAACGAAGGGCGATATGCGTGGGCTCGCGCCGCCGTACAGAGCCAGTTCCGCCTGCATCAGGCAATCGCGCAGCTCGTGCAAGGTGTCGCCGCCCAGGATGGCGCCGAGAAACAATCCATCCGGTTTAAGGCAGCTTTGTGCTTGTACCAGTGTACCCGGCAAGTCATTGACCCAATGCAGCGACAGATTCGAGAGCACCAGATCGAAGTGCGTCGCGTCGAAGGGGAGCGCTTCTTCGTCCGCGACGAGAGCGAGGCCGCCGGCCCGACGCACCATGTTCTCCGACAGATCGCACTGGACGAGAGTTTCGATTTTGCCGCGCTCCCTAAGGATCGGCCTCAGCCCGCCATCATGGCAGCCGAGTTCGAGGGCAAGAGGGAAGGTTCGCGTGATATCCAGCAAGCGGTCGGCGAGCCGATCGGCAACTTCGCGAAACAGGAAATCGAAGCCATCGAACGCCGACGCGGCGCGGTCGCGTCGCGCCCGAACCAGGCGTCGGTCGAATACGGTCATCTCGTCGGCCATTACCTTGCACTATGGTGGCCTTGCCGGACTTGGGCAATGCAAGTTGAGGGCCGCGGACGGGTTGCGTAGAGTTGTCGGATAATTTCGCAGGGAGAAAGACATGCCATCAACCGGCGCGATAGAACCGAAGGCGTTGCGCGCCGCGTTCGACGATGGCGGCGAACTCGCCGTCATCGATGTGCGCGAGGAAGGTGTTTTCGGGCAGAGTCACATCCTGCGCTGCAACAATATTCCGCTCAGCGTGCTCGAACTGGCCATTCGCGATCTGGTGCCGAGGCTGTCGACGCGGATCGTCCTCGTGGATGCAAGCGATGGGCTTGCGGAACGCGCCGCGGACGCATTGACCGGGATGAGCTACGGCGACCTCTCGATTCTGACGGGCGGTGTCGAAGGCTGGGGCGATGCCGGCTTCGAACTGTTCAGCGGCATGAACGTGCCGTCAAAAGTGTTTGGCGAGTATGTCGAGCACCATTCCGGCACGCCGAACATCTCCGCCGAAGACCTAAAAGCGAAGATCGATGCCGGCGAGGATCTGGTAATCCTCGACAGCCGGCCGTTGGATGAATACCACCGGATGAATATTCCCGGCGGGATCGATTCGCCGGGTGCGGAACTCGCCTACCACGTCCGCGACCTGGCGCCGGACCCGGACACGTTGGTCGTCGTCAATTGCGCCGGCCGCACGCGCTCGATCATCGGCGCGCAATCGCTGATCAACGCGGGGACTCCGAACAAGGTCATGGCGCTCACCAACGGCACCATGGGCTGGCATCTCGCGGGCTTCGAGCTGGAACACGGCGCAACGCGTAAATACGGGCCGGTTACCGATAGCGCACTCGAATGGTCGCGGGACGCGGTGGCGCGAGTCGCCGAGAAATACGGCTTGCAGGTGACCGACGCCGCCACCGTCAAACGCTGGCAAGGCGAGACCGACAACCGTTCGCTTTACCTGTTCGACGTCCGCTCGCCGGAGGAATACGAAGCCGGGCATGCGGCCGGCGCGCGGCACGCAGCGGGCGGGCAGCTGGTCCAGGCGACCGACAAATATGTCGCGACGAACAACGCGCGCGTCGTCCTGATCGACGATACCGGCGTCCGCGCCACGATGACCGCGCATTGGCTCGTACAGATGGGATGGACGGATGTGCACATCCTACAGGGCGCGCTTGACGAAATGTCGACCGAAATCGGGGCCGCGGCCGCGGCGATTCCCGAGGTCGATATGGCGACGGTTACCTCTGTTGCGCCGGGAGACCTCCCCGGCGACGCGGTGATCATCGACGTGGCGGACAGTCTGGCCTATCGCGACGGTCATATCGCCGGCGCCTGGTGGGCGATCCGCGCCCGTCTGGAAGACGCGTTGACCCGGTTGCCGGCAGCGGGATCCTACGTCGTGACCAGCGGTGACGGCCGCTTGGCGCGGCTTGCGGCGCTGGATCTTGCGGCGCTGACCGATGCCCGGGTTTTCGCGCTTGAGGGTGGGACCGGCGCTTGGCGCGAAGCGGGATTGCCGACCGAGGAAGGTTACGCCAACCTGGCGGCGGACCGGGAGGACATATTCTACAAGCCCTACGACCGCGAAGGGACGGTCGAGGATGCGATGAACCAGTACCTCGATTGGGAGATCGAACTGATTAACCAGATCAAGCGCGACGGCACGCTCGTCTTCCCGGAATTCGCGCCGTAGGAGCCTGTCCGAGCAATGCTTATAGACTGCACCGCGTTCTCAAGGGTTTGGGCTAGGAGGGTGTCGCGTGGCGATGCCGGGGGCATCGCGAGCGGCGCCGGACGACGTCCCAAACCCTTGAGAACGCGGCCCTTCGGGTCGACCGGAGAGGCGCGCGTGCCGCGTTGTGGCTGCTTGACGATGCCGCCGGCATCGCCGGCGCAACCACGCCTAACACGCACGCCTCTCTGGTCGATGCAGTTCATAAGCATTGCTCGGACAGGCTCCTAGATACAATGGCGCTGTCCGTCGCCCCGCTGGCGCGTTCGGCGCTCAACGCGGTGCTTCCCGCGCGCTGCATGCTGTGCGGCGCGATGGTGGCGGAGGATGGTGCGCTTTGCGCGGCCTGCTGGGACGGTTTGCATTTCCTGGCACCGCCGGCTTGCGCCTGCTGCGGCTACCCGTTCGAGTATGAGGTCCCTTCCGAAAGCCTGTGCGCGGCCTGTCAGCGGCGCCCGCCCCAATTCGACCGGGCGCGGGCCGTATTCGCCTATGACGACGCCAGCCGGTCGCTGATCCTGTCTTTCAAGCATGCCGATCAGACCCATCAGGCACCCGCATTCGGGCGCTGGCTTTCCCGCGCCGGTAGCACCCTGCTGGATGATGCCGACCTGCTTGTACCGGTGCCGCTGCACCGCTGGCGCTTGTTCGTCCGCCGCTTCAACCAGTCCGCCTTGCTGGCGTATGCGCTTGGCCGCGAGTCGGGAAAGCCGGTCGCCGCCGACCTGCTGCGCCGTCGCCGGTGGACCCGGTCACAGGGCCGGATGTCGCGAACGGCTCGAATCCGCAACGTCCGTGGGGCCTTCTCGGTAAGGGAGGAATGGCGGGAGCGGTTGCGCGGCGCGCGTGTCCTGCTGCTCGACGATGTCCAGACCACCGGCGCCACGGTCGAAGAATGCGCCCGCGTCCTGAAACGCGCCGACGCGACGCGCGTCGATGTCTTGACCCTCGCCCGGGTTATCCGGCCGCGTTAGATGCTTCGTCCGGCGGGGTGATAGGGGGATTTTGAAACGTTCTGGCTCTCGGGCTCGGTCGTCGATGATCCGTCCGGAGAGTGTAAGGCTGTTAAAGGGGCATTAGGCATGTCGCACAATTGTCTATAGGTTTGCTGCTTGACCACTTTATAGTTGGCACAAAACCGGATGTGCATTCTGAGCTTCCAATAATAATGCACGGAACGAAAGTAGGTAATTGGTCGATCGTGAAGTATTTCCAACCTCCTGTTTGGATTGGTATTTTACAGACAGAG
>CAYLTU010000005.1:0-48757 GCA_964386465.1 uncultured Rhodospirillaceae bacterium
GGCATGAGCGGCGCGACGAAGGATATCGAAACATTGGGTTTCGAGGACGCGTTAAACGAACTCGAACAAATTGTTCGTTCATTGGAGTCCGGCGAAGGCAAACTTGACGATGCAATCGAGTCCTATGAACGCGGGGCCGCGCTTAAGAAACATTGCGAGTCAAAATTGGCGGAAGCTAAAAATCGAATAGAGAAAATTTCGTTCACGGGCGAAGGTGGCGCGACAACGGCGCCTGCGGATATTGGCTGAGACCGCAACGCTGGCGCTTGAGAAAGCGCTAAGAGACACCGCACGGGAAGTCGAGGAAGTCCTCGAGGCAGTTCTGCCCTACGAGGGCGGCCTAGAAGCCCGTCTGTTCGAATCCATGCGGTATGCCACGCTCGGCGGGGGCAAACGGTTCCGACCCTTCCTGGTTACGCAAAGCGCTGCTCTTTTCTCGGTCAGCCGGGCTTCGGCATTGCGCGCCGCCGCGGCAATCGAGCTGGTTCACTGCTATTCGCTGGTCCATGACGATCTGCCCGCGATGGACGACGATGATTTGAGACGCGGCCGCCCGACGGTTCATAAGCAGTTCGACGACGCAACGGCCATCCTTGCCGGAGACGCGCTTCTCACGCTGGCCTTCGAAGTCTTGGCCGACCCACGGACCCATGACAATGGTAGCGTTCGTGCCGATCTTGTCGCGGCACTCGCCACGGCGGCAGGCGCCCACGGCATGGTCGGCGGCCAGATGCTGGACTTGGCGGCGGAGAGCATACAGCTTGATATGGGCGGTATCACACGGCTGCAGCGCTTAAAAACCGGCGCGTTAATCGCATTTTCCTGTGAAGCAGGGGCTATCCTCGGCCACGCGTCGACGGAACCACGTGAAGCACTACGCGGATACGCCCATGATTTGGGGTTGACCTTCCAGATCGCCGATGACTTGCTTGACGTGGAGGGGACAATAGAGGAAACAGGCAAAGCGGTCGGGAAAGACGCCGCTGCTGGCAAGGCGACGTTCGTGTCCATCCTGGGGGTCGAACGGGCGCGAGAGCAGGCGAAATTGCTTGCAAAACAAGCTGTCGAACACCTTGCCATATTCGACGACTCGGCCGATCCGCTGCGGGCGGCGGCCTATTTCGTCGTCGAACGACGAAGTTAAAACGAGAGGGAGACCGAAGGTGAGCCTCGAAACACCGCTTCTGGACACGGTTAAGTTGCCGGCCGACCTGCGCGAGTTGGAAGAATCGCAACTCCGCCAATTAGCGGACGAACTGCGCGACGAAACCATCGACGCGGTATCGATGACCGGCGGACACCTCGGCGCCGGGCTCGGTGTTGTCGAGCTAACCGTCGCGATCCACTACATCTTCAACACGCCCGACGACAAACTGATCTTCGACGTCGGACACCAATGCTACCCACACAAAATTCTCACGGGGCGTCGCGATAGGATCAGGACGCTGCGCCAGGCCGGTGGCCTCTCCGGCTTCACCAAGCGCGCCGAAAGCGAATACGACCCGTTCGGCGCGGCGCATAGCTCGACATCGATCTCAGCAGGTCTCGGCTTCAAGGTTGCGAGCGACCTGCAGAACGATCCGCGCAACGTGATCTGCGTGATCGGCGACGGCGCGATGAGCGCCGGTATGGCCTACGAAGCCATGAACAATGCCGGTTCGATGGATACGCGCTTGATCGTCATCCTGAACGACAACGACATGTCGATTGCGCCGCCGGTCGGCGCGCTCAGCGCGCATCTGTCGCGTTTGATCTCCTCCAAGCAGTTCCGCTCGCTGCGGCATCTGGGCGGTGTCATCGCGCACAAATTTCCGAAATCGGTGGAGACCGCCGCGAAACGGGCCGAAGAATACGCCCGCGGCATGGTGACCGGCGGAACATTGTTCGAGGAACTTGGTTTCTACTATGTCGGGCCGATCGACGGGCACAATTTGGATCACCTCCTGCCGATCCTGAAGAACGTACGCGACGACGAGATGCAGGGACCGATCCTGATTCATTGCGTCACGCAGAAGGGCAAGGGTTACGATCCCGCAGAGAAGTCGGACGACAAATATCACGGCGTCTCGAAATTCGACGTCATCACCGGCGCCCAGCAAAAAGGCAAATCGAACGCACCGGCCTATACAAAGGTTTTCGCCGAAAGTCTTATCAAGGAAGCGGAGAAAGACGACAGTATCTGCGCCGTCACGGCGGCGATGCCTTCGGGGACCGGGCTCAATCTTTTCGAAAACGCTTTTCCCGACCGCTGCTTCGATGTCGGCATCGCCGAACAACATGGCGTGACCTTCGCCGCCGGCCTCGCGGCGCAAGGGATGAAGCCCTTTACAGCGATCTACTCGACGTTCCTGCAACGCGGTTTCGATCAGATCGCCCACGACGTCGCACTGCAAAGTCTTCCGGTGCGCTTCGCGATCGATCGTGCCGGTGTCGTTGGCGCGGACGGTACGACCCATTGCGGCGCATACGATATCACCTATCTCGGCTGTTTGCCTGGTTTCGTCATCATGGCCGCAGCGGATGAAGCGGAACTCGCCCATATGGTCGCGACGGCGGCGCAGATCGACGACCGACCTTCCGCCTTCCGCTATCCGCGCGGCGAGGGTGTCGGAGTCGAGATGCCCGAATGCGGGGTTCCCCTGGAAATCGGCAAGGGCCGAGTCGTGCGCGAAGGCACGACCGTGGCAATCCTGTCGTTCGGCACGCGCCTGACCGAATCGCTTAAAGCCGCGGACGATCTCGCGGCGCGCGGCCTGTCGACGACTGTCGCGGATGCGCGCTTCGCGAAACCCCTCGACGAGGAATTGATTCGGCGCCTAGCAACCGAGCACGAGGTCCTGATCACGATCGAAGAAGGTGCTGTGGGTGGATTCGGCAGTTTCGTACTGCAATTCCTTGCCAACGAAGGACTGCTCGATTCTGGCCTCAAGGTGCGCCAGATGTGCCTGCCGGATTTCTTCATCCACCACGAGAGCCAGTACAATCAAAACGAAGAAGCGGGCCTCAACGCACCACAGATCGTCGCCAAAGCGCTCACGGCGCTGGGACACGAGACGATCGAAGAGCCGGCGCGCGCCTAAGACATTAGGTTTGCCACGGCACTTTGCGCGTGACCGGTAAACGGCCGCGCAAACTGCGCGCCGACCTTTTGCTGGTCGAACGCGGCCTTGCTGACAGCCGCACCCGAGCGCAGGCGGCTATCATGGCCGGCCAGATATTTTCCGGCGAACGCCGCGTCGATAAAGCCGGCGAAACACTGCCAATCGACGCGCCCCTCGAGGTGCGCGGACCGGAACACCCCTGGGTCTCACGCGGCGCACTCAAACTCGTCCACGCGCTCGATCATTTCAAAATCGACCCGGCAGGCATGACCTGCCTTGATGTCGGCGCCTCCACGGGCGGCTTTACGGAAGTCCTGCTGGATCGCGGTGCGGTGAGTGTCGCGGCTGTCGATGTGGGTCGAGGCCAGCTGGCCTGGAAACTGCGCGAGGACCCGCGTGTTC
This sequence comes from uncultured Rhodospirillaceae bacterium, assembly GCA_964386465.1. GTDB lineage: Bacteria > Pseudomonadota > Alphaproteobacteria > UBA8366. The sequence continues at coordinate 3,504 of CAYLTU010000005.1, forward strand.
TCGTTTTGGAGGGCCGGAACGCCCGAAACCTCTCTGCCGACGATCTGCCGGCACCGCCCGACCTGATCGTCTGCGACGCCAGCTTCATCGGCCTTGAAAAAGTACTTGCGACGCCCCTATCCCTCGCCGCACCGCGCTGCATTCTGGTTGCGCTGATCAAGCCGCAATTTCAGTTGAGCCGGGAAGCAGTCGGCAAAGGCGGTATCGTCCGCGACCCGGCACGTCACGCGGAAGCCTGCGATACGGCCAGAGCCTGGTTGGCCACGCAACAGGACTGGAGGGTCGATGGGATTACCGAAAGCCCGATAACCGGCGCAAAAGGCAACAAGGAATTCCTGATCGCGGCCCACCGAAACGGGGTGACGTAAGCGCGTCTACGGCGCCAAACGAAACGGTGGCAACTGCAACAACCCGGCCGGAGGGCGGAGAACGCTCGTATCGCCGATTACCGGCTCCAGATTCCGCAAGATCGCGCCGAGCGAATCCGACCGTGGTTCGGAAAACAGTCCCGCAACCACCTGCGTGAACGGCACGCCGTCGGAAAGCACGTCCCGCACACGCTCGAGCGGTGATTTCGGTTCCGGCAAAACGACTATGTTGAGCGGTGCATCCGCTTTCAGTTCCAGCGCTTCACGTACGAGGCCAATGGCGACGGCATATCCGCCCAATTTATCGACGAGCCCGACCCGCTGCGCTTCCTTGCCACTCCAAATCCTTCCCCGGGCGACGGCGTCGATCCGGCCCTCCGGCAAAGCTCGGTCTGAAGCAGCCTTGCTCGCAAAATCTTCATAGACGAAATCGATAACCGCACGATGACGCGCCGCCGCGGTCTGTGAGAAGGGGAATATCTGGCTCCACATGCCGGCATGGGCGCCGACACCGACACGGCTCCAATTGATTCCGAGTTTGGACCACAGATCAGCCGTCGCGAGTTTACCCCCGAACACACCGATCGACCCGGTCATCGTCCCGGGCAGCGCAACGACTTTGTCGGCCCCCATGGCTACGAAATAGCCTCCCGACGCGCCGTATTTTCCCATCGTCGCGATAACCGGCTTGCCTTTCTCTTTGGCCCGAAGAACCGCGCGGCGCACCGTATCGGAGCCGATGTAGGAACCACCGGGGCTGTCGATGCGCAGGATAATCGCTTCGATCGACGGGTCGTCTGCCGCCGCGTCAATTGCTTTGGCGACGCTGCCGGCAGCGAAGCTTTCTGAATCGAAGGGGCTATTCTCAGCATTGCCGGACTGAATCGGCCCGACGCCGTAAATGAGCGCGACAGACGTCCCATCCATCTCCGGTGCCTCAATTTTGGCGCCGAAGTTGGCAATCTCCAACCCGACGGAATCCTCACCGGCACGCGCTTTCACCGCCTGCGTAAAACCGTCCCAATAGCCAAACCGGTCGACCAGTTTCGCGTCTCTTGCTTCTTTCGCCAGGAGCGGTGACCGATCGACCAAATTCCGTACGGTTTCGGATGTGATTTCACGATCCGCGGCTATCCCAGTGACAATCTGGTCCATCCACGATCCGACCACCCGCAATAACGACTCACGCGCCGGCTCGCTCATCGTGTTGCGGGTAAGCAGCTCGATTGCCGACTTGTACTCATGCCGTTGCTCGAATTCCGGCGTAACGCCGACCTTGTCGAGCGCGTCCTTCAGGAACGGGGTTTCCAGACCGATCCCGAGCAACGCCAACTGCCCTGAGGGTTGTATCCAGATCTCCTCCGCGGACGATGCCAGATAATACTCGGTCGTCGCGTTCCCGAGGCTGCCGAAGGTCTGCGCGAACGCCATCACGAACTTGCCGCGAGCCCGGAATGCCGCGATCGATTCTCGAAGCTCTTGCGCATGCGCCAGGCTGATGCGAGAGGCGCCCAGGCGAATCGCCAAGCCAACCACCCGCTCGTCCGTCTCCGCAGCCGTCAAGGTGGCAACGATATCGTACAAATACACCGTCTTGTCGCCGCGCAGCTTGCGCCACGGGTCGTCGGACCGGCCGTCGGAAACGCCGCGATCGAGATTCAGCCGCAAAACTATCCGCTCCGGCAAATCCGGTTGCCGGTCGCCGACGGAAACCGCGATCACGATCGCAGACGCGACCAGCAGCGTGAACAGGGCGCCGACGGACGCAAAAAGATAGAGAAAGAAGCGGCCTATTCGCCGCATTGCGCACGATGCCGCATCTGATGGTCGGCCAGCACACAGGCGAGCATCGCCTCGCCGACAGGCACCGCGCGGATTCCGACACAGGGGTCGTGGCGGCCCTTGGTGGAAATCTTCGTTTCCTCGCCGTCGATCGTAACCGTCCGGCGCGGCGCCAGGATGGAGCTCGTCGGCTTTACCGCGAAGCGGGCGACGAGATCCTGTCCCGTCGATATCCCGCCCAGAACGCCGCCGGCGGCGTTGGACAGGAAGCGCACCGCGCCACCGTTGTCGATCCGCATTTCGTCGACATTATCTTCACCGGACAGCGCCGCCGCCGCGAATCCGGCGCCGATCTCGACACCTTTGACGGCATTGACGCTCATCAGCGCCGCCGCGATATCGGCATCCAGTTTGCCGTAGATCGGTGCGCCCCATCCCGCGGGCACGCCGGTGACGGTGACTTCGATAACCGCTCCGGTCGACGAACCGGACTTGCGCACCTTATCGAGTTGTTGCTCCCAGCGCTTGGCCATGGCCGCGTCGGGACACCAGAACGGATTGCGGTCGACCTCATCCCAATCCCAGGCCGACCGGTCGATTGATTGGTCGCCGATCTGAACCAGGGCACCGCGGATCACGATGCCGTCGCCCAAGACTTTGCGCGCGACGGCGCCCGCCGCGACTCGCATCGCCGTTTCCCGCGCCGAGGACCGGCCGCCGCCGCGATAGTCGCGGATGCCATATTTTCGCCAATAAGTATAGTCCGCGTGACCGGGCCGGAACTTTTCCTTAATTTCGCTGTAGTCTTTCGAACGTTGATCCACATTCTCGATGATCAGGCTCAACGGCGTGCCGGTCGTGGCGCCTTCGAATGTGCCGGAAAGAATTCGCACCGAATCCGGCTCTTGCCGTTGCGTGGTGAACCGGGATTGGCCCGGCCGTCGGCGGTCGAGATATTTCTGAATATCCGCCTCTTCGATCGGCAGGCGCGGCGGGACGCCATCAATCACGCAACCGATCGCCGGACCATGGCTTTCACCCCATGTGGTGACGCGGAATAGCTGGCCAAAACTGTTCGACGACATGGTCCGGTCCTGCCCTTAGGACTTCGCCTTGATTCCCGCCAGGAGCTCGGAGACCTCCTCCGCCGCATCGACAGCGACCATGCCGACCGTGTTGTAGCCACAATCAACGTGATGTATTTCGCCGGTGACCCCGGCACTCAGATCGCTGAGCAGATACATCCCCGCACCGCCCACTTCATCGATGCTGACATTCCGGCGCAACGGCGAGTTCAATTCGTTCCACTTCAGGATATAGCGAAAATCGCCGATGCCGGATGCGGCGAGTGTCTTGACCGGGCCGGCGGATATCGCGTTGACGCGGATGTTTCGATCGCCCAGATCCACGGCCAGATAACGGACACTCGCTTCCAGCGCCGCCTTGGCCACGCCCATGACGTTGTAATGCGGCATGACCCTCTCGGCGCCGTAATAGGTCAGCGTCACGAGACTTCCGCCGTCGCGCATCAAGGGAACCGCCCTTTGTGCGATGGCGGTCAGCGAATAACAGGAAATGTCCAGCGTCCGGTTGAAGTTCTCACGCGAGGTATTGACGTATTTTCCTTTTAGTTCGTCCTTGTCGGAGAACGCGATCGCATGAACGACAAAGTCCAACGTTCCCCACGACTCCGCCAAAGTGCCGAATACCGCGTCGACGCTGGCATCGTCGGTTACATCGCAAGACATGACGTGCGAAGAGCCCAGCGACTCCGCGAGCGGCCGGACCCGCTTTTCCAGCGCCTCGCCTTGAAAAGTGAAGGCGAGCTCGGCACCATGACCGGCGACGGCTTTCGCGATTCCCCAGGCAAGCGACCGGTCATTGGCGACGCCCATAATAAGCCCCCGCTTGCCGGCCATAATTGACGTCGCCTCGGACATGCCCTCCCCTTCCTACGCATTCCAACCGGGCGTCATCCTACCAACACTCGGTATCATCGTCCAAAACAAGCTCGCCGATTCTCCCGGCGATTGCATTAGAAATTTATTCGTTTCGGGCTATTCCAGCCCTGCCTTCTTGCGTGGATCGTAATCGCCCTGTTTCGTCCAGGATCTGACAAATTCCTTTAGCTTAGCATCCGTTTTTTCCGGCAAATGTATCAGCAGCCGAGCGAACTCATCGCCCTTCTTACCGCCCTTTGACAGCCCCCGTCCCTTGAGGCGCAACACTTTACCGCTGCTCGATCCGGCAGGAACCTTGACGGCCACGGTACCGTGGATTGTTGGAATGTTCACCTTGGCGCCAAGCACGGCTTCGCCCAGCGTAATCGGCACATCGATGCGGATATCGAGACCATCGCGTTCGAAATGAGGATGCGAGTCAACCTGCACCTCTACGAACGCGTCGCCATTCGGCCCCCCGCCCGAACCGGGCATCCCGCGGCCTTTAAGGCGCAAACTATCGCCGTCGTTGGTCCCCGCTGGAATGTTGACATCCAAGGTCGTGTCGTCATGCAGCCGGACGCGCTGGACGCCGCCGCGCGCAGCATCCAGAAAGGGTACCCGGATCGAGTAGGTAACGCTCTGGCCCTTGGTCTGACGCGGCCGGCGGCGGCCGAACAAGTCGGCGACGAGGTCTTCAAAATCCGCACCGCCCGCACTGGAGCCAGCGTTGAAGTTTCGGTGGAACATCCCATCCATGCGGGGCGAGCCGTCGGCGTTAATTTCACCGCGGTCGAACTGCGCGCGCTTCGTCTCGTCTGACAGCATATCGTATGCAGCCGTCACTTCCTTGAAGCGCTGCTCCACGATCGTGTCGCCGGGATTCACGTCCGGGTGCAGTTCCTTGGCGAGATTGCGATATGCTGCCTTGATCTCGTCCTGCGACGCGGACTGCGCCAGGCCCAAAACTTCGTATGGGTTCTTCATCGCCTTTTCAGCCGACCGTCAAGCGCCGGCAACGCTATTTTATAATTTTCCAGCTACCATCGGGCTGCCGACACGCGGTCCCGTAAGCCTGTTCGGAACGCCCGTCGACCGTGATTGTCTGCTGATATTCGCGGCAATACTGGCCACCATCTCTTTGCACAGCCGGGCGCGGCGTGATCGTTCCCGAGTTTCCGCTATCCGGATTCCGCCACGCGACGGCTTGCCCGGACGGACCGGACTCAAGCGCGTTTTGGGTCGAGCGCTTCATCGCGATCTTGTCGGCGCGATCAAGTGACTTCCCCACTTCACCGCCGACATACGCACCGGCCAACGCGCCGATCGCAACGGCGGCAAGCTGGCCCCTCCCGGAACCGATCTGCGAACCGGCAAGTGCGCCAAGCCCGGCACCGATAAGCGTGCCACCGGTCTGTTTCGGCCCTTGCCCCGTGGCGCATGCGGCCAACAAAAGGGCGGCGGCCAAGATCGTAAAAACCTTATTCATCATGACACCTCGCAAAACGTCGTTAGGTCACACGCCTCAAACAGGCGCACACGCGGGAATGGATACTTTCTAATCACTTGCGCCAACATTAGATTAGACGCTGCGCGCCCTTCGGAAGGGTCCCGCGACACCGCTGGTGTTACCCACTTCGACCTATATATTTATTAATGATGGCAAATACAAACCTGGATAAGCCGTTTTCGCTATTTCAGCGATGGTATGACGAGGCGATTGAGAAAGAGATCGACGTGCCGTCGGCCATGTCGGTCGCGACCGTCGACGCGAAAGGCCGTCCTTCGTCGCGAATGGTGCTTTTAAAAGAGTACGATACGAGCGGATTTGTCTTCTACACCAATTTGGAAAGCCGCAAAGGCAACGATATTGCCGAAAATCCTCAGGTATCCTTGCTGTTTCACTGGAAATCGCTGAAACGGCAGGTTCGAATCGAGGGCAAAGCGTCCATCGTCGACGACGCGCAGGCCGACGCCTATTTCGCGTCCCGAGACCGCGGCAGCCAGATCGGCGCTTGGGCGAGCCGCCAGTCAGTTGCGATGAAGAGCAAACATGATCTAGAGAAGCAGGTCGCGTTGCATGCGGCGAAATTCGGCGTTGCGAAGATCTCACGGCCGGCCTTCTGGTCCGGATACTGCGTCATGCCCGACCGATTCGAATTCTGGGACGATGGTAAGTTCCGGCTGCACGAGCGGACTGTCTACGACCGAACCGTGGATGGCTGGCAAACGGAGCGGCTCTTCCCATGACCGCGGCCGACGACCCGCAGATCGCGAGCGAACGGGAGCCGAATACAGCGCGTCTCGTGCGCACGGCGACATACGCTTCGGTTTCGGTTGCAGCGATTCTGGTGATCGCGAAACTCGTCGCCTGGTCGCTGACTGGCTCCGTGGCGATGCTCTCCACACTGGTCGACTCGCTGCTCGACGGGCTCGCATCGATCACCACTTTGATTGCCGTGCGCCACGCCCTAACGCCGGCAGACCGGGAACACCGTTTCGGTCACGGCAAGGCCGAAGCGCTCGCCGCCATGGCGCAATCCGCCTTCGTGACCGGTTCGGCGATTATCGTCCTCTTTCACGCCGTAACGCGCTTGTTTCAGCCACAGAAGCTGGCGGCAACCGATATCGGCATCGCGATAATCGCCGGATCGATCATTCTGACATTTGGGTTGGTAGCGTTTCAGCACTATGTCGTCAAACGAACGAATTCGTTCGCTATCAGTGCCGATGCGCTCCATTACAAGGGCGATCTTCTGATCAATCTGGCGGTTTTGATGGCGCTCGCCGCAACGTACTATCTCGACACAAGCTATATCGATCCACTGGTCGGAGCGGCTATCGCCTTATATCTCCTGTTCGGCGCATGGCGGATCCTGCAGGAAGCCCTGGACATGCTGATGGACAGGGAATTGCCGGAAGCGGACCGGGAACGCATCCGAGAGATTGCATACCAGCATAAGGACGTCTGCAGCCTGCACGACCTGCGCACGCGACGATCGGGGTCCGATGTGTTCATCCAACTGCATCTCGAACTCGACCCCGACATCACGCTGATGGCGGCGCACATGATCTCCGACCAGGTGGAGTACGAGATCAATCAGGCCTTTGAAGGCGCGGAGGTCCTGATCCATCAAGATCCGGAGGGTTATGAGGAGTTCGCCCCCCACGCCCAACAAACGTTTTAACGAGGAGAGTAGGATGGCCGAGGCGCGAAAAACGGTTGTACTTACCGGCGCGAGCCGCGGTATCGGGCACGCAACGGTTCAGCGGTTTTCAGACGAGGGGTGGCGCATCATCAGCTGCAGCCGGGACGATATCCCGGAGCACTGCAAACGGGACCCCAACTGGGCCTATCATTTTCCGACCGATCTGGCCGACGACGACGCGGTCGAAAGCTTCATCGCCGAAGCGAACGATTTTCTCGGCGACGACTCGCTGCACGCGCTGGTCAACAATGCCGCGGTATCGCCGAAGACGCCCTACAAGGAACGGCTCGGCTGTCTGAATGGCGATATTGAGCGGTGGCGGGAGGTCTTCGAACTGAACCTGTTCGCTCCGCTCCTCCTGGCGCGCGGGTTCGCCGGCGCCCTCGGCCGAGGCGCGAAGAGCAACGGCGCCTGCGTAGTCAATATCACGTCGATCGCCGGACACGCGATCCATCCCTTCGCCGGTTCCGCCTATTCGACTTCAAAGGCCGCGCTCTCCGCTCTAACCCGGGAGATGGCGGTCGAGTTCGCGCAGCTTGGCGTTCGCGTGAACGCGGTAGCGCCCGGCGAAATCGAAACCGAGATGATCGGCGCGGAATACGAACCCCTGATCAACCGAATTCCGATGCACCGCATGGGCACGCCGGAGGAAGTCGCTGGCTGCGTCTACCGCCTGTGTACGGATGATTTCGGCTACGTCACCGGCACGGAGATCTTCGTCACCGGCGGGCAACACGTGTTCTGAAGGGTATTCAGCGCGCTGGCGCGAGCGTATCGAACCAGTCGAGCCTTTCCTGCAATTGCGCGATCTCCAGATCGAGCCATTGCGCGAGCGGTTCCTGACCATAACCGCCCCGAAGCTCGTTCAGCCGCGCCAGTTCGGTTTCGCACATCTCCGCCAGCATATCGGCCTGCTCTCGGCGATCGTCTTCCGACAGCAGGTGAAGGAACCGCATCTTAAGCGCGATGACCAACTTGCTGACTTCGTTGACCGGCGCCCGCACGTTCGAGGTCATGAGCGTCAGGAACGCTTCGCTTCCCTCCGGCGTGATCCTCATCGTCGCGCCGTCTTCCACGGCGGCGCCATCGGCTGTCTCAGCAAGTCCCTCATAGTGCAGCAGTTCCAGCGACGCCCCCAACAGATCGAGCGATGGGCCGGCGATGCGGGCGACGAAATACCGAATTTCGCTCGCCAGGTCCGCGTACTGCTTGTCGCTTTCCACAAGACTGCCCAGCGCGGCGAGGCGAATGGCTTCCGTCGGTATGAGAGTATTGTCCCGGTACATGCCTAAATCTCATGCGGCTACGATGCGGCATTATATGGCGCATCCGACGTAGAATTCATCACCCAATTGCGTGATCGGGTAACTAAATCAGTCTCACGCGGCCCATTTCAACGCAAGATCGCCCCAAATATCGATCAGCGCGGCAACCAGGTCGTCCATCATCGCATCGGTGTGCAGCGGCGTCGGGGTTATGCGCAACCGCTCCGTACCGCGAGCGACAGTTGGATAGTTGATCGGTTGCACATAAATGCTGAACCGGTCCATAAGCGCATCGCTCGCCTGCTTGCACAGCCGGGGATCGCCGACGTGCACGGGCACGATGTGGCTGACCGACGGCATTACCGGGATGCCGGCGGTCTCAAGCTTGACCTTCAATGCGGCCGCCCGCTCTTGGTGCCGGTCGCGCAGATGCTGCGCGCCGCGCACGTAACGAACGCTGGCGAGCGCGCCGGCCGCCACGGAGGGCGGCATGGATGTGGTGAAGATGAAACCGTTGCCGAAACTCCGAACGAAGTCGATCAACGCGCCGGTCGCCGCGATATAACCGCCGACGACGCCGAATCCCTTGGCCAGGGTTCCCTGCATGACTGAAACACGATCCATTACGCCATCGCGCTCCGCCACACCTGCGCCGGTTGGCCCGTACATCCCAACGGCGTGCACTTCGTCGAGATAGCTCAGCGCATTGTACTTCTCGCAGACGTCGAGGATTTCGCCGATCGGCGCGATATCGCCGTCCATCGAATAGACCGACTCGAACACCACGATCTTCGGTGCGTCCGGATCGTCCGCCCGCATCAGGCGGTCGAGATCGGCGGGGTCGTTATGTTTGAAAACCCGTTTCTCGGCGCGGCTGTGACGGATTCCCTCGATCATCGAATTGTGGTTCCACGCATCCGAATAGAGCAGGCAGCCCGGCAAGCGCATGCCCAAGGTCGACAGCGCGGTCATGTTCGCGACATAGCCCGATGTGAACAGCAGCGCCGCTTCGCGCCGATGCAGGTCGGCGAGTTCCTTCTCCAGAAGGACGTGATAGTGGTTCGTACCCGAAATATTGCGGGTTCCGCCGGCCCCGGCGCCACAATTGTCCAACGCCTCGTGCATCGCCGCTATAACGTCGGGATTCTGGCCTTGCCCCAGATAGTCGTTCGAGCACCAGACCGTCACGGGCGCCTGCTGGCCGCCTTCCCGATACACCGCTTTCGGATAGGCGCCAGCTTCCCGTTCCAGGTCGGCGAAGACACGGTAATCGCCTGAGTTTCTCAATTCGGACAGATTGTCTGAAAAGAAATCTTGGTAATCCACTCTGCTACCCTCACGTCGACATATTGGTTAATTTTTAACAGTCTGCTCCGCTAGCCTCAAGACTAGTTCAAATACGGCTCGGTACCACCGCCAAATTGCCGCAGTGGGACCGCCCCTTGATCTAAATAGCGCATCGTTATCGCCGGTCTAAGTCATGGACTCATAAACTGCGATGTTCTTAACCTAGTCCAATCCGGCGGCCATCGTCTCCCCCGCTTCCAAGGCCTTCTCGAACCGGTCGAACATTTCATCGATTTCCGCTTCGGTAATGATCAGCGGTGGCGAAAATGCGACGGAATCACCCAGCGCCCGGACAATCAACCCGTTCTCCTGTGCCTGGGCCGCAACATACGCGCCGACGCCGTGCACGGGATCGAACGGTTCCTTGGTATCCTTGTCCCGCACGAGTTCCACCGCGCCAACCAGCCCGACACCTCGCGTCTCGCCGGCAAGCGGATGCGCACCGCAGGCATGCAGCCTGCTTTGGAAGCGTCGCATAACGTTCTGGACATGTCCGACGATGTTGCGTTCCTCGTAGATCTTCAACGTCTCGACCGCGACTGCGGCGGGAACCGGGTGCCCTGAATAGGTGAAGCCGTGCCCAAACGTTCCGATCCTGTCGCTGTTCGTGCTGATCGCGTCAAAGATCTTCTCTTTGATCAATACCGCCGAAATCGGCAAATAGGCGGACGACAGCGCTTTCGCCATCGTCATGATGTCCGGCTGCAGGTTGAACGTTTCCGAGCCGAACATGTTGCCGGTACGCCCGAAACCGCAAATCACCTCGTCCACGACGAACAGGATGTCGTGCTTTTTCAAGACTCTCTGAATCTTGTCGAAATAGGTTTTCGGCGGCACGAGCACCCCGCCTGCGCCCATGACGGGTTCCGCGATGAAGGCGGCCACGGTTTCCGGACCTTCGTCCTGGATCTGTTTTTCCAGGCTCTCCGCCAGCCGCGTCGCGAAGTCCTCTTCCGACTCACCGGTCGCGCCATAGCGGTAATGGTGCGGGCAATCGGCGTGGATGACATTGGCGATCGGAAGGTCGAAATCCATGTGGTTCGCAGGCAGTCCGGTCATACTGGCGGCGGCGACCGTCACGCCGTGATACCCCTTCAGCCGGCTGATGATCTTCTTCTTCTCGGGCCGGCCCAGCGCGTTGTTGTAGTACCAGACGAGCTTGACCACGGAATCGTTCGCTTCCGAACCGGAATTCGCGAAAAACGCCTTCGACATCGGTACAGGCGCCAGCGCGATCAAGCGCTCCGCCAGGTCGATCGCCGGATGGTGCGTCTTCGACGCGAAGACGTGGTAAAAGGGCAATTCGCGCATCTGCTTTGCCGCCGCCTCGACCAACCGCTCTTCGCCGAACCCGAGCGACGTGCACCAAAGACCCGCCAGCCCTTCGATATAGGCTTTGCCGCTTTCGTCATAGACCCAGATGCCCTTGCCCTCGCGGATGACCATCGGACCGGTTTCGAGGTGCTTTTTCAGGTTGGTATAAGCGTGCAGGACCGTCGCAATATCGCGGCTTTCCGGCGAATTCGGCAAGTCTTTCATAGCGCTTCCTCGGTATGGGTGGCAAATGCGGTGCAGCAGAGACGGCATCCTACACCGAGCCGATTGTCAAGTGAACCGACCGCGATGACGGTGAAGCGCGTTACACCGCTCAGGCACCGGTGACGCATGAAACCCCTTTATAAGCGCCTAATTCACATTATTTTTTACGGTATTGTGGATCCCTCACTGCAGATCGGGAAACGAAGCTGCCAGATCCATCAGAAGCGAGACCTGATAATCGGGAATCGTCACCACGGCGCCTCGCTGGACCACCGCGACATAGCGCGCGAACCCATCGGGCGTTTTATGGCCGATATGCAGCGACAAGAACGGTTGTACATTCGCAATTTCGAAAACGACGACGACCATTTCCGGATTCGCCGTTCCATAAACGTTGTATTCCAGCGGCAGTTTGGCAATCGTTCGCTCCACGCGCGTGCGGCTGAATGTCGTCAGCGTTTCCAAGATGCGCGACGCGACATCCGCCGCAGCGTCATGGCGGTGGACATCATTCGTCGAAGCGGTTTCATGGCGATGAGAATGCTTGTACCACGCACCGTCTGCATTCCGTTCGAACCGTTGTGCGCGGCCCTTCACGACGATCTCGACCGCGGCGAAATCATCGATAGCCATCGGTACCAGAAACGATACCGGCGCGTCCTGCGCATGTTCCCCGTCGCTGTCACCGGCGTTTCCGATCACGAAGTAAATGCTGGCCAGCACACCGGCAACGAACAATCCCGCCCAAGCCCATAGTCTGACATTCCCGTCCATGGTCGGCTTCTACCGCTTGCGCCGCCAGACCACAAAGCCCGTCAGCAACATCAGCACCGGCAGTAATATGGCGCTGAAGGCAAAGGTGAAGACCATCTGGCCGTTTGTGAGCGTGATTTTCGGCATCGCGTAATTGCGCGGCTGAATATCGATCAGGGATTCCTGCTCCGCGAGCAAGCTGACCGCATTGAGGAAGAGCTGCCCGTTGCCCAGCAGATGAAAGAACGAGTTGGTCGCGAAATCGCCGTCGGCGAAAATGATCGCGTGCGCCTCGCGCCCTTCGCCAAGCTTTTTTATCGCCTCGAGTACGATCGGGTGCCTCCGTCGCGCCCGGGATGTCCCGACCGCACTGTCCGGCGCGTCGACACGTGCATCCCGGCTGGTCTCCACCAGCGGACGCACGCGGACATCGTCGGGTATCCCTTTGGCGCGGGGGCGCAACGAGGCGGCACCCGGAAAAAAGGTCAGCGCCAGATTGCGGGTTATCTTATGGCGCGCATAGCTGCTGACGGCCGGCGTACCGGGGTCGGTCCAGTAATGGCTGGTCGGATCGACCACAGGATAGCCGTCATTGACGATACCGAAGAGGTCGAGAACCGGTGCCAGTCCATTTGAAATATGGGGGTCCAGCAATAACAGCGCCCGTCCGCCATTGTTCATATAGTCGACCAACTGCAAGGTTTCCGGGGCAATGAACGCCTGCTGTGGCGATGCCAGGACGACGATGGAACAGCCGCCCAGTTGACCGGGCCCTTTGACGAGTTGAACGGCTTTAAGCTTGTAACCCAGCTCTTCCAGAGCGTTCCGAGCCATGCCCATACCGTGACGTTCGTGAATCAGAAGCGGGCGGCCGCCGGTCGAATGGCTGTGCCCGGCCCCCATGCTGCCTTCGAAATGATCGTGGCTCTGCAGACTGAAGGGATCGCTCTCGTTGTGCCCGGTGGTGAAACAAAGCAGCTGCGCGGCCTGTCTGGAGGCGCGGATGAGGCCATTCGTGAACTCGACTTCAGTCAAACCCGATACGGCGATACGGCGGCCGCCAGCCTCGAAGATCGCGGTGCCGACGAACCTCACCTGATGCCGCGCGGCTTCCGCCGGCTGTAACGTCGGATCGAAGCCCTCGACCGTGATGAGGGGGGAGAGCGCGGCATACTGTTCGAGCAGGGCCATTGCATCGGTGAACGATTTGTTGCGGATGTCGAAGAAATAGGTGATCCGCACCGGCTCCTTCAGTGTCTCGATGACGAGGCGTGTCGCCGGGGAAATGGAAAAAACGTCGCCTGTGGTGAGATCGACACGGGCCGGCTTGGCGTAGACCCACAAATTGACCGCGAGCATGGCCGAAAAAATCGCCATGACGGGCAGCCAGATCGCGAAGCGGCGGCGAAGCTTCGATTCAGAACCGATCATGTCCGCCGCGCCTTGAGGATTTGTACGGTAAGCGTTGTCGCAAAGACGATGACGGTGATGAAATAGACGACCGTCGCGAGCGGCAGGATGCCGCGGATCAGATCGATATAGTGAATCGAGAACGACAGGTGCCGGATCAACTTCGCGGTCTCCAAATTCGGCGCGAAGTTGGAGACGTAATCGACGTACCAGAACAGCAGCAGCGTCGCCCAGGTCAGCAAGGCGGCGACGAGTTGGTTCTCGCAGAGGGAGGAAATCAATATACCGACGGCGAGGAACGTCGCGCCGAGCAGTGCGATTCCGATATAACCGCCCAGCACCGGGCCGAGATCGGGCTGTCCGAACGCCGTCAGCGGCACCAGCGCCGTCGCCGTGCCCAGCAGCATGAAAAACAGCAGCGTAAGGCTGGCCAGATATTTGCCGAAAACAATCCCCGCCTCATCGAGCGGCAGGGTCATCAACAACTCGATGGTATGGGAGCGGTTCTCCTCGGCGAAGATCCGCATCGTGACGAGCGGCACGATCAACAGCAGCATGATGCTCATGTTGTGAAACGCGTTGACCATCTGCGCGACGTTGACGAAGAACACGTTGAAGCTGAAATAGTAACCCATGAGCGCCCAAAACACGGCCAGCAGGACGTAGGGGATCGGCGTGGCGAAATACTGTCTGATTTCCTTGATATAGACAGCGGTGAAGCCGTTCATGACGTTCGATCGCCCGCGCTATGTGCCGCCCGCGCGGCGGCGATGCTATCGATGAAACGGTCCTCCAAGGATTCTTGACAGAGCGCCAGATGTCTTAGCCGACCGGTGTCCGTCGCCAGTTGCGCCACCTCTGCGCGGATGTCGCGTCCCGGTTCGGCACTAAGGCGCAAGCGTGCCGCCTGGTCGTGCGATTTCAGTATTTCCACCGAAGCGACACCCTCGAGACCCTGGAACGCGCGCGACGCCTGCTCCGGCGTGGGACCCTCGAGCTCGATATCCAACATCTGCGCCGAACCTTCGTCTTCGGTCCGGTCGACGTTGAGCACCTGCCCATCGTGAATGACCACGACGCGACTGCATAATGTCGCTATCTCCTGCATGATGTGGCTTGAGAAGATGGCGGCGCGACCGGAACTGCCGCGGCGGATCATCTCTCGAGCGTCCACGATTTGCAGCGGATCGAGGCCGTTGGTGGCTTCATCAAGCAAAAGAAGTTCCGGGTCGCCGAGTGTCGCTTGCGCCAGCCCCACACGCTGCCGAAACCCCTTGGACAAACGCCCCACCGGCTTATCGCGGACTTCGCCAAGATTGTAGGTTTCGACTACGACGTCCATGGCGCGCGGGCGTTCGTTTTTTGGGATAGCTTTGGCCGCCGCGATGAACGACAGGTACTGCCTTACCGACAACGGATCGTAAAGCGGCGGGCGCTCCGGAATGTAACCGACGCGGCGGCGCGCCGCGCGTGCGTTCGGACCCATGGCGATGCCGCAAATCTCGACATCGCCCCGATCGGGCGCCAGGAAGCCGGAAACGATCCGCAGCGTCGTCGTCTTTCCGCTGCCGTTCGGTCCCAGAAGGCCGACGATCTCGCCCTTCGATACCTCGAACTCGATGCCGCGCAGAACCTGGTTGCGTCCATAGGATTTATGAACGTCACGCAATCGAACAACGTTGTCCAATGCATCCATAGCTAAGAATTCGCCGCGACCCCGTAAAGGGCCGCGGCGATCCTATACGTCAACGATAGCCGGTCGAACTTATTCGTACGGCTTATCGTGCTTGTGGCTGTTGTACTGGTCCATATTGTGGCTGTACCAGAGTTCGCCTCCAGAGCTGTCGCGGACATTTTTCAACCGCTCGATCGAATTCATCGAATCTTCGAGAGACACGGTGAGCCCCGGCGGGACGCCCGCAGCGTTCTCCGGCGTGTAGACGGCATCGCCCGTCAGGACCAGGGTGCCGGTCTTGGCCAACCGCACCTTGAGCGACTGATGCCCCGGCGTATGGCCACGGGTCGACAGGATCGTGATCGCGCCATCGTCGAACAGATCGTAGTCGCCGGTCAATTCCAGGAAATTGAATTTCCGCGTTTCGTCGTAGTCCTTCAGGATGAACGCGCCCGCGTACCATTTTTCCGGCCACCAGGCATGGCGGATTTCTGCTTTCTGAACGACGTGGCGGGCCTTCGGGAACAGCTCGATATTGCCGGCATGGTCGAGGTGGAAATGCGAATAGACGACGTATTTCACCTGGTCGGTCGAGTAGCCGAGCTTCTTGAGTTGTTGGTCGATGACCTCGTCGCGGCGCTGCTTGGGCGGAAAGGCCGAACACAGCCCTTTGCCCCAATAGGCATCGCAACCGCCGTCCGACACATCGTCGGCCATGCCCGTATCGTAGACGACCAGCCCTCTGGGATGCTCGATGACATACATCGCGACCGGAACCGTAATCATCTTGCCCCGGCTGGCGTGATTGGCGACGAGGAACGTCTTTTCCAGCGTCAAGGTGCCGCTGGTCAGCTGCCAAAGCTTGCCCGCGGTTTGGGCGGTCGCGTCCGTTGCCGCCGCTCCCAGCATCAAGGCGCCGCCCAGAACGAGGCCGCTGACATATCTCATGGTTTTCATAATTCCCCCCGAATGTTGCCTGAAATTTTGTGATCGATTTCAGTTATCACTGCGAGTGTAGTCGAGCTTGCCTTCCAAGAAAACCGGTATCGGATCTCCGGGCGGCGACTCCGCCGATTTTCGGTATAGACATCTAAATCGATGTTCCGAAATTGGCCTTGACCCCAGACGCGAACGACACCGCGGCGTCGATATGTTCGTCGTCCAGTCCGATCAGTTTTGCCGCGGCACCGACGGACAGAGCAGGCGACCGATCTCAGCTGCCCGATCGAGATCCTCGAGGCCGAGAATGGCGTCCCGGAGTTGCCCAACTTGCCTATCCGGCAGCGCCTTGCAAGCCAGCGTTTCGAACTTGCCGATAACGTCCGACGGGCTGGCGAAGCGGTGTTCGCTGCCGCGCGCAGACTCGACCGTTTCCTCGAACCGGCCGCCATCTTTCAGGAACACTTCAACCCTTACCTTATGACGGAATTTCGATCCCAAGGCGGTAATTTCCGAATCCTCGACCACTTCGACCTTGCGCGAGAGCGCGATGCGGTCCGGATCGCCGATCGCGGCGTCATCGAATTGGTCGACGAATACTTCGCCTTCCAGCAGCAGCGTCGCGACGCAAAAGGGAAGATTGAGTTGTGCCGAGGTCATGCCCGCCGGTTCGTATAGCCAATAGGTATGGTGGAACGTGACCTCCGAGGCGTGAACGACGATGCGATCCAACTCATCTATTTCGAAAGGACACCGTTCGCGGATCAAGCGGACCGCATCGAGAGTCGTCTGGTTGGACCCGACGCAGGAATAGAATTTCAGCGCGATGCGCATGATCTCGAAAGTGGACCCCAGTCCGGCGGTCAACTGTTCACGGTCGAAGCGGTCCTGCGAGCGCGAGAAGGTCGAGCAGAACCCGCCATACTCGGCCTCGAAGACGTGATGAATGCCTGTAAAGCCGCCTTCCGCCAGCAGCGCGCCGTAGAGACCGCTTTGCGACGAACGGCCGGCATGCATGCGCTTGACCATGGCGCCGAATTGCGCGGCCATCAGGCCCGCCGACTGGGTGCCTGCGATGCCGAGCGCATGAACCGTTTGATCGGTCGACAGGCCCAGCGCGCGCGCCGCCCCGGCGGCCGCGGAAAATACGCCGACCGTGGCGCCCGAATGCCAGCCCTGCGCGATATGTTCCTGGCCCATGCACATGCCGACCCGGGGGCCGATTTCATAGCCCGCGACCGCAGCGGTCAGAAACTCCGCGCCGGTCATTCCCGGCCGTGTTTCCGCGATGGCGATAAGCGCCGGCAGAGTGACGGCCCCGACATGCAATACGCCCTGTCGGTGGACATCGTCGAGTTCGAATCCCTGCACCATGGTCCCGTTGACCAGCGCCGCGTTGAGCGCCGAAAGGCGATGCTGCGTGCCCCAAAGTCCGACATTCCGCGTCTCATCGACCGCGCTCAAGGTGTCGATCAGGATCCGGGTCCATTCCAAATCGGCGCCATAGAGCGCACAGCCCAGTGAATCGAGAATGAGCAGTTTCAAGCGCTCGCGGACCTCGTCCGGAACGGCTTCGAGCGAAACGCCGGAAACAAAAGACGCCATGCCCCTCGTGTAGGGATTGTCGGCGGGTGCGGACATTCTGGGTTTCCTCGTTCGTCGATTTTAAGTCCGGGCACGGAGATAGGATACGTTATCGCCCAATGCCCTAATCGAGAAGTTCAGGACGCTTAACTTCCCAAAAATCACAACCGCAATAGGCGGCGAGGTGAGAATCCAACGAAGGTGACCCGGCATCCAATCGGTTAACGAATTTCCACCAATCTTGTGCTAACAATTACTTGTTCTGTCGCGCGTCGGGGAAATTTCATTCAGGTAATTTTTTATGGCTTGGCTTACCAAGCGGCAGGTTCTTCAACCTGCCGCTATTTTCGGATTGATACTTTTGCACCTCTTAGCGCCTGGGGCGCTTGCCGACAGCAGCCGAACATTGAAAGATATCCGGGACAGCGGACGATTGATCGTTGGCGTCGATATTCCTTACGGCGTGATGGAATTTTACGGCAAGGACGGCAAGCCCGCGGGCATTGACATTGACATTGCAAAGGCGATTGCTGCCGGAATCGGCGTCACCGCGCAATACCAGGCAATGCCTTTCGACAACCTGTTCGGCGCCCTTAACGACAATAAGGTCGACGTCGTTGTTTCAGCTGTCACGATTACGCGCGAGCGGCAAAAAACACTTCTCTTCAGCGCACCCTATTTGAGCGCCAGCACCGTGATAGCGGTCGCCAAAACGAATAAAGCCGTAAACAGTATTGCCGATATAAAAAACGGGAAGCTAGGGGTGTTGAAGGGGACTTTGGGCGAAACACTGGCAAACAAATCCGAACTTCTTAATGGTATGACCGTGAACGCCTACACGGACAACGACCGGCGGATCGAAGATCTCGTATCCGGTAAGATCGATGCCGCGGTCGTTCATTTTCTCGTAAAGACAAATCTGCCGATCAAGATCATCGGTCAGCCGTTACGGCAAAATTTCTACGGCATTGTCGCCGGCAAACAGAGCGAAGCCCTAATGTCCGAGGTGGATAAAACGCTGCGCGCTATGAAGCGGGATGGCAGGCTGATGGCAATCAAAAAACGTTACATCAAGTAATCTCGACGCAAAATGCTTGGACGGAAAACGCAATCAGGCAAGACCTTCGTATTTGGCCGAAGGCTTTTCTAGGGTTCGTGCGTTGGCGGTCTTGAATTCGATGTTCATACCCAAAGTAACGTCCGGCTGGACGTTGACGAAAAAGATCGTTTTGAGCGTCGGATTAGCGTCGTTCCTAACGTTTCCACCTTTTGCCTATTTTACCGTAAAGATAATTCAGAATTCGATCACCGGTTCCTACATAGATAAGACGGTAGCAATTTCTCAGCTGCTCGATAGCGGCGTTCGCGATTTTGCCGATTTTTCCAACCGAGATCGTCTCTGGGATGTTCTCCAAAAAACGCTTTGGCTAAATCCCGACTTGCTTTGGATCGATGTCAACAAGCAGTCGGATGGCAAGCTAAGGACAGTTGTCTCCAGCAAGCCGGACCATATCGGCGGAACCGGAAGCCCGGCAAACCAGCTGTCTCTGACCGATGACACCACGATCCATGAGATCATAGACACCGAGACGGGGCGGCAACTGAAGCTTGTATCGCCTGTACATGTTGGCAAGCAAATTGTCGGCACATTTGAGTTGTCCGTAACGCTCGAGACGGTCGACCGACAGGTCGAAAAGACGGTTTTGTTCACCGTTTCCGGCTATCTGGCGCTTCTCGCCATATTTTTCGTATTTCTGTTCATTAATTTGCGTCTGACCGTTGTTCGCCCCGTACGGGAATTGAACGAACAAACGGAAAGGTTCGCCGCCGGCGACTTCGACGCCAGAGCGGATATCACCGGAAAAAATGAGCTCGGAAAATTGGCGGCATCCTTGAACAGTATGGCCGACGCGATAAAGAACCGGGATATGGAGCTGGAGGAGCGCAATAGCACGTTGGAAGATATGAACCTGGAGATGAAAGAAAACGCTTCGATACTGAAGGAAGCATTATCCGAGGCGGAACGGTCAAACCGAGTGAAGTCGGAATTTCTCGCGACGATGAGCCACGAATTCCGGACACCGCTAAACGCCATCCTGGGGTTCAGCGACTTGATGCGGGGAGAACATTTCGGTCCCCTCGGCGCGAAAAACTATAAAGATTATATGCAGGATATCCACGACAGCGGCGCGCACATGCTGGCGTTGGTAAATGATGTCCTGGATATTTCGCAGATCGAGGCTGGAATGCGGCCTCTCGTTAAGGAATCGATTGACATCAGGGATCTACTGGCGGAATGCGTGAAAAAGCTGGAAGTCCTGGCGAATAACAAGGGGATCGCGCTATCCACGGAGATAGCAGACGATGTGCCTGACCTATACGCGGACAACCGCTCGGTCGTTCAAATCGTTCAAAACCTGCTTAGCAATGCCATAAAATTCTCGAATCGGAACGGTACCGTCCGAATAACCGCGCAGACTTCGGCCTATGCGGTACGGATTATGGTCATTGATAGGGGTATTGGAATACCGGGCGATGACATTGACGGAATCACCGAGCCGTTTTCGAGGAGCGACACCGACGCACATCTGGCCCAAGAAGGAACGGGTCTTGGCCTATCGATCGTAAAAGCGCTCGTAAAAGCACACGAGGGCCACTTGAAGATCGAAAGCGATGTAGGACAAGGGACCACGGTGACAGTCGTTTTGCCGCACGGGACGAACCTCTGAAAAGCGCGCCTATCCGCCATGGCTCCCCGCCACGGCGCCCAGTACGGTGATAAGGCTGAGCGTCAGCAGAACCCGGTGCATCCGTTCGATCAGGCGAAAAGTCGCCTCCGGATTCTCTTGCGCCCGGGTTAAAAACCAGCGGTGCAGAAATAACGGCTCCGCCAGGAAGAGCATCAGGGAGAAAACCACCCAGATCGCCGCCATCGCATGCATCCACCAATATTCGAGCTGGGTGTAGCGGTCCCATAGATCCCAGGCGTGCACCAGATAGAACCCGGAGAGACCGACCAGCAGCGTCGTCCCCCGCGCCTGCCAGGCGAACCGTCCCTCAACGGCTTCGAAAAAAGCGAAACGCTCCGCCGGCGCCTTCATCCGCCGGACGGCTGGCAGCAGAATCGTGGTCACGAAGCCTACGCCGCCGATCCAGAGCACCACACCCAACACATGCAGCGCGCGCGCCAGAGTGACATCGTCCCACATGGGCAGGCTCCTTAATGGGTGGATCAGTTCGGAAACGAGGTTTGGCCGAGTTCGCCGCAACGGTCAACCGGCAGGGATGGCCGCGCCGCATTCGGTCCCGCTATACTGGCGAACCGATCAGTCAGGGGGGAACCGACCATGCATCGATTGGGCGATATCGAAATCAGCCGCGTCGTGGAGAGCGAGGGGCCGTTCGTCGATGTTTTCGGCTTCCTGCCGGACGCGCAGGAAGAGGTCATCGAGGCCAACCGGGACTGGCTGATGCCGCGCTATATCGATCCCGAAACGATGATGATCATCCTCAACATCCAAAGCTACATCCTGCGCACGCCGAAGCACACGATCCTGGTCGATGCCTGCGTCGGCAACCACAAGGACCGGCCCGGCCGGCCGATGTTCCACCAACTCAACACGCCCTATCTGGCCGATCTCGAAAAGGCCGGCGTGCGGCCGGAGGAAGTCGATATCGTGATGTGCACGCATCTGCATGTCGACCATGTCGGCTGGAACACCAAGCTGGTCGACGGGCGCTGGGTCCCGACCTTTCCCAACGCGAAATACGTCTTCGCCCGCAAGGAACACGATTTCTGGGAACAGCGTATGAAGGACGGCAGCGAGGGCCCGGTACCGAACGTCTACGACGACAGCGTTTTGCCGATCGTCGAGGCGGGCCAGGCGGTGCTGGTCGACTCCGACCATGAGCTCGACCACGGCATCTCGTTGGAACCGGCGCCGGGTCATACGCCGGGCAATATCGTACTGAACATGACGTCGGGCGGGTCCGACGCGGTGCTGACCGGCGACGTTATCCACCATCCGCTGCAGCTTGTCCGCCCGGAATGGTCGAGCCGCGCCTGCGAGGACCGGATACAGTCCGCCAAGACGCGCCGCGCCCTGATCGAGCGCTATGCCGACACGGACACTTTGATCGCGCCGGCCCATTTCGCCTCACCGACCATGGGCCACATCTGCAGCCGCGGCGACGGGTTCGGATTCCGCTTATTGGAGACCTCTGCCAGCTGATTTTAAGGCCCCGTTTCCACCCCCACCTTAGTCCTCCCCCATCAAGGGGGAGGAGATTAATTGTTTGGTACGAAACGCTTATCCCTTCCCCCCTTGCGGGCTGAAATGTCCATCACAGGCATTTCAGGGTTAGGATGGGGGGTGAAACGACCCGGATGCGAATATTTCGCATAGGTCTCCTATTGGGACAGGGTTAAGGTGCCGGATACCGCCCTAAACGGCGTGTCGCCCGCGATGGTGATGCGGTGCATGCGGCGGCGTTCGGCGTAATCAGCCACGGCGAAATGCTGGACCGACCGGTTGTCCCAGAGCGTCAGGGTACCGGGCTGCCAACTGACCCGGCAGGTGAATTCCGGCCGAATCGAATGGACGCGCAGATAGTCCAGGATCGGTTCCGCCTCGGCTTCGTCGAACCCGTGCAAATTTTTCACATGGTTGCCGATAAAAAGCGCCTTGCGTCCCGTCTCCGGATGGGTGCGGAACAGCGGGTGCGCCGACTCGGTCTGCAAATTGCCGGGATCCTTCAGTTTCGACAGCATCTTCTGATTGCCTGAATACCGGTCTTTGCGCATCGGCCGGCCGCCCTGTTTGAATTTATCGCCGCTGCACCAGCTCTTCACATCCGCCAGCATATCCTTCATGCCGTCGGACAGCGCGTCGTAGGCGTCGTGCATGTTGGCGTAGATCGTGTCGCCGCCGGCGCTCGGCGTTTCCTTCGCGTACAGCATAGTGGCCTTCGCCGGCTGCGGGTTGAACATCTGGTCCGTATGCCAGCTTGACCCGAACGTGTACTGATCGCCGGGCTCTTTGACGATCTCGAGTATTTCCGGATGGTCCTCCATCCCCTTCATGTAGGGGTGAAAATGGATATCCCCGAAACGCAGCGCGAAGGCCACCTGCTGGTCCGGCGTGATATCCTGGTCGCGCAGCACGACGACCTGGAAGCGAAGCCACGCGTCGTAAAGCTCGGCAAAAATATCGTCTTCGAGCACATTCAGATCGACGCCTCGGACTTCCGCGCCCATCGAGCCGGCAATCGGCGAAACCGCGATATGCTTGTAAGCCGTCGTCGAACCGTCCATCGACACATTCCTCCAACAATATTGGATTGTTGAAGCAATTCTAACGGCCAAGGCGCTGTCAGGAAAAGAGGCAGGCCCCTTTGCTAGTCTTCCATCGTCTTATCGAAACCCGGCGGCTTGGATTGAATCATCGCAATTCCTACCGCGGCAATTATCAGCGTCCCCACGGCGATTACTCCGGCGCCGGCCAACGCCCAGACTTCGCCGATGCTGTCGGCCAGCGTGGCGTAAAAGCCATAGACGCCGAAATAACCGACGAACAGCAGCAAGATGACGAGGAACGTGTAGGCCCGAATTCTTTCCATCGCGGCAAAATACGAAATGCGAAGCCACCCGTCACAATCAATCGAATTTTCGCGAGTGGCGCGATCCGTTATTGACTCATTTTAGGAACGCCGTACTTTCCCAATTCTAACATTAGGGCCGGCGCGACGCGCGAAACGGTCCGGAAAATCAGGGAGAAAACACATGCGGAAAACATTCACCGCCGTTGCGGTCGCTGTTGCGGCGGCTGTCTCGATGGCAGCGTCCGCCGACGCGAAAACGCTTCGCTGGGCCTTCCAGGGCGACGCACAGGGGCTCGACCCGTACGGGCTGAACGAAACCTTCACCTTGGGCATGCTGGGCAACGTCTATGAAGGCTTGATCCGTCGCGGCCCGAACCTGGACATCCAGCCGTCACTGGCCGAGCGTTGGGAAATCGTCGAACCGACACGCTGGCGCTTCTATCTGCGCAAGGGCGTGAAGTTCCATAACGGCAACGCGTTCGACGCCGACGATGTGGTCTTTTCCGCCACCCGCGTCCGGGCCGACGGCTCCGATCTCAAGACGCGCATCCGGCCTGCGGTCAAGGTCGTCAAGGTCGACAGCCACACCGTCGATTTCATAACCGAAGGACCGAACCCGATCCTCCATTCCGAATGGTCCACCTGGTACATCATGGACAAGGAATGGACGGAGAAGAACAAGGCGGTGAAACCGGCCAGCGTGACCGCCGGCACAGAAAATTACGCCAACTTCCACGCCAACGGTACCGGCCCCTTCATGATCACCGAGCGCGAGACCGACGTGAAGACGGTCTTCAAGCCGTTCGCTGGCTGGTGGGACAAGCCGAAACATAATCTGACCGAAGTCATCATGACCCCGATCGGCTCCGACGCCACGCGCGTAGCTGCCCTGCTGTCGGGCCAGGTCGACATGGCCTATCCGGTGCCGGTGCAGGACATCAAACGGGTCAACGGCAATGCCGGGACATCGGTCCTCATGGGCCCGGAACTGCGCACCATCTTCCTCGGTATGGATCAGGGACGCGACGAATTGCTCGAATCGAGCGTCAAGGGCAAGAACCCGTTCAAGGACAAGCGGGTCCGCGCGGCCTTCTATCACGCGATCGATATCGAGGCGATCAAGAAGAAGGTCATGCGCAATCTGTCGACTCCGTCGGCACTGATGATCTCGCCAAAATTGTTCTCCAAGTCCGGCGACTTCACGCGCCACGCCTACGATCCGGCCAAGTCTAAGTCACTGCTGGCGGACGCCGGTTACGGGAACGGGTTCGAAATCGGCATGGACTGCCCGAACAACCGCTACGTCAACGACGAGCAGATCTGCATCGCGGTTTCCAGCATGCTCGCCAAGGTCGGCGTCAAGGTGAAGCTGCTGGCGCAGCCGAAGGCGCTGTACTTCAAGAAGGTGCTGGGTCCGGCCTACAACACGAGCTTCTTCCTGCTCGGCTGGACTCCGGGCAGCTTCGACAGCTGGAACGTCCTCAACAACCTGATCAACTGTCAGCAGAAGGGCGGCCGTGGAAAATTCAACCTCGGCAATTACTGCAACAAGACTGTCGATGGGCTAACCGAAAAGGTGCTCGTGGAGACCGAGGCCGGCAAGCGAGACGGTATGATCGCGACGGCCTACAAGGCGCTGCACGACGAGTTCGGTTACATCCCCCTGCATCAGCAGGGCCTCGCCTGGGGCAAGAGCGACAAGATCTCGCTGGCGCAAAGGGCGGACAACCAGTTCATGTTGTATTACGTCAACGTGAAATAGGACTGACGCGGGAGATCCGGCCGGGCCCTTGAGGCGACGGCCGGCTCTCCCGAAGTCATTCGCATGCTCGCTTTTACGATCAACCGGCTGGCCCAATCGCTGGTCGTCATGTTCTTTGTGGCGCTGGTCGCCTTCTCCGTGTTCCGCTATGTCGGCGACCCGGTGCACCAGATGGTCGGCATCGAGACTACGCTGGAGGAGCGGGAAGCGCTGCGGGTCGAACTGGGTCTCAACGACCCTTTCTACATACAATTCGGCCGTTTCGTCGGCGCCGCGGTGCAGTTCGATTTCGGCATCTCCTACCAGCACAAGAAACCGGTCATCGAGATGATCCGGGCGCGCATGCCTGCGACCTTGGAACTCAGCATCCTCAGCGCCCTGTTCTCGTTGATCGTCGGCGTGCCGATGGGGGTCTATACCGGCCTGCACCGCGATGGCTGGCTCAGTAAATCATTTATGACGCTGTCCTTGATCGGCGTTTCCCTGCCGACCTTCCTGATTGGCATTCTTTTGATTTTTGTCTTTGCCGTTCTGCTCGGCGTGCTGCCCTCTTTCGGGCGCGGCGATGTGATCGATCTGGGCGGCTGGCGAACGGGCCTGCTGACGGTTAGCGGGTTGAAGGCGCTGATCATGCCCGCGATCACGCTCGGCCTGTTCCAGATGACCCTGATCATGCGCCTGGTACGGGCGGAAATGCTGGAGGTCCTGCGCACCGACTACATCAAATTCGCCCGCGCGCGCGGCCTCAGCAACCGGGCGGTCAATTTCGGCCACGCGCTGAAGAACACGCTCGTGCCGGTCATCACCATTACCGGGCTTCAGCTCGGCTCCATCATCGCCTTCGCCATCATTACGGAAACGGTGTTCCAGTGGCCCGGCATGGGACTGCTGTTCCTGCAGTCGATCCAGACCGTCGATATCCCGATCATGGCGGCCTACCTGATCATGATCGCGATGTTCTTCGTCGTCATCAACCTGATCGTCGACATGCTCTACTACGTCGTCGATCCGCGCCTGCGCATCGAACGCGGCGTGCGGGGGACGTAAGCCATGGCTGGCGTCAATATTTCGAGGCCTCGCCCGCACCCGAACCGTCATTGTCGGGCTTCGACCCGACAATCCAATTTGCAGCCCACGCGCGGTTTGAATCTGGACCCTCGGGTCAAGCCCGAGGGTGACGAAAGTGGGGTTTCTTATAGCCGCTCTTGGGGTGGTATCCGATGAGCACGGACACCCTCGACCGCCTCAACGAGGCGCGCCACCGCTTCTTCGACAGCGATCTATGGTTCAGCTTCACCCGTTCGCGCATCACCGTTGTCGCCGCAATCGTCGCCGCCTCAGTGATCCTCGGCGCGGTGTTTGCGCCCTGGATAGCGCCGTACGACCCGTTCGATCTGGCGAAGATCGATCTGATGGATTCGCAGACGCCGCCGGTCTGGATGGAAGACGGCGACTCCCGCTTCCTGCTCGGCACCGACGACCAGGGCCGCGATATGCTGTCGGCGATCCTGTACGGCTCGCGCATCTCGATCTGGGTCGGATTCGCTTCGGTCGCCTTCTCGCTCGTGCTGGGTGTCGGGCTCGGCCTGCTGTCCGGCTATGTCGGCGGCAAGCTGGATGCCTTCATCATGCGGATCGCCGAGATTCAACTCAGCTTTCCCGCTATCTTGATCGCGCTGCTGATCGATGGTGTCATGCGCGGCATCCTGCCACCCGACATGCGCGAACAGCTCGCCGTCATGGTGCTGGTGCTGGCGATCGGCGTTTCCGGCTGGGTGCAGTACGCGCGCACGGTGCGCGGCTCTACGATGGTCGAGAAGAACAAGGAATACGTCCAGGCGGCGCGGCTGATCGGCATCCACCCGATGATGATCATGCTGCGCCACATCCTGCCCAACGCGATGGGCCCAGTGCTGGTCATCGCGACGATCCACCTCGCGGTCGCGATCATCACCGAGGCGACCCTGTCCTTCCTCGGCGTCGGCGTACCGGTAACCGAACCGTCGCTCGGCACTCTCATCCGCATCGGCAACGATTTCCTGTTCTCCGGCGAGTGGTGGATCACAATTTTCCCCGGCGCGACCCTGGCCATCCTGGTGCTGTCCGTGAACCTGCTGGGCGACTGGCTGCGCGACGCCCTGAACCCGAAGCTTCGCTAAAATGCCGCTGCTCGAAATCCGGAACCTGAGAGTCGAATTTCCAACGCGGCGCGGCACCCTGGTCGCGGTCGACGACATCTCCCTCGAAATATCCGAAGGTGAGGTCCTGGGTGTCGTCGGTGAATCCGGCGCGGGGAAATCGATGACCGGCAGCGCCGTCATCGGACTGCTGGAGCCGCCGGGCCGAATCGCCGGCGGCGAGATACGGCTCGAAGGCGACCGGATAGACAATTTGCCCTACGAGCGCATGCGACGCATCCGCGGCGCCAAGATCGGTGCGATTTTCCAAGACCCGCTGACCAGTCTCAACCCGCTTTACACGATCGGACGGCAGTTGGTCGAAACCATCGTCACGCATACCGACATCTCGGAAGCCGAGGCCAAACAACGGGCTATCGATCTCCTATCCGAAGTCGGCATTCCCGCGCCGGAACGCCGCTTCGATTCCTTCCCGCACGAATTTTCCGGCGGCATGCGGCAGCGCGTGGTTATCGCGTTGGCCCTGTGCGTCAATCCGCGCCTGATCATCGCCGACGAGCCCACGACCGCGCTCGACGTGTCGATTCAGGCGCAGATCATCGCGCTGCTGAAACGGCTGTGCCGCGAGCATGGCACCGCCGTCATGCTGATCACGCACGACATGGGCGTGATTGCCGAGACCGCCGACCGCGTGGCGGTCATGTATGCCGGCCGCATCGTCGAGGTCGGTGCGGTCCGCGACGTCGTGAAGGATGCGCGGCATCCTTACACGGAAGGGCTGATGGGTTCGATCCCCCTGGTCGGACACGATGTCGAGCGATTGACCCAGATCGAAGGCGCGATGCCAAGGCTAACCGAGATTCCGATGGGCTGCGCCTTCAATCCACGTTGCCCGAAGGCCTTCGACCGGTGCCGGTCGCAGCGTCCGGAGTTGATGGAAACGGACGGCACGAACCGCGCCGCCTGCTGGCTGTACGACCGGGAGACGGTCGATGGCTGACACGTTGTTGCAGGTCCGCGATCTGGCCCGTTACTTCGACGTGTCGCGTCCCTGGCTGGCGCGCATGCTCGAACGCCTGCCGAAACAAATCCTGAAAGCCGTCGACGGAATCGATTTCGAAATCGCCAAAGGCGAAACCTTCAGTCTGGTCGGCGAGTCGGGCTGCGGTAAATCGACGGTCGCGCGACTGGTTGTCAGTCTCTACGCCGCGACCAAAGGCACGATTGAATTCGATGGCGTCGATTTGTCCAAATTGGACAGCCGAGCGGAGATTGCGCCGGTGCGCCGCCGCATGCAGATGATCTTCCAGGATCCGTACGCCAGCCTGAACCCGCGATGGCGAGTCGCGGACATCGTTGCGGAGCCGTTACGCGCCTTCGGCCTGGAAGCCGACGAATCCGCGCGCCGCGCCCGAGTCGACGAACTGCTGCGGCAGGTCGGCCTGTCGCCGGCCGACGCCGACAAATACCCGCACGAGTTTTCCGGCGGTCAGCGGCAGCGCATTTCGATCGCCCGCGCACTGTCGTCGAACCCGGAATTCCTCGTCTGCGACGAACCGACATCGGCGCTCGACGTCTCGGTTCAGTCGCAAATCCTCAACCTGATGAAGGATTTGCAGCAGCGGCTCGGCCTGACCTACCTGTTCATCAGTCACAATCTGGCGGTCGTCTATCACGTATCGGACCGGATCGGCGTCATGTATCTGGGGCGGCTCTGCGAAGTCGCGAAGGCGCACGATCTTTTCGCAAAGCCGCAGCACCCTTATACGCGGCTGCTGCTCGACACCATCCCCGACTTGGAGATGACCGGTCGCGCACGGACGCCCGTGGGCGGCGAAGTGCCGAATCCCATCAATCCGCCGAGCGGTTGCGCCTTCCACCCCCGCTGCCCCTTTGCCGAAGCGCGGTGCTTGCAGGAAGCGCCGGTATTGAAACAGACCGAAAGCGGCCTCGCCGGCTGCCACGCCGTCGAAGAAGGTCGCCTTCCCGCCGCCGACGCGGTAGCGCCACCAGTACTGGAGGGAGGAGACAATGCCCCGGGTTAAACCCCTATCCATCGATGAAGTCGCGGCGGAAGCGAAGGACGATTACGCCCGCTTCACCGCGATGTTCACCGATTTCGAGAATCAAGTCCCCATCTACGCGCATTCGCCGGCCGGCCTGAAGCACATCTTCGGCATGGCGACCGATATCAAGGCCGCCGGCAACCTGCCGCAAAGACTGGTCGAGATCGCTGTTATCGCGGTCAGCCAGACGAACGCCTGCCCCTATTGCGTGGCGCACCATTCGGCGATGGTCGTCGACGAGGGAGTCGATCCGGAAACGATCGACCATATCCTAGATCCGGACCCGCCGGGATTGACGGACGTCGAAAAACTGGTGCGTGACTACGCCGTGCTGGTGACGGACCGCGCGTGGGGCATCCGCGACCAAATATTCGAAGATTTGCGCAAGCATTTCAGCGAGGCGCAGATCGTCGAACTGACCATGCGCGTCACCCTGACGGGCATGTTCAACCGTATCAACCAGGCGCTGCAGATCGACATGGAAGACGGCGTGATGCCGGCCTTCGAGGCGCGCGGTCTGGACGCCGGCGCCCTGCCCGATCCAGGTTAGGCCCGCCGGTCCTGCCATTGCATCAATAGTATCCCGCCCAGCACCATCGTCCCGCCGAAGATCTGTGCCGGGCTCAGCGCCTGCGCGAACAGGACGTAAGCCAGTACGATACTGGTAACGGGCTGCAGGTTGTTCAGCATCGCCGCCTTCTCCGGACCGATGCGCGGGATCGAAGCGTAGAAAAAAGGGATCGAGCAGCCTTGAAGGATTACGACGCCGAGCGCCCCGAACCAGCCTTCCCGGCTCGTCGGCATCGTCAGGCCGCCGGTCCCCAAGGTCGCCAATATCAGCCCGACACCGCCGATCGCGGTCATGTAGAAGGTCATGACCAGCATGTCCATGCCGCGCATCACGCGCGCAATCCAGACCGCGTTGATCGCACAGCCGATTCCGGCCGCCAGCGCGAGCACGACGCCGCGCCAATCATGCGCCGTGAAATCGACACCCAGCATCAGGGCCAGCCCGAAGAACGACGTCGACAGGGCGACCGCCTTCCAGAAGCCGATGCGCTTTTGGTCCAGCACCGAAACGATGATCGCCACCAGCGGCGGGTAGACGAAGAACAGCAGGGCGCCCATCCCGACCGGGATGTATTTCACGGCGCCGATATTGCCGTAGAACATGTAGCCGATCAGGAGCCCGAGAAAGATCAAATGCGACCATAATCGGCGCGGCACCCTGAGCGACCGGCCGGTGGCCAGGCAAATCGCGCCGACGAGTACCGCTCCGAATATCGCCCGCGCGGTCGACACCGAAAGCGGGTCCGTGCCGCCGTCATAGGCCGCCCGGGACAACGCAACCGCCGCGCCAAGTCCGACCGAAGCGGTGATCGCGTAGACGTAGCCGAAGCCGGAATAGTGCTTTGCGTCAGGCAAGGTCGAGCAGCGTCGCCGCGAGTATTTGCGTACCGAGGCCGAAATCCGCCATTTCCATCGCCTCGGCCGCGTTGTGGCTGCCATGCTGGTTGCGGACCAGGACCATGGCGGACGGTATACCGGCGCGGGCGAAGATCGAGGCGTCGTGTCCGACGGTCGCCATCTCGTGCATGGCAATGCTCAGCCTTTCGGCCGTCACGCCAAGGTGCCTACGGAGCGCAGGATCGAGCGGCGTCGGATTGGAGCCGACGCATTCGCCCAGCTCGAAGTCAACGTTCCGGCGCTGCCCGATCTCCTCGGCCAGTGCGACCGATTTGTCTCGGACCGCGTCGAGAAACGCTTCAGTTGTTCCGCCGAAATTAAGGCTAAAGGCGCACTCGCCCGGCACCTTCGTCATCGCGTGCTGCGCCGCATCGGTGTATAGCTGACCGACCGTGAACACGGTATCCGGTTCGCCCTTCGCTTCATATGCATGCCACAGCCGGTCGAGTTCGCCGACCAGCTCGACGACCGCAAGCGCCGCGTCGCGGCGCAGTTCGCGCGGCACGGCGGCGGAATGGGCGTATTCGCCGTAACAGCGCGCGAAGGGAAACCGGGCGTTGCCGCGTATCACCGTCGGGATCGACACGGGGATGTTCCGGTCGACCAGGACCGGCCCCTGCTCGATGTGAAGTTCTAAGAAAGCTTTCGTGTTTTCCGGCGAGATATAGGGCGCCGGCGCTTCGCGCAACGCGGCGACATCGACGCCGGCTTCGGCCATGTGGTCTGCCAGGGTCCGGTTCGTATCCGCCCGGCGCAGCCGGTCGATCTCGGACACGTCCAGGGAACCGACGGCAAGACGGCTGCCGATATAGGCGATGCCGTACCACACGCTTTCCTCGCCGCGCAGCCCCACGGTCCGGATATCGCAATGCGGCGTGATCCCCAAATCGCGATAAGCGGCGAGCGCCGTCAATCCGGCCACGACACCGGCGTAGCCGTCGTAATTGCCGCCTTTCGGCACCGAGTCGAGATGGGAGCCGGTCAACAGCGCCGGTGCGTTCCGGTCTTGCCCTGGTAGGGTCGCGTAGATATTGCCGGCGCGGTCGCTTTCGATTTCCAACCCCAACGTCCGCGAAGCCTCCGCGACCATCGATGCCGCGCGGCCGTCCGCCGGGCTCCAGGCCGGGCGCGTTACCCCGTCGCCGTCGCGCGTCTCCACCGCTAGGGTCTCGAACAGCGTCTCGGCGAACGGCAGCCTTGCTTCAACCGCACTCGCGATCTCGTCTAACGGTAATGGCGTCATCCGGTCATCTTGAAACAGCGATCAGCAAAACGCCAGGGACGACAAGAAGCACGGCGATGATTGTTCTGGCGTCTAGCAGCTCCCGTTTGAATACGAAGAAACTCAGTGCGAGCGAAAACAACGGGAAGGTGGAGATGAGCGGCAGGACGATGATCACCTGACTGATCTGGAGCGCCAAATTGACCAAAGTTACCGCGATCGCATGAAGGACGCCCGCGCCGGCGAACCAAAGCAATCCGGGCGACGCGCGAAAACTCGGCAGCGCCACACCGCGCGCCCTCTGAACGCCCAAGGCCAGAACGAAGGAAACGGTAAAGGTCACGAGTCCGGCGAAAAAGGGACTCGGGACGATCTCCAGGCCGACCTTGTTGAAGGAGTTCGCACCCGCCCGCACGATGGCCGCGCCCAAAGGGAAGAGCAATGCCCAAAGCGGCCAGGACGCCTTCAACTTGCCGCGATAGGACAGCATCGCCATGCCGAAGATGATCGCTGCCGTTCCCGCCGCGATCGGCAAGGTCAGATGTTCGCCCAGCAGAAACACACCAAAAGCCGCCCCGAACAGAGGCGTCGTCGCGCTTACCGTGCTGGTCAGGGTCGGGCCCAGGTACCGAACGCCCCAGGCACCGAGGCTGGCCGACATGAAGGGCCGGAAGAAACCGACCGCGACGAATATCGCCGTCGCGGCGGTCAGCCAATAGTGCCATTCGAGAAAGAACGGCAACAGCAGCCAGAAGCACAGGGTCGACGCGCCGATATCGATCAGGGTTCCGGTCTGCGGATCGCTGTAGCGCAATCCGAAACTGAGCAGATGCGCGCCGAGCGCGAACATGAACCCCGCGCCGAGCGAATAGGCAACCGGGAGCAAGTCTTCAAGCAATAGAGCCGCTAAGACCTAGAGCGGGATCGTGGCGCACGATGGCCTCGTCCGAGAATTCACGGAAATCGGGTGTGTCGAGCCAGATGCGCGTAAGCACCGGTTTACGGTCCTCCTCCGGCACGACGGCGTGCGCCGCACGGCCATGCAGCACAGTGGAGTTGCCGCAGAACCGAACGTCGCCGGCGTGGAATGGGAATTCCAGCTGCGTTTCGTTCGCCACGCCGTCAATGAAGTCGAGCAATTCCGAATCCGGCATATCGGAATTTTTATATGTCAGCCCATTGTTGATCCAGCCGCGATTGTATCGGCAGGAAACCTGTCCGCCCTTTTCGCTGAAGAACGGGACCTTGTAGCCCGTCGTCGCCGTCTCGCCCACGCCAAAACCAAGCTCGAACCCGGGAGCAGAAAGGCTTCTTTCGTAACTGCCGGAATCTTCCGGCCTTGCGCTTCGACTTGTTCGCGCGCCGAATCCAGTCAGCGCGATGCGCGTCACTCAGGACATACTCGCAGGACCGATCCATCCCCAGCTCCGCCGCTTTCCAGGTGCTGGCATCCGAAACGGGTTCCCTCAGCATGGCAACCTCTCGTCTTTCCATCCAACCAAACCAGCATTACAGGTGACCCCTGCAAGGGCAATGGCCTCATACACCGGACCGTTTTGGCTCTCGACATGGCCGATCAGCCCTCGCATAACGTTCGACATGCCGACAGGAGGAGCAAACCCATGACCGACGACAGCCCGACACAAGCCGAGAAAGCCGAACGTTTCCGCGCCTTGCATGAAGGGCCAGGGCCTTTCCTCCTCGCCAACGCCTTCGACGCGGGCTCCGCGCGTATCTTGGCTGGCATGGGATTCGATGCGCTGGCGACGTCGAGCGGCGGGTTCGCCGGGACGCTGGGGCGGCGAGATGGATGTGTGACGCGGGAAGAGGCGTTGACCCATGCGCGGGCTGTCGTGGATGCGAGCGACCTGCCGGTTTCCGCGGATCTGGAGAACGGGTTCGGGCACGAGCCCAGCGCTGCCGCGAAAACCGTACAGTTGGCGGCCAAGGCCGGTCTGGTCGGTTGTTCGATCGAAGACCATTCCGGCGACAAGGAATTAGGGTTCTACGACTTCGACAGCGCGACCGCGCGTATCGCGGCGTCCGCCGATGCGGCGCGCGCCGTCGGGTTCGACTTCACATTGACCGCGCGGAGCGAGAACTTCATCCGCGGCAATCCCGACCTGGAGGACACGATCGCGCGGTTGCAGGCCTACGAGGCGGCCGGCGCCGACGTACTCATGGCACCGGCCTTGCCGGATATCGAATCTGTATCGGCCGTCTGCGCAGCCATATCGAAACCGTTCAACTTCATGGTCGGGATGCCGGGCAAGTCCTTTCCCGTAGCCGACCTTGCGGCTGCCGGCGTGAGCCGCATCAGCCTCGCCACGTCGCTCTACCGCGCGGCGATGAGCGGCCTGGTTGAAGCCGCAACCGAGGCTAAGGAAAACGGCACCTTCGCCTATGTCGATACCTCGGTGCCGTCGCCGCAACTGTCCGGCTATATGCGAAGCTAGCCCGCGGGATATAATCGCCCGGTCCAAGCCGCCGGATTGACCGCGCCATCGTCGGCGTAAAGCAGCGGTACGCCACAAAGCGAGCCTCGTCGTGCGCGCCGAAAGCATTGAGACCCTCTTCGCACGTTACGGCCCGGCCTATAAATGGCTGGCGACCGTTACCTGCATGATTGGCGGCATGACGGCGATCCTAGCGAGCTCCACGGTCAACGTCGCCTTTCCGGACATCATGGGCGCGTTCGGAATCGGCCGCGACCAGGCGCAGCTGCTGACGACCGGCTATTTCGCGGCAACCACGGCTGGGATGCTGATCAGTTCCTGGCTGATCGAATCCTTAGGCGAACGGACAACCTATACAGCGGCGCTGCTGGTATTCATCGCGGGCGCCGCGATGAGCGGTATGGCGCAAAATCCGGAAACCCTGATGATCGGCCGCGTGATGCAGGGCGGGGCGGCCGGGATCGTCCAGCCGCTCGGCATGACCGTGACGTTCAGCGTCTTCCCTTCGGCCCGCAAGGGCACGTCGATGGGGCTGTTCAGCATGGGGATGGTGTTGGCGCCGATTTTCGGCCCGACGATGGGCGGCATCGCCATCGAGTACTTCAATTGGCGCTACGTATTCCTGCTCACCTTGCCGAGCACCGGCATCGCCTTGCTGATGGGTCTTCTGTTCATGCCGAGCCGGGAAATGCCGAAAATATTGCCTCGGTTCGATTTCCTCGGTTTCGCCCTATTTTGTGCTTCGATGACAGGATTTCTGCTGGGCTTCAGTTACGGACAACGGCTCGGCTGGACGTCGAACGACATTGTCAGCCTGTTCATTATCGGCATCGCCGCGACGATCGGTTTCGCGCTCCGCCAGATTTACGGCAGCGCCCCCTTCATAAATCTAACCTTGTTCCGCAACGTCCAGTTCGTCGCCGCCAGCGCCATCGCCCTCTTCGCCGGCTGCGCGTTTTTGTCGTCGACCTTTATGATACCGCTTTTCGTACAGCAGATTCAGCACTACACCCCCTTCGATGCGGGCCTGATGATGATGCCCGGCGGTCTCTCCCTCCTGTTCATGTACCCGTTGACCGGCCGCCTGGCCGATGCGTGGCCACCCCATGTACTAATTTATATCGGGCTGGTTTTCTTCGGCATCGCCTTCCTGATGCTGGGTACGGCCGACGTGAACACGCCGTTCTGGACGATCGTGTTGTTTACGATCTTCATCCGCGCCGGAACGGCCTTTACGAGACCGGTCACCAACGCCGCCGCGCTGCGGTCGCTGCCGCCGGAACTGCTCAACCAGGGATCCGGCGCGGTCAATCTTATGCGCCAGCTCGGCGCGATCATCGGCACGAACGGGCTCGTCGTGTTTCTGGAATTCCGCATCCCTTTCCACGGCGACGCCTTTACCGCGATGCAGACCGCCGCGAGCCGCACCAGCCAGGAAATGCGCGAGGCGCTGGTGCGGCTGCTTACCGAGGCTGGCGTGCCGCAGACCGCGCGGGAACCCGGCGCCTTGCATTACCTTGGCGACGTCATCTACGCCCAGGCCAGCACATTGGGGTTCCAGGACGCTTTCACCGCATTGGGCATCGTCACATTGGTCGGGCTCGTCCCCGCCTGGATCA
This sequence comes from uncultured Rhodospirillaceae bacterium, assembly GCA_964386465.1. Lineage (GTDB taxonomy): Bacteria > Pseudomonadota > Alphaproteobacteria > UBA8366. Next base: position 39,646 of record CAYLTU010000005.1, read on the forward strand.
TGTCCGTCACGCGCAAGGGACGGCCGGTCCGGTTTCGCAGGAGCATCCTATGATCGTCGTTTTCGGATCGATCAATGTCGACCTCACTTTCCGGGTCGGCCATCAGCCCGCACCCGGCGAGACCGTACTGTGCCCGAGCTATCTCGCCTCACCTGGCGGCAAGGGCGCGAACCAGGCCGCCGCCGCCGCACGCGCCGGCGCGAGAACCGCCATGGTCGGCTGCGTCGGCCGCGACGGCTTCGCGGAATTGGCGGTCGCGACGATGAGAGAGTCGGGTGTCGATACAGCCAACATCTCGGATGTCGAGACACCAACCGGTTGCGCCACGATTTGCGTCGATCATGCGGGCGAAAACGCGATCGTCGTCGCCAGTGGCGCGAACTTGGACTGCCGCTCGGCGCAAGTGCCGGACTCTTTGCTGGGCCCGGAAACCCTCCTGTTGATGCAGATGGAAGTGCCGTACGAGGAAAACTGGGCGCTGTTGGAACGCGCACGCGCCGGTGGCGCGCGTATCGCACTGAATGTCGCACCCGCTGCACCGGTACCCGAGGCGGCACTCGAAGCGCTCGATTTCCTGATCGTCAACGAAATCGAAGGCGCCGCGATCGCCGCCGCAGCCGGAATCGATCCGCACCCGCCGGAGGCGCTGCCGCGCCGTCTCGCCGAACGCCATGGCTTGACCTGTGTCCTGACCCTGGGCGCCGCGGGGGCGATACTCCACGGCGCGGACGGAGGCTACGCAATTCCAGCCCTCGAAGTCGTCCCGACCGACACGACCGGCGCCGGCGATACGTTCGTTGGATATATGGCGGCGAATCTCGACGCGGGCCTCAGCGCGCCCGAGGCCGCCTGCCGCGCCAGCGCCGCCGCAGCCGTCGCCTGCACTAAAGAGGGCGCACAAATCGGCATTCCAATCTCTGACGAGGTCAATGCCGTAATGAAAGAATTGCCGGCGGCCGAAAAGCGTGCCTAGCGCGCCGCCGCCAAACGAGACAGTTCAAGGTTCGCGCGTTCGCGCTGCTCGTCGCCTTCACGGTCGGGATCTTGTTTGACGGCGATATCGGGCTCGATCCCGCCATCTACGGACTTGCCCGACGGCGTGTAATAGCGCGCGGTCGTGAGTTTCAGCCCATCGTTATTGTTGAACGGGATGATGGTCTGCACCGACCCTTTACCGAAAGTCCGGCCGCCGACCAGTATAGCCCGGCCATGGTCCTTCAGCGCGCCGGCCAATATCTCGGCGGCCGAAGCGGAACCATCATTGACCAGCACGACGATGGGCAGCCCGGAGGCGATATCCCCCGCGCGCGCATTGAAATAGCGCTGGTCGGCGCGGCCGCGCGTCGAGACGATATTGCCGCGTTCCAGCAGCTCGTCCGAAATCAACACGGACTGTTCCAGCAATCCGCCCGGATTGTTGCGCAAATCGATCACCAGCCCGCTGAGCGCGTCTCCCGCCTGGGTGCGCATCGTGTGGACGGCATCGATGAATTCCCGCGTCGCCTTTTCGGTGAAGCTGGAAATGCGGACGTATCCAATCCTTTTCTCCACCGACCAACGAACGGCTTTGATGTGAATACGCGCCCGAACGATGGCGACTTCGAAGGGTTCCAGTTCGGCGCGCTGGATGGTCAACAGAACCTGACTTCCAGCAGGACCGCGAAGCAGCAATACGGACGCCCTTAACGTCATGCCCATCAGCGACCGTCCATCGGCATGGGTGATCACGTCGCCGGCACGCATTCCGGCTTTCGCCGCCGGGGTCCCGTCGATCGGGGAAATGACCTTGACGGAATCGCCTTCCTTGGTGACTTGCAGGCCGATTCCCCCAAACTCGCCACGCGTTTGGTCGCGCACCGCGTTGTAGCTTCGGTTGTTCAAATACGCGCTGTAGGGGTCCAGAGAGCCCAACATCCCGTCTATTGCCGCGACGACGAGCTTGTCTTCCGCCGCATTGGCCGGTTCGGGGAAGGCTTTGCGCATGCCATCGGCGGCCGCGGTCAGCAATTTGGCGTCATCGACTTCGTCGACGTAAAGCGTTCGAACCTGATCGAAAACCTTTGCGAAGAGCTGAAACCGGGATCCGGTTTCCACGTTGGGCGAACCCGTCTGTTCGGCAAGCGTTTTCGCCGCGACTCGCGCTTCCGGACCAGGCGAACGCTGCACGACGCCGCAGCTGACGGCGAACGCGCCAATCAGCAGGAAAAATGCAATCCGAATCAAGGTCATACGACGATATACCAGGACGTGATTCCTCGTCTAAGATGCCGCGGATTATAGTCAAGCCGCAACAAAGCCACCACCATTGGGTATCGCCTTTCGATCAAGCGCACGTGATCGGTAATTTGCCGCCGTCTCTCGCGTGTGCCAGTTTGCCGCTCCAACATCCAATTCGTTCCACGCTCGGACCCGATCAAATCCAAATGACTTCCGACTTACCCTTCCGGCTCGGTTGCGATATCGGCGGCACGTTCACCGATTTCGTACTTCTGAATCAAGACACTGGCAAATTCGTCGTTCACAAAACGTTAACGACACCAATCGATCCTTCGGAAGCGGTCGAAACCGGCCTCGTCGCGTTGCAGCAATCCCACAATGGATATCCCGGGAAAACAGAGAACGTCATTCACGGCACGACCCTTGTCATCAATGCGGTAATCGAGCGAAAGGGCGCCGCAACCGCGATTATCGCAACGGAAGGGTTCCGCGATTCGCTCGAAATGCGCCGCGAGATTCGCTACGACATCTACGACATCGGCGCGGTCTTTCCAACGCCGCTCGTCGACCGCCCGTTCCGCCGCGAAGTCCCCGAGCGGCTCTACAGCGACGGCCGCGTCCGCAATCCTCTGGATGAGGGCGCGGCGCGCGGGGTCCTGGAAGACCTCGCTGCGGCCGGAATCGAGTCCGTTGCGGTGTGCCTGCTGCACGCCTACGCCAACCCCACGCATGAGCGCGCCGTTGCGGCCCTCGCGGCGGAGGCCCATCCGGAATTGGCGATATCCCTGTCATCGGATGTCATGCCGGAGATCAAGGAATTCGAACGGACCAGCACGACGGCGGTCAACGCCTATGTGAAACCGCTGATGGCCCGCTACATAAAGCGGTTGGAAGAGCGCCTCGCGGCGCAGGGGTTCGAGCACGGCCTGTTCATGATGCTGTCCGGCGGCGGCATCATCGCACCCGAAACGGCACGGCAATTCCCGGTGCGCATGATCGAATCCGGTCCCGTGGGCGGCGCCCTCGCCGCGGCGCAGCTCGGCCGCCAGGCCGGCTTGAGCGATGTCGTGATGTTCGATATGGGTGGGACGACGGCGAAGTCCTGCCTTATCCGCGACGGCGTCATGCCGATCTCAACCGAATACGAAGTCGATCGCGTACATCGCTTCAAGAAGGGCAGCGGCACGCCCGTAGGCGTCCCCACCGTCGACATCATCGAAATCGGCGCCGGCGGCGGCAGCATCGCGGGTATAGACGAGCTTGGCCTGCTGCGGGTCGGCCCTTTGAGCGCCGGCGCGGACCCCGGTCCGATTTGCTACGGGCACGGCGGAGCGAAACCGACCGTGACCGACGCCGACCTGGTGCTCGGTTATCTCGATCCGGGCTATTTCCTGGGCGGCGAGATGTCGTTGGACCTGACCCCGACCGAGGCCGGAATCCAGAAGGAAATTGGCGAGCCGCTGGGATTTTCGTTGCTGCAAGCGGCCTGGGGCATCCATGAGGTCGTGAACGAGAACATGGCCGCCGCAATCCGGATGTACGTCACCGAGATGGGCGGCAACCTGGCCGACGCGACGGTGGTCGCGATCGGCGGCGCGGGCCCCGTCCATGCCGATAGCTTCGCGCGCAAGCTCGGTGTCAAACGCCTGATCATGCCGCGTGGCGCCGGCGTTTATTCGGCGCTTGGCTTCCTTGTCGCACCGGTCTCCTACGAAAATTCACGCACCAGCATCGTGCCCCTGAAAGATACGAATCCGGACAAGCTCGGCGACCAGTTCAAAGCGTTGGAGGACTCGGCGCGCGCCGTCATCGAAGCGGCGGCGCCAGGCGCGGATATCGCATATGCCCGGATCGCCGACATCTGTTATCTGGGACAAGGCTCGGCCGTGCGGGTCGCGATGCCCGACGATCTCGACATCGAGGATATCGCCGCGCGGTTCGCCGACGAATATCACGCGCGCTTTGGCGCGTCCTATGGCGATCTGGATGTCCAGTTCGTCACCCTTCGCGTCACCGCGACGGCGCAACAGGAGACGAACGCGATCGCATTACCCTTCGCCGACAGTAGCGAAAACGTCTCGGTGGCGCTGAAGGGCGAACGAATGGCCTTCGCGCCGGACCTCAAGGAAATGGTCCCGCACAAGGTCTATGCGATGGACCGATTGCCCGCGGGCGCCCGAATCGCGGGTCCGGCCATCGTCGAGGAGGAATCCTCGACCCTCGTCATCGCGCGCGGCGGACACGCCGATGTCGATTCGCGTGGCTGGATTCTCGTAGAATTGGGCGATCCGAAGCAGGAGAACGACGGATGAACGCGGCGGCGAAACAGTTCGATCCCATTACCTTCCAAGTCCTTTGGTCGCGAGCGATCAGCATCGCCGACGAAATGGCCACGACCCTGGTCAAGACCGCCTTTTCCACGGTCGTGCGTGACAATCACGACTACGCGGTCGCGGTCTACGATGCCGAGGGAGACCTGGTAGCCCAAGCAAACCAGAGCACGCCGGGACAGCTGTTCTGCATGCAGCGGGTCATGCGCGATATTCTGGAGGAGTACCCCGCCGACAGTTTGTCACCAGGCGACATCCTGATCGCCAACGATCCGTGGCTTGGCTCGGGGCACACACCGGACATTTTCATCGCCACGCCGACCTTTCGTGGCGAGAAACTGGTCGGTTTCGGCGTGACCTGCGCTCACCACACCGATATCGGCGGCCGTATGGCGGCGCCCGACGCGCGCGAGGTGTACGAAGAAGGAATCATCATTCCGGTCAGCAAGCTGTATGACAAGGGCGTCCCCAACGACCTGCTGTTCCGCCTGATCGAGCGGAATGTCCGGGTTCCGGACCGCATCCTGGGCGACCTGCGAGCACAGATGGCGGCAAATCACTTCGGCGGCGAGCGCATCGTCCAGCTGCTGGAGGAAACCGAACTCGAACGTCTCAGCGATCTCACCACGCCGATCGTCGCGCAAACCGAAAAAAGCATGCGCGAGGCCATCGCGGAACTCCCCGACGGCGCCTACGAGAGCAGACTGGAACTGGAGCGCGAAGACGCGGACGGCAACCGGCTGGTCATCGAGATGCGGCTCGAAGTGCGCGGAGACGAGATATTCATCGATTACGCGGGCACCTCGCCGCAGGTCGACCTGCCGATCAACAGCGTCCTCAACATGACGACGGCCTATACGGTCTTCTCGATCAAATGCGCGTTGCACCCGCATATTCCGAACAACAAGGGTACCAGCCTGCCGATCCATGTCAGTGCGCCGGAAGGGTCGATCCTCAACCCCGAATTCCCGGCCGCCTGCATGTTCCGCAGTTCGCTGATATTCAATGTGGTGCAGATCATCTTCGACGCCCTGTCCAATGTGGTGCCGGAAAAGGTCATGGCGCCGAGCGGCACATTCCCGCTGTGGATCGAGCGGTTCGGCGGCAAGTTCGACGACGGGACGCCCTATGTCTGCGGCTTCAACGGCCAGGGCGGCCAAGGCGCACGCTACGACAAGGACGGCGTAACCACGACGGTCTTTCCGGCGAACGTGTCCAGCACATCGGTCGAGCTGCTCGAAGTCGAGGCGCCCCTGTTATGCGACCGCAAGGAGCTGATCACCGATTCCGGCGGACCGGGCCGCCAGCGCGGCGGCATCGCGCAGGAAGTCGTGCTGCGGAACCTGGCGAAGAAACCAGCCGTCGCCTCGCTTTCCGGGGGGCGTTTTCATATCGCCGCACCGGGCATGGATGGCGGCGGCACCGGCATGCACGGGGCCATACAGGTCGGCGACGACGATCCGATCCCGCAACCCAAACAGGTCCTGATGGGGCAGGAAACGACGATCACCTTCACCTATCCCGGCGGCGGCGGTTACGGCAGCCCGTTCGAACGCGATCCGGCCAAAGTACTCGAGGATTTCCGCCTCGGGTTCGTGTCGCAGGCGGAAGCGCGGAATGCCTATGGCGTCGTCATCGGTACCGACGGCAGGTCGGTCGATCACGCTGAAACGGCCAAGCGCCGCGCGCAGGCTTCGGAATAAGGTTTCGGAAACAGAGGCCCCAGCCCATGGAACCGCTCTTTCACCTCTCGATACCCGTCGACGATCTCGACCGCGCGAAATCGTTCTACATCGACACGCTTGGCTGCTCGGTCGGGCGGCAGACACGCGGCCGCTTCGATATCAATTTCTTCGGCCATCATATCGTGGCGCACCTCTCGCCGCGCGAAGCGGCCAAACCGAAGGGCGCCATCGCCTCCGACGGGGATACCGCACCGCTTCGTCATTTCGGTGTCATCCTGCCGCTTGAAAACTGGCAGGAAATGAAACGCCGGCTGACCGGCCGGAATATCGAATTCACGCTGTCGCCGCGGCTTTCATTTGCCGGCAAGCCAGCCGAACAGCACATCATGATGCTGCCCGACGGATGCGGTAACATCGTCGAATTCAAGTCGCAACCGCGCGAACGCGTTTTCGCAACGGATACACCGTAGCGTTCCGGCGCAACACGACCCGATCACCTAAAGTTGCGAAGCCGTCGGATGGCTTCTGTGTTATCGCACCCCTTATTGATGGATAGGAGGGGATTCGATGCTTCGGTTTGCGATCATGGTCTTCACGTTGCTCGCTTGGACTTCCGGAGTGGCGTTTTCGAATCAAAAAGAAACTGAATCGAAAATGTCGATTGAACATATGAACGCATTGATCGAAGCGGTCGGTGACGGGATCAGCAAACCTACCAAAGGACAATGGCGGTTCCGTATCGAGCGCATACCGGTCTTTATCGTGACTGATACCAGAGCCGACCGCATGCGCATCTTGATTGGGATTGCGAAAACAACAGACATTTCGGCTGCGCTTTTCGAGCGCCTGATGCAGGCCAATTTCGATACGACCCTGGACGCCCGCTATGCCGTGGCGCGCGGCGTCGTCTGGGCCGCTTTCCTTCATCCCTTCAAATCCCTGAGCGACACCGAATTCCTTTCCGGGCTCGGTCAGACGGTGAACCTGGCCCGAACGTTTGGGAAGACCTATAGCTCTGGTGGCCTTACCTATAAGGGTGGCGACAGTTCCGGTATCATCGAACGTGAGTTGATCGAGAAGCTTTTGGAAAAGGGCCTCGCGATCTAGCATCTCCCGCAAACGGTGTGACAAAGCCTGCCTTTGAATTCATGGCGGGCGCATGCGAGTATTCGCTTGGCAACTCTGGCCGGTAAAACAAATCGAAATTTAGGAGTATCCGAGACATGGCGAATGAGACATTGCGCGTGGGATTGATCGGCGCGGGCGGCAATACACGGTCGCGTCACATACCGGGTCTCAAGGCTCAGCCCGATGTCAGCATAGACATGGTCGCCAACAGGAGCGTCGGCTCCGGACAGAAGGTCGCCGACGAGTTCGGTATCTCCCGCGTCGCCGAGAGCTGGACCGACGTCATCGCCGACGAGGCCATCGACGCGGTCTGCATCGGCACCTGGCCCTACATGCATGCGCCCATGACCATCGCCGCACTGGACGCCGGCAAGCACGTTCTGTGCGAAGCGCGCATGGCGTTGAACTCAGGCGAGGCGCGCGACATGCTCGCGGCGTCGCGGCGCAACCCGACGCGGATCGCCCAGATCGTCACCGCGCCGCATACCCTTAAATTCGACCGCACGATTGCAGAGATGGTCGGCGCTGGCGCAATCGGCGACCTGATCGCGCTCGACGCGCGCGTGACCGCAGGCAGCAATTTCCCGAACTACGGCTCGCCCGTCCACTGGCGCCACGACCGCGACCTGTCCGGCAACAACATCATGGCGATGGGTATCTGGTACGAATGCATGATGCGCTGGGTCGGCCCGGCCAAAACGGTGCACGCCGTCGGGCAGGCCGTCGTTCCGCATCGCAAGGACGAGAACGGCCGCCGCAAGGCGATGTCGATCCCCGATCATCTGGACGTCATCGGCAAGCTGGAACTGGGCGGGCAAATGCGGTTCAGCATCTCCACCGTTTCCGGACATACGCCGTCGAACGCGGATGTCTACCTATTCGGAACGGAAGGCACGTTACATCTGCACATGGATAAATCCGGCGAGTTCACCCTTTTCTCGGGCGGCCGCGGCGATGATGGATTGAGCGAAGTCGCGATCGATCCCTCAAAGGCCGGCGGCTGGCGCGTCGAAGAGGAGTTCGTCAATGCCGTCCGCGGCACCGAGCAGGTCACGCACACGGATTTCGTGACCGGTGTGAAATACATGGATTGGACGGACGCGGTGACCCGTTCCGTGCGGGAAGGTGTCGCGGTTACCTTGCCATAGCTTCGACTGGGGCGGCTTATCCGGGCGAGGCCTTCCCCTCGCGCATCGTCTGGTAGATGCGGACGGCGATCACTGCGATAGCGATGACGATGAACAGGACCGCTATCGGCCGCTCGAAAAAGATCATGACGCCGTCCTGGGACAACAGCAGCGCCTGACGCAGCGCGCGTTCCGCGCCCGGCCCCAAAATGAAGGCGATGATAAAGGCCGGCAGGCTGTAATCGAACTTCTTGAAGAAATAGCCGACGAATCCGAAGGCGAACATCATGCCTACGTCGAACAACGTATTGCGCAGCGCATAAACGGCGACGATCGAGGTGATAAAGATGAAAGGATAGATCACCCGCACCGGTACCTTCGCGATGATCCGGCCGATGATGCCGCTGCCCCAATATCCCATCACGAAATAACACGCGATGCAGAGCAGGCCGGATGCAAACAGGCCGTAGATCGTATCGCGCTCTGTCTCGAAGATCTTCGGACCGATGTTCATTCCATGGATCAGGAACACACCGCCGAGTAGCGCCGCGGCCACACTGCCCGGTATGCCCAGGGTCAGCAGCGGAATGATGTTGGCGCCGGACACCGAGTTGTTGGCGGCCTC
>CAYLTU010000006.1:0-48351 GCA_964386465.1 uncultured Rhodospirillaceae bacterium
ATCGATGAAGATGATGCACGGGGCGTTCTTCTTGCCCTGCTCGAACATGTCGCGAACCCGGCTGGCGCCGACGCCGACGAACATCTCCACGAAATCCGAGCCGGATATCGTGAAGAACGGCACGTTCGCTTCACCGGCGATCGCCCGGGCCAGCAGCGTCTTACCGGTGCCAGGCGGTCCGACCAGCAGCACGCCTTTCGGAATCTTGCCACCCAAACGCTGGAACTTTTGCGGATCCTTTAGGAAATCGACGACTTCCTCGAGCTCCTGCTTCGCCTCGTCGATACCGGCAACATCCTCGAACGTGACCCGGCCGGTTTTTTCCGTCAGCAGGCGGGCCCGCGACTTTCCGAACCCCATGGCCTTGCCGCCGCCGGACTGCATTTGCCGCATGAAGAAAACCCATACCCCGATCAGCAGAAGCATCGGGAACCAGGAAATCAGGATGCCGAGTAACGACGGCATATTCTCTTCCGGAGGCGCCGCGCTGATCTTGACGCCCGAGGCCGCCAGCTTTTCAACGAGGTCAGGATCATCTGGCGCATAGGTCGTGAAGGTTCCCGCACCTTCCCGATAGTGGCCCGTGATGGTCCGGCCCTGGATCGTGACGTCATTGATCTGGTTGAGCTGGCTCAGGAAGTCGGAATAGGTGATCGGCGCCTGCGCGCTCCTGTTCGACGATCCCTGGAACAGATTAAACAGGCCGATCATCAAGATTATGATGATGATCCAAAGAGCCAAATTTTTACCAAAAAGATTCACGCCAGGGCCTTTCAATACCGTAGTCGAGAGAAAGAGATTTCGCGCCTGTTTCCGGAGGCTAATCCGCAATCATTTAGATAGTGTGTACTCACCCTTTTGCAATGTAAAGCGCGCTGGCGCAAGCGGGCGGCGCGGGGAAAATACGACCCGGTGAGGATGACGCACCAACGGCAGCCTCTTTTCGCGAAACAGTCCGAGGTGCGGAACCGATCTTAGGCGGTCGCTCTCCCAGATCGCCGGTAAACTCGGCCGGACGACCGACGGAATCGGCAAATTGCGCAATTCGGGCGCTATCGTTACAGCACACCGCCATCCTTCGCCGCCAAGGCGTCGGATCTCACCGCGGGCACGTGCGGTGAAGCGCATCCGAAAGCGGCCGTCCCAGAAGACATCGCCCCGCGCCGGCACCGATGTCCTGGCGGCAGACGCTTCGCGGCAAACAAGCAGGCCGTCCTCCCTTGGCAACACCCGGCAGCCCGACAAGGTTCGGCCGCCGCTAGGCGCGCCATCCCGAATCCAATCATAGAGACGTTCAACCCGTATCATCCGCGGCGTGTAATCACTGCCGCCGACGCACATCAACAGGCGGGACAAGGCCCGCAATGCGATCTCTTCGGGCGCGCGCTGCAGTGCATCGGTCGAAACGCGGCCGAAACCTTGAGGGAAAAGGACGGTGGTCCGGGCAAGAACCGCGGCGACGTCTCCCTCGATGGCGGTGCGCGCGCGCGCCATGTTCGACGCCGTGGCCGCAAGACGGCGCGGCGTCATCCCTTCCTCGGCGAGCGCCGCCGACAATTTGCGTATCCGGACGCGTGCGAAAGCGTTATCCCGATTCGATGGGTCGTCGACATGCCGCGCTTTTCGCCGTTCCAGCGTCGTTTCAAGTTTCGCTCGCGGCAATTGAAGCAAGGGACGGATGATGCGCAAAGCGCGCGTTTCCACGACAGGTGCCATCGCCGCGAGCCCATCGACGCCGCTGCCACGCGATAGCCGCAACAGGACGGTCTCGGCTTGATCCTCCAGGTGATGGGCGACGGCCAGGTGCAGATAACCTTTCGCGGCGCACCAGCCCGTTAGAAGTTCGTACCGGATATTCCGAGCAGCCGCCTGGATATCGCCCCCAATACGCGGCCCGGTATGGCGCAAAATCTCGGATTTGATGCGATGACGCGACAGCTCTTCAGCCACGGCTTTCGCCTCGGTTGCCGATTCCGCGCGAATACCGTGATCGACGATCAGGGCGGTTGCCGCGCCGCCATGCGCCTTTGCCCATATATCGGTCAAAAGCGCAAGCGCCATGCTGTCCCCGCCGCCGGAACACGCGATAGCGATTTGCGGTTTTTGTTCGTATGGACCCAACGCCGCCATCAAGCCGTTAAACTCGGCTTTCCCGATCGCTCTGTTTTCCCAATCGTTGGATGTCGATTTGCCCAAGCAAGACCTGCGTTTCGCTTCTAATACCAAAGGTCATGGATAATGACCCCTATAGACGGTTTTGCAAGGTTTTCGGCTAGAAGCGTGCGGCGCGGCGATGCGGTGCATCGGAAGCCGCGCGCGACGCCGTCCGAAAGCCTTGCAAAGCCGCCCTCCGGGTCGCGGAGGCGGCCCGCCGGAGGGCGTCGGAACGCCTTGACGATGGGCCGCATCGCCCGCGGCCTTCCTCCTACCCGGCGGACCGCCTACGCGATCTCTAGGGGTCACTATCCATGACCTTTGGTATTAGCCGCAGCCCAATCGGGTCATATCCGCCCGCGCGCCGCCGATAATGCGGCGGTTCGCCTGGGGGAATGTCTTAACCAATTCCGCATAGGTTGTGCAGGCGGACTGCGTCTCGCCGATCTGGACAAGTGATTTTGCCAGCTTGAACAAATTGTCGGGCGCTTTGTTTCCTTTTGGGAAACGCTGGAAGGCGTCGAGAAATATGCGCGCTGCTTCGGAGTACTGCTTACGCACATAGTATGTTTCGCCCATCCAGTACATTGCATTGCCCGCCAGGGGATCGTCAGGATGGCGTTCGGCGAAAGCGCGAAACGCGATCTCCGCGTCGTCGTAGTTGCGCTCCTTGAGCTTGCCGAACGCGTACTCGTACTGTTGGCGCGCCGTCCCTTCCGGCAGTTCGCTTGTGCTGAGCGGCTTGGAAACAGTCGCGACGCTGGAAGTAACGCTCCCAGGTGCGGGGGCAGCCTGCGCCAGCGTCCTCTTCACGGGGGGTATCGGCCTGACAAAGTTTCCAGGCGGCGGCGTGTCGCTTGGCGGGATGATTTGCCCGCTTCTGACTGCGGCAAGGTCGTTCCTGCTGATTTCACCAAGCGATTTCTGCCCCGGGGCGAGGCCGGCGCCCGTTCCGGTCACGCCGTCCGAAGAGATCACCGTCGTTCCAGACGGCGGGGATGTTTGCGGAATATTTGGGTGCCTTTGCGCAATATTTGGGTGCCTTTGCGCAATATTTGGGTGTTGGAGAGTCCCGGGACCGCGATCCACGGACTGGACGGGGGCGCCGCCTTCCAGGGCCTGCAATCTGATATCAACGTCGGCGACCAGCTTATCAAGCCTTGCGCCCATCGTGCGGATGTCATGCTGAAGGCGCTCTATATGGCCGGTCAATTCCCGCATTTGCCCCTGCATCTCGAGAAGCTGCCGCTGCAAACGGGCAGACTGGGCCCCTGCCGGGCCGGCATTCGCGGCAGCAGGCGGCGCAGCGGTATCGCCGCCGCGATAGACAAATCTTTGCACGTCGGATAAATCGCGGCGAAGCCGCTCGATTTCTTGTACGAGTGCGTTATTGGTTTCGCCGCGGCTCTGTGCAAACGATGGCGTATGCAAGGCGGTCAGAACCAGAAACGCCGCGCCAAGCCGCATCACGACGCGAAACGAACTGAACCGGCTTTCGGCAGGCATTAGACTATATTGATTTGTCAGGTTAAACGGGTTCATACCGCCCGTCCTACCCCGCCTTTTCGGCAAGATTAAGGCGGGAATAAAAAAGAAAACTATCGACGGTAAATCGCCGCCGATAGTAATCCGGTTTTGCGCTTAGCTGCCTGCTCCGCCGCGCACCAGAGTGACGCCGCGGCGATTTTGCGACCAGGCGGATTGATTCGATCCAAGAACGGCCGGACGCTCTTTGCCATAGCTGATAGTCTCGATCCGCGCTGCCGAAACGCCAAGGCTTATCAAGTGCTCGCGAACCGCGTTCGAGCGGCGCTCGCCAAGTGCTAGGTTGTATTCGCGCGTCCCGCGCTCGTCGCAATGTCCTTCGACGACGATCGTCCGTTTGCCCCACTTCTGCAACCAGGCAGCCTGCCGCTTGAGCGTGGCCGCGGCCTTCTGCGTGATCTCCGATTTGTCCAAGTCGAAAAACACACGGTCGCCGACCTTCACGTAAAATTCGACAGCGGATCCCGCGGGCGCGCCCGGAGGCATCTTTTTCTTCTTCTTCTTCGGTGCAACTGCCTTCGGTGCCGCAGCCTTGGGCGCGGCGGCGGCCGACGTCTGTGTCGACGAGCCGGTGCCCTTCGCTTTGCCCGAATCTTCAGGTTCCGTCGCGCATGCGGCTACCAGTAACGCCGATGCGAATAAACTCAAGATCTTAATACGCATGTACTTACCCCTTGGACGGAATATGAGAGTTTCTATTTCTGACCTAATGCGCGGAATATTGGGAGTTTCTGTCGCGATTAAGTTGGTAAGTCAAGAATATAATTGGGACCATTTGACCAACTCAAACATACCAACACAACCCCTTCTTACAAATATTACACGGATTTATATTTTCGAAAGCTTTAAGCATATCGATCACTTTACGGATTTAGTGGCGACCACGCCGGATCCGACGCATCGCCGCTGGTGACGACCTCTCGTAGGTTGTGTCCGGTAAGGTCCACCGAATACAGACGGCTGGTCGCCCCCTTTCCTTGTGCATCGCTAGGCGTTTCGCGAAAAAACATCAAAACGCGTCCGTTGGGCGCCCAGGTCGGCGCTTCGTCGAGGAAACTTTCCGACAAAAGCCGCTCACCGCTCCCATCCGGCCGCATGACGCCGATATGAAACTTGCCGCCCACCTGCTTGGTAAAGGCGATGAGATCGCCTCGCGGCGACCATACCGGCGTTCCATATCGTCCGCGCCCAAAACTGATACGCCGGACGTTGCCGCCATTGCCGTCCATAACGTAGAGCTGCGGCGAGCCGCCTCTGTCGGAGTTGAATGCGACGAATTCACCATCCGGCGAACCGCTGGGCGACGTATCGATGGCGGGATGCTTGGTGAGACGGTCAACGCCTCTAGTTTGCAGATCCATGCGGTAAACGTCGGAATTTCCTTCCTGCGCGAACGACATCAGAATCGATTTCCCGTCCGGCGTGAAACGCGGTGCGAAGGTCATCCCTCTAAAGTTCCCGAGAACTTCTTCGCGGCCCGTCTCAATGTCGAACAGATAAACTCGCGGTGAGTCATTGTAGTAAGAAAGGTATGTAATCTCTTGTGTTGTCGGAGAAAAACGTGGCGTCAATACCAACGCCGATCCATCGGTCAAGAAGCGGAACCCGTCGCCGTCCTGGTCCATTATCGCCAGCCGCTTGATACGTCTGTCGCGCGGACCGCTCTCGGAAACGAAGACGATACGCGTATCGAAATAGCCGTCTTCGCCCGTAATCCGCTTATAGATCGCATCCGAAATGATGTGCGAGACACGGCGCCAGTTCTCGGGTTCGGTGAAATAGGCCAGACCGGTCATTTGAGCTTCGGAGAACACGTCCCAAAGGCGGAACTCCACGCGCAATCGTCCGTCGGGCTGGACTTTGATATTGCCCTGGATCAAAGCTTGCGCGTTGATCACGCGCCAGTCGGAAAAACGGGGCCGGATCAGCAAGGATGCGGCGTCCTGGATGAAGGCGCGCCGGTCGAGCGGACGAAACAGGCCCGATCTTTCGAGATTGTTCGATATGACGTTCGACATATCCCGGCCGATCCGCGCCTCCGGACCCGTGATGCCGTTGAATTCAGTAACGGCAACCGGCAACGGCTCGATATTTGCGCTGCGAATGTCGAGCCGGATTTCAGCCCTCGAAGCGGAAACAAATATCGTCAAACAAAAGATCAGCCCAAGTAGGCACGTGCGGCACATATTAACCCTCGGCATGTTCAATACATCTCCCTGGGGTCGAAGCTTACGACTAAGTCGCGCCATTCCTCGTATTTGGCGAATGGCAAGCGCAGTGGTTGGCATCTTGGGTCCCGGACTGCCCGTCTGGCGCTTTCCGCCATCGCCCGGAAAAAAGGATCGCTATTCATCCGGCTTTTTTCCATGATTTCCGCCGTGCGGACGGTTCCGTCGGGGCTCAAAATAGCGCGTATCCATACAATCATCGCTTCCGCGCCCTGGGCGCCAACCGGTGGGCTCCAGCAGGGGATGAACTGACCCTCGATCGCGCTGAGTTCGCTTTTCGTCAGTTTGCCCGTGCTGGCAAGCGTCGGCTTCGCACGTTTGAGCGCATCGGCGACTTGTTGAAGCGGTGAAACATTCTTCTTTGGCTTTTTCGGTGCGCGCTTCTTCGGTTTCGGCGGCGGTGGTTTTCGCTCGAGCTTCTTGACCGTTTTCAAAACGGAAGAAAAATCGTGCTTCGGCGGCGGCGGTTTGGGTTTCGATTTCGGGCGCGGCCGCTGCACGAATTTCTTGGGTTTCTCTTTCGGCGGTTTCTTCGCTTTCGGTTTGGGCTTTGGTTTCGGAACGGGGGGAACATCCGGCGGCGGCTTCGGCGTTGGAACCGCCTCGGGTTTTTCCACGACCTGCGGCTTTGGCGGCGGTTCCCGTCGCGGCGGCGGTGGCGGCGGCGGCTTCGGCTTCTGTTTCGCGACCGGTTTCGATTTCGGCGCCGGTTTCTCGAGCTCCGTCATGACTTCTACGTCGATCACCCGTACCTGCGTGATATCCGGACGCGACATCGGTATCACGCCAATCCAGGCGATTACGAAGACCGCAATATGTAACGTTGCGGATATGAAGGCGGTTATTTGCATCCACGCGCACTATTTCTTGCTTGTCTTCGTCTCTGGCAATTTCGCGAGCAACGAAACCTTGCGAAATCCAGCCGCGCTGAGCTCGCCCATCACGCCCATCACGGTGCCGTAGGGCAGGGTTTCGTCGCCGCGGATGAAGATCCGCAGATCCGGATTGGCTTTGACGATTTCGCCCAATCGGGCGATCAGCCTTTCCAACGTCGTTTCTGTTTCCTGCAGAAATAATTTGCCGGCCGCATCGATCGTGACCACAAGCGGCTCCTGGGTGTCGTTGATCGTCGCCGCACGTGTTTTCGGCAGATCGACGGGAACACCCACGGTCAAGAGCGGCGCGGTAATCATGAAAACGATCAGCAAAACCAGCATGACGTCGACGAACGGCGTGACATTGATTTCAGCCATTTTCGCGTAGCGGTACTTCCCGTTGCCTCGAAAACCACCGGTCGGCATCTGCACGCTCATGGCTCAATCGGCCTCCTCGAGTTGTCGGGACAGAATACCGCTGAATTCGTGCGCGAAGGCCTCGAGCCGGCCGGCGTACCGCGTCAGGTCCGTTGAAATCTTGTTGTAGGCGACCACCGCAGGTATGGCCGCGACAAGGCCCAGCGCCGTCGCGAACAGCGCTTCGGCGATGCCCGGCGCAACGACGGCGAGGCTCGTCTGCTTGGTGATCGCAATCGATTGGAAGCTGTTCATAATACCGTACACCGTACCGAACAGCCCGATAAACGGCGCCGTGGAACCGACAGACGCGAGAAAGGTCATATACCGTTCGAGGTGCTCCATCTCGCGGCCCAAGCTTACCTGCATGACGCGATCGATACGCTGTTGGAGACTGGTATGCGAGGTCTGGGTCCGCTCGAGACCACGCGACGCCGTTCGGCGCCATTCGCGCATCGCTGCGGTAAAGACGGCCGTCATCGGGTCGGATGGCCGTTGTCCGACCTGCTCGTAAAGTCCGTCCAGCGTCCCTCCCGACCAAAACTCATCTTCGAATGCCGTTGCCGCGCGGCCCAACCGACGCAGGCGCCAGACCTTTTCGAATATGATCGCCCAGGTCCAGATCGAGGCAAGAACCAATGCGACCAGAACGATTTTGACGATCATGGTCGCCTGTATGAACAGGGCCCAGACCGAGAGATTTACGTTCTCGATAGAGCCGGCAAGCCTCGTGGCTTCTATTAAGCTTTGATCCATTCAACTACTTCCTACTGAACGTCGTGCCTGTATGTTTCGAGTGCCTGGCGCAGCGTCGACGGTAACCGGGCGGGACGGCCCTGACGGTCGATGCAAGCCAGGCGCATCGTCAAGCGCACGAGATCTTCGTCATTACGGCGAACGATTTGCTCGGCGGACATCGAGGCGCCGCGCAGTGCAAGCAACCGGCTATGAACGGTTAGCGCGTCATCGAGTTTGGCCGGCCTAATGTAATCGGCGGACATATTGCGAACCGCGAAGGCGATGCCGTGATCCGCCAACAGAGCCCGGTGCCCGATACCGGCTTCACGCAGCATTTCGGTTCGGCCGCGCTCGGCGAATTTCAGATAATTGGCATAGTAGACGATGCCTTCCGCATCGGTATCTTCGTAGTAGACCCGCACGGGACAGACATGTATCGCGGGACCGTCAAACATCGCGCGCTTCGTCCTTGTCATCCAAACCCGCATTGAGCAAGTCCGGTTGAACTGCCTGTCCAGCCGGTGCTTCGAGGCCCAGATACCGCCAGCCCTGCAACGTCAGCATCCGGCCGCGCGGCGTACGCTGCACGAAACCGCGCTGAATGAGATAGGGTTCGATAACCTCTTCGATCGCATCGCGCTGCTCGGCCAGCGCAACCGCCAGCGTGTCTGCGCCGACAGGGCCGCCGCCGTAATTTTCCGCCATGCAGGTCAGAAAGCGCCTGTCCATCGCATCGAGACCCTCGACATCGACTTCGAGCCGGAGCAGAGATTTGTCGGCGATCGCCGCATCGACCGTCGATTGATTTTCGACCATCGCAAAGTCCCGGACCCGGCGCAGCAGTCGTCCAGCGATCCGCGGCGTGCCCCGGCTCCGCCGCGCGATCTCTTGTGCACCGTCGGGCGTAAGGTCCATTTTCAAGACGCGCGCGCCCCGTTCCACGATACTTTGCAGGTCTTCGATGCCGTAGAAGTTCATCCGGAGCGGAATGCCGAACCGCTCGCGCAGCGGCGTGGTGATCAAGCCCGTGCGGGTCGTCGCGCCGACCAGGGTAAAAGGCGGCAAATCGATTCGGATCGATCGCGCCGCAGGTCCTTCCCCGATAATTAAATCAAGCTGGAAGTCCTCCATCGCCGGATAGAGAATTTCTTCGACCGCCGGGTGCAGCCGGTGAATTTCATCGATGAACAACACGTCCCGCGGCTGCAAATTCGTAAGCAATGCGGCCAGATCGCCCGCCTTCGCCAGCACGGGGCCGGATGTCGCCCGGAAGCTCACGCCGAGCTCCCGCGAGACGATCTGCGCGAGAGTCGTTTTCCCAAGACCCGGCGGTCCGAAAAAAATCGTGTGGTCGAGCGCTTCATTTCGGCTTCTCGCCGCTTGGATGAAGACCGACAGGTTCTCCCGGACGCCCGATTGCCCGATGAACTCGGCGAGGGTCTGCGGCCGCAGCGATGCTTCATCGATATCCGCATCGACGGCATCCGGCGCGACAACACGGCTTGCCGGTTCGTTCATTGCGTCATTTCCTTAAGGCCGAACCGGATCAGGGATTCGAGGGGTGCTCCCTCACCCAGTTGCTTGCCGGCCTTGGCGATTACGTTGAATGCGTCGCCCCTTGAATAGCCGAGATTGACCAGGGCGGAAATCGCCTCTTCGCTATCCGCATGCGTTGCTGTGGTAATTTCCGCGATCCCGGCACTGCCAAGGGCCATGCCGCCGACCTTGTCGCGCAGTTCGGTGACTATACGGCTCGCCAATTTTGGGCCCACGCCGTTCGCGCGGGCAACGGCCGTCTTGTCTTGCGCGGCAACTGCTTGGACCAATTCGTCGGCCGTCAATGCGGAAAGGATTGCGAGCCCGACGCGCGCGCCAACACCTTGCACTGTCGTCAACAAACGGAACCAGGCCCGCTCGGCCGTATCGATGAAACCGTATAGGTGGATATGATCTTCGCGGACATGGGTTTCGACCTCGACCCGGATCGCTTCGCCGACCGCTGGCATTCGCCCGAGTGTCCGCGACGAGCAGAACACGAGGTAGCCGACACCGCCGACGTCGATTACCGCGAAGTCTTCCGCCAACTCGCCCACAATTCCGGAGAGCCGCGCGATCATTGTGCCGCCGCGGCCTTGTTCAATCGCCTGGCGGTCTCCCCGTAATGCGCGTGGCAGATCGCCACGGCCAGCGCATCCGCGGCATCCGCGCTCGAAAAGACACAACCGGGCAAAATGCGGCCGACCATCATCTGGACCTGCTCTTTTGCGGCGTGCCCAGCGCCGACGACCGATTTCTTTATCCGGTTGGCCGAATATTCCGCGACCGGAAGTCCGGCGAGCGCCGGGGCGAGAACGACGACGCCGCGGGCCTCACCAAGACGCAGCGTCGTTCCCGGATTTTTGTTCACAAACGTTTCTTCGACAGCCGCTTCATCCGGGTCGAAATCGGCCAAAACACGAGCAAGTCCTTCGTGGAGGTCGCGGAGCCGACCGGCGAGATCCTGCTTCGGATCCGGCGAAACCGTGCCGTCCGCCACATAGGTCAGCCGATTGGCGTGGACGTCGATGACACCCCACCCCGTGTTGCGAAGTCCCGGATCCAGTCCGATTAACCGCATATCACCCGGCCGGCCTTACGTTGTCAGCCGTTCAAGAACGTCATCGGCGATGTCGTAATTCGCCGATACGGTCTGAACGTCATCGCTGTCGTCAAGCGCTTCGAGGAGCTTTAGAAGCGTCGCCGCCGCCGGCTCTTCGATCGGAATGTTGTTTTGCGCCTTCCAGACGAGCTTCGCCGATACGGGCTCGCCTAGCGTTTCCTCAAGAACCCCGCAGACTTCATGCAAGGCGCCCGGTTCGCAAACGACCTCATGACCATCCTCCGTCGACTCGACGTCGTCGGCTCCCGCTTCTAGAGCCGCTTCGAAGACGGTATCCGAGTCCGCTTTATCCGGTGGAAAACGAATCTCCCCGATGTGGTCGAACATGAAAGAAACCGCACCGGTTTCGGCAAGGTTCCCTCCGTTTTTGCTGAACGCGGCGCGTATCTCGGACGCCGTCCTGTTGCGGTTGTCGGTCAAGGTTTCGACGATGATCGCAACACCGCCCGGACCATATCCTTCGTAGCGAATTTCTTCGAAGTCCTCTCCCTCGCCGGTGCCCGCGCCCTTCTTGACCGCACGATCGATATTGTCCTTTGGCATATTTCCCGCGCGCGCCGCGATGATCGCCGTCCGCAAGCGCGGGTTCATTTCCGGATCGGCTCCCCCCAATCGGGCGGCAACGGTTATTTCACGTCCGAATTTGCCGAATAGGCTTGCCCGTCGTTTATCCTGAGCGCCTTTTCGGTACATAATGTTTTTAAATTTTGAATGGCCGGCCATTTCGCTCCGTTGAGATAGCAATTGATGATCACGCCGTTGGGCAAGTATATGCATACCTGCTAGTCTGTTATACCAGATGTTGTGGTTACGTGCCCAGCGGTGAAAGAGCCGCTTGAGGATGCATAGGCCACCAATATGGCGATAATGCGGCGCAAACTCGCATTACAATGGTGTTATCTATTGGTTAAACAGACTAATGGTAATCTTCACCCGAGACGGAAAGCAGGTCGTGTCTCGTTGATTGGGACCAATTAAGTACTCGACTAATTTATTTTGAGGCCTGTTGACCCTGGCATGGCATACGATCTTGAACAGCTGAACATCCTACTCATCGAAGATGACGCTTCGATGCGCGCGCTTATTCGCGACATGATGTATGCGTTCGGTATCAGCAACATTCAAACGGCGCAGGAAGGCAGCAAGGCCTATGCCGAATTGCGGCACTTTCCGGCCGATATCGTTATCACGGATTGGGAAATGGAGCCGCTCGACGGTATTGATTTTACCAGGATGGTTAGAACCGCCCCCGATAGCCCGAACCCTTTCGTGCCGATCATTATGCTCACCGCCCATTCATCTATGGAACGTGTCATTCAAGCGCGCGACAGCGGCGTAAACGAGTTTTTGACCAAACCGGTAACGGCCAGAGGCCTTTACACCAGAATCTCGACCGTCATCGAAAGCCCGCGGCAGTTCGTGCGTGCGTCGGAATATTTCGGGCCGGACCGCCGGCGAACGGTTAAGGAGTTCATGGGACTGGAACGGCGTGGCGACGATGAGTAATCGGTATATTGTCGAAACGATCGGTAAAAAATCCGGGATATGACGAACGTGCGGGAAATAATGCGAGAGTCGCCACAATGCGCGCGACCTGATAGTAACGTAGAAAGTTGCTCGATGTTTTCGGGAGAGTAGGCGATGGCCGAAACCGAAGGAAATGAGGATCGTAAGCATAAGAAGGGCGGCAAGGCTGAGTACATTACGCCGCCGCATACGATCCGCACGAAAGTTAGCGGCGGCGGTCCGCTGTCCACTCAAATGCTTAAAAAAGCCGAAGAAGTGGTTCAGCAACATGCGGAAAAATATATCGAGCGGGCGCAGGATCAAGTCGACGGTCTCGTCGAAGTCGTGCGCGAGGCCGAAGCCGAGACCGGTGACAAGTCAATAATTTTCGAGAAAATTTTCCTGCAGGCACACGATATACGCGGTCTCGGCTCTACGTTCGGCTATACGCTCGTAACCAACATTGCGGCATCCCTGTGCAATTTCGTCGAATCCGTGAACAATTACGACGAAGGCGTCATGGAAGTCCTGAACGCCCATGTCGATGCCGTGCGCGGGATGATCGGCAACGACGTAAAGGGCGATGGCGGGCCGATCGGGCGCGAAATTCTCGACGGTCTCATGCAAGCGGTCGCCAAGAATTCACCGCAACCGCCGGAAGACCCGGTCGAAGAAGCAAACACGCAGTAAATTTTTATTCCGGTATCTGTTCGGCAAGTCTTCCGCCGCAGCGAACCGGAGACACGCGCGTTGCAAGTCCCGTGGCGGTGTCGCTTTCGACGAAAACGCCGCAAAAGGTCCCTTCCCCGTCCGCCGGTTGCATTCGCTCGCGGGGCAGTTTTCTCAGGAAGTTGCCGATCGACGATTCCTTTTGCATGCCGATCACGGAGTCGTAATCGCCGCACATCCCAGCATCGGTCTGATAAGCCGTGCCCTCGTTCAAGATAAAGGTGTCCGCAGTCGGAACATGCGTGTGGGTACCGACAACAAGGGTCGCCCGTCCATCCGACAGGTGGCCGATCGCCATTTTCTCGCTGGTCGCTTCGCCATGAACATCGACGATCACGGCATCAAACCCCGATTTCTTCGGATCCGCCGGCGGTAATTGTCGTTCGAGTTCTGGAAAAGGATCATCCAGTAACTCCATGAAAAGTCGCGTCATTATATTTATGACCTTGATTCTTCGCCCGGCCCCATCGGTAAAGATCCCCGCGCCCCGACCCGGCGTGGAAGGTGGAAAATTTGCAGGCCGCAATAGCCGTTCGTCGCTGTTCATCAGCGGAATGATATCAGGCTTGTCCCAAGTGTGATTGCCACCGGTAATGACGTCGACTCCCGCACCGAACAGTTCCTTGCAGGTTTTCTCGGTCATTCCAAAACCGTGCGCGGCATTTTCGCCGTTGGCTATTACGAAATCGAGCCGGAGCCGTTCCCGAAGCATCGGAACATGCTGGACCAGAGCCTCCCTGCCGGACCGGCCAACGACGTCGCCGCAGAACAGTACTCTCATTGCATTCCACTCTCCGGCGCTATTGCGCCGTTCTCCGTAAGGATATGGTCGAGGGGCGTATCGGAAGCGTCATGCGGAACCGCTGGAACTTCCTGTGCAGCATATGCGACCCCAACGGCGAGTACCGGCTGATGATGGCGAATAGATTCTATCGACAAATCGTAAAATCCCCCACCATAACCCAATCGGTTCCCTTTCCGGTCGAAGGCGAGCAGCGGCGCGAGAATCAGGTCGGGCCGATCTGCCTTCGCATCCGTGCCCGGTTCCAGGATCCCGTAGGGTCCACTGCGCATTTCGCTCGACGGCGACCAACGGCGAAAAAGAAGCGGCTTTTTAGGTTCCAGTACAACGGGCAGAAGTACATCGTAACCCTTGTCCCTCAAGTTTTTCAGAAGCGGTAGGATGTTTGCCTCAGCCCCTATCGGGTAGTAGCCGGAAATAGCCGTCCCCCTCGGCGGATCGAATGTCCGTTCGAATGTTTCGATGAGCTTCTCGCCGATATCGTTGTCTGCCGCCGCCGCCTCGCGACGTTTCGCGGCTTCGGTCCGCAAGAGCCGCTTTTGCGCCGCGATCGAAGGCATGTGTGGAATCCACTAGAAAAGAAGTTGGCGGCGCCGCAACGGCCGTCGGCTAGGTCAAACCCTCAAGGACCTGATTTAACAGGTGGGCGCCGTGTACCGAAACCAGGGCTCCGACAGTGACAGCTCCCTAAGAGCACTTATCGCCCCTGGGGTATGGTGGCCTAACGTACCGTGCAGCAACCGCCAAGTAATACCTAAGGCGCTTCCAGCCTCGCGGCAATAGCTTCCACGCGTTCGGCGAGGCCATCCAACTTCTCGGCCAAGCCCTCAGCCTCGACAACAACGGGCTCAGCGGTCGCTTCCCCGCCGGTTTGCGCGGCCGCAAGCTCGGCATAAGCATCCGATAATTCGTCGGAGACAAGCAGGCTGGCCATAAGCAACAGACGCGCATCGCCAATCTGCCCCACCGATTCGACCAACTCTTCAACGCGGACCTTCACATAGCCGGCAAGACGGCCGATATGCTCCTCTTGCCCTTCTTCGCAAGCGATTGCGTAATTTCGGTCGTTGATGGTGACGTTCAGCTCGGACATCGCGAATTACCGCGTTGTTAGAATGTGTTGCAATCGCGCGATCGCCTGATCCAGTCGGCCGGCGATTTCATCGTGCTGTTCTCGAAGCGCCGCATTCTCTGACTCGAGCGTTACGATGCGCCCGCCGGCGGTCGCTGAGCTTACGGACCGCGCCGAGACGGCATCGATCCGAGCCAATGCTTTTTCAAGGCGTTCCTCGGCGTTTTTAAGTTTTGGGTTCATCAAATTCCGTATGCATTACCGCCAGCGGCAAGCCGAACGCCCAGCCCTATTCCGACCCGGTGCGCGAAACCTTAAGCGGCACATTCATGAACGTCAACCAACGCCTTGCTTATCCGCGGAATACGCGATTCCGGCGACTTTATAAATTTCACAGAGGAGAACCTCATGCACCGGCAAAACATCGTTGACGCATCCGATGTCGCTGGGCATGTTGCCGCGTGATCGCGATTGTTCACGCGGTCGTTCTTTTTCCAATGCTAAGGCCCCAAAGATGACGCGCGCCGACCCGACGACGACAGCAGCCGTCACACATAGCGAAATGGCCAATGCGATACGCGCCCTCTCGATGGATGCGGTACAGGCCGCGAACAGCGGACACCCCGGTATGCCGATGGGCATGGCGGATATCGCAGTCGTGCTCTTCAAGGATTTTCTCAAGTTCGATCCCAACGACGCAAACTGGCCTGACCGGGACCGGTTTGTGCTCTCCAACGGACACGGGTCGATGCTGCTTTACGCGTTACTCTATCTGACCGGATATCCCGACATGGATATCGACCAGATTCGAAATTTCCGGCAGCTCGGCAGCCGAACCGCGGGGCACCCCGAATTCGGACACGCGCAAGGTATTGAAACCACGACGGGGCCGCTCGGCCAGGGTATCGCTACGGCGGTTGGAATGGCATTGGCCGAACGGATGCTTGCGGCCCGCCACGGCGCGGAAGTCGTCGACCATTACACCTACGTCTTCGCCGGCGACGGTTGTCTGATGGAAGGGATCAGCCACGAAGCGGTTTCGCTCGCCGGTCACCTGAAACTGGGCAAGCTGATCGTCCTGTTCGACGACAATGAAATTTCGATCGATGGACCGACGAATCTCTCCGTGCGCGATGACCAAATCGCGCGCTTCGAGGCCTGCGGTTGGGAAGCGTGCCAAGTGGACGGGCATGATCCGATAGCGATCGCGGGTGCTATCGAAGACGCTCGAAAAAACGACCGGCCGTCTTTGATCGCGTGCCGAACGGTCATCGGCTATGGCTCGCCGAATAAGCAGGGCACGGCGGGCACGCATGGCGCGCCACTGGGCGACGAAGAAATCGCGGCCACACGCGAACAACTCGGATGGCCGCACGCGCCGTTCGTCATCCCCAATGAAATAATCGATACTTGGAGGGCGATCGGCGAACGCGGGGCGAATGCACGCCGAGCCTGGCAGTCGCGGGTCGATACGCTGACAGCCGAAGAAAAGGCTGCGTTCGAGAACGCCGCCACTGGAAAGCTGCCAGAAGGCTGGGAGATCGCTTTTCAGGCCTACATCGATACCGTGGTCGCCGAACAGCCCAAGATCGCGACTCGTCAGGCATCGCAGAAAGCCTTGGACGCCTTGGCCGGGATCATTCCCAATTTAGCGGGCGGTTCGGCGGATTTGACCGGTTCGAATCTGACCAAGGCAAAGGGCATGGAAGTGATCGCCCCAGATAATTACGCTGGCGGCTACATCTACTATGGCGTTCGCGAACACGGTATGGCCGCGGCGATGAACGGCATCGCCCTCCATGGCGGATTGATTCCTTACGGTGGTACCTTTCTGATCTTCACCGACTACGCCCGGCCCTCCATACGGTTGGCGGCACTGATGGGACAACGGGTGATCTACGTGATGACCCACGACTCCATCGGGCTGGGAGAAGACGGCCCGACGCATCAGCCGGTCGAGCAGTTGGCGAGTTTGCGGGCGATACCCAACCTGAATGTCTTCAGACCCGCGGACGCGGTCGAAACCGCCGAGTGCTGGGCCTTGGCGCTGCAATCGGATGCGACACCGTCGGTCCTCGCTTTGACCCGTCAGGGAGTCCCGACACTCAGAGCCGCTGCTTCTGCTGAAAATGGCTGCGCACGCGGCGCATACGTTCTAGCGAAAGCGGAAGGCGATCGTCAGGTGACGCTGCTGGCAACGGGCTCCGAGGTGAGCCTTGCGTGCGACGCGCGCGACCTCTTGCAAGCGGACGGTATCGGAACGGCCGTCGTATCCGTGCCGTGCCAGGAACTGTTCGACGCTCAGGATGCAGCCTATCGAGATAACGTACTTGGCGCCGACACGGTCAGGATCGCCGTAGAAGCGGCAGTGGCTCAGGGTTGGGAGCGGTATATAGGCTGCAAAGGCGGCTTTGTCGGCATGTCGGGGTTTGGCGCCTCGGCCCCGGCCGGAGTGCTTTACGAGCATTTCGGAATTACGGCGCAGGCAGTCGCGGATGCGGCACGAAAACGCCTGTAGACGAAATCTAAGAATTCAGGAGAGAGTTAAATGGCAGTTCGAGTGGCAATCAACGGTTTTGGACGGATCGGACGGCTCGTGCTACGCGCGGCGATGGAATCCGGCCGCGATGACATCGAGTTCGTCGGCGTCAACGATCTAGGGCCTGTCGCGACCAATGCCCATCTCGTAAAGTACGATTCGGTCCACGGCACATTCCCCGGCGACGTCACGAATGGCGAAGACTGGATGGACCTCGGCCGCGGCAAGATAAAGGTTTCGGCGGAACGCGACCCGACCAAACTGCCCTGGGGCGAGCTTGGGGTCGATATCGCGTTGGAATGCACCGGTATCTTCACCAGTCGCGATCAGGCCGCGATGCACCTGGAAGCGGGCGCCAAGCGGGTTCTTGTCTCCGCGCCGGCAAGCGGCGCCGATCTGATGGTGGTCTACGGCGTCAACCATGAAGAACTGACCGCCGACCATACGGTCGTTTCCAATGCGTCCTGTACGACCAACTGCCTGGTCCCGGTTGCGCACGTTCTGCACCAAGCCGTCGGCATCGAGCGCGGTTTCATGACGACCGTGCACGCCTTCACGGGGGATCAGGCAACGGTCGATACGCTTCATTCCGATCTGCGCCGGGCGCGGTCCGCCTCTCAATCTCTCATTCCGACCTCGACGGGCGCTGCAAAGGCCGTCGGAATCGTTCTGCCGGAGTTGGCCGGTAAGCTGGACGGCACCTCTATCCGGGTGCCGACGCCGAACGTATCGCTGATCGATTTAAAGTTCGATTCCTCCAGGGAGACCGATGTCGCCGAGATTAATGGTGCGATCTCGCAAGCCGCGGGTGGCGCGCTCAAAGGCGTCCTCGAAACGAATGACGCGCCCTTGGTTTCCTCGGATTTCAACCACAATCCGGCAAGTTCGACATTCGATTTGACCCAAACTCAAGTCATCGACGGTACTTTGGTTCGTATCCTGTCCTGGTACGACAACGAATGGGGTTTCTCCAACAGGATGTCGGATACGGCAGTGGCGATGGGGAATCTCGGCTGAAGAAATACGGCAAAGCCGTAACCGTCATAAGCCTAGCCCAGGCTGAGGCTGCGCTATCCGCTGCTGAATCGATGGATGTCGGGGTCCTTCTGATCAGCGCGCCGGATGCCGCCGCGAACGTCGGTCCAGGATGGTTCGATGCCTTGGTTGTACTGGCGTCGAGCAATTTTCCGGCGGCAAGATATGACGCCCTTCTCGATTGTGGCGAAGCGCCAGGTGACGCCATGGCGGCATTGCGGCACGGCTTCAAGCACATCCGGTACAAGGGTACAAAGCAAGCCGCGATTTCCGATATCGCGCGTAAACACGGTGCCCATATTGTAGAGAACAGGCCGGATGCCCTCGATCTGCAGAAGGTTGAGGTCAACTGCGAAAACGTTGCAGATGCTTGCCGCTCCTGGCTTTCCGACTAGGTTAAGAGACCTAAATAAACAGCAACAGTTCGATTTTTGGAGTTGCCGCCATGCTTACGGATCAAATGCTTAAACTGATCAGTGAACACCGCGCCGGAATGGTTGCGACGATAAATGACGACGGAACCCCATCCGTATCGCCCAAAGCGATGTTCGTCATTTTGGACGAAAAAACAATTGCTTTCGGTAATCTGCGTTCGCCCGGCACGATCAAGAACATCAACCAGCGACCGGGTACTGAAGTCTGCTTTATAGATGTTCTGGCGCGCACGGCGGTGCGCGTAACCGGTAGCGCGCATTACCTGAAGAACGACCAGATGTCCGACGCCTTGCGCGCGGCGTTCGCCGAAGTCTGGGCCGACTATCTCGAAAAATTCGCGGGCGTCATCGAGATCCGCGTCTCCGCCGCGGAGTTCCTTCTTTCGCCGGCTTACGATTTGGGTCTGACCGAGGCGGAACTGCGCGAGGCGAACCTCGCACATCTGCAAAGCCTTTCGTGAGGCGGAGCGGTTAGAGCGAAAGCAGCCCGCTGACGCCGATCAGCGTGCTGGCCACGAAGCAGACTCCCGAAAAACTGAGCAATTTAAACCCGTTTTTCGCGCGCTTCATTGCAGCGGCGTTCATATCGGCAGCCACGGAATCTCTTTCTCCCTCTTCGTCCTCGTCTTTCGCCTTCGCGGCTGCTTCGCGCGACATCGCGACAACGCTCCGAAACATAAAATAAGCGAGAATCGTGGGTATCAAGCCGATCGCAAATATCATTCCCGAACTCAGCATCAAACCCTGTACGCCTTCGATGTCCGGGTATTGCTGATGGATGGCGATGCAACTCAGCAAGCCGATCGTATGGGCGAGGAATACGTAGCCGAGAATTTTTATAAACGGCGCATGTTCGGCCGCGGTTTCCTCGGCGCTGTACTCCCGGTCTACCCGGAGGCCCTTGCTGCTGGATTGGTTATCGTTTTCCATCGTAAAGCCGATCGTAACTAAGGCGGAGTCAGTATCGATTTGTCATGCGCGCCAGCGAACCGCGTGTACTTTATTGAAAAAACCGCGGGCGTCGAGTATTGACTCCTGAACGATCCAATTAGGAGCACCCGTCATGAGAATCACGCAGCGCGTCAAGAAAATCCTATCCAACTACGAAAGCGACTGCCCGGGAACGAAAGCAAACCTTGCACGGATTCTCATGCATGGCCGACTCGGCGGCACCGGCAAGCTCGTCATCCTACCCGTCGACCAGGGATTCGAGCATGGCCCGGCACGCAGTTTTGCCAAGAACCCGGCTGGCTACGATCCGCATTATCACTATCAATTGGCGATCGACGCCAACCTGTCAGCCTACGCCGCGCCGCTCGGCCCGCTCGAAGCGGGTGCGGATACCTTCGCCGGCGCGGTTCCAATGATCCTGAAGTGCAACAGTTCCAACAGTCATGCAACAGAGAAAGACCAGGCTGTTTACGGCTCGGTTGACGACGCTTTGCGGCTTGGTTGTTCCGCGGTCGGTTTCACCATCTATCCCGGTGCGGACGATCAGTTCGAGATGATGGAAGAATTCCAGGAGCTCGCGGCCGAAGCGAAATCCGCGGGACTAGCCGTGGTGCTGTGGTCGTATCCGCGCGGCGGAAACCTTTCAAAAGAAGGCGAATCCGCGATCGACGTCACCGCCTATGCGGCGCACCTGGCGGCCCTGCTCGGCGCCCACGTCATCAAGGTGAAGCCGCCGACGGCTCATATCGAGCAGGCGGACGCCCAAAAGGTGTATGAAGCCGAGGGCATTCCGATCGCCACCTTGACGGAACGCGTTGCCCATGTCGTGCAGTCCGCCTTCAACGGCCGTAGGATCGTCGTCTTCTCCGGCGGTGCGGCGAAGGATACCGAAGGCGTACTCAACGAAATTCGCGAAATTCGAGATGGCGGCGGGTCCGGCTCCATCATCGGCCGCAATTCGTTCCAGCGACCGAAGGCGGAAGCGCTTGAACTGCTGGGTACGATCGCGCAAATCTACCAGGGCAAGGCTTGATACCAAGGAGCGCTGATAGTGACCCATGGAGACGTCTTCCCAGGGTTTTCGGCAAGGAGCGTGCGCCGCACCGATGCCGGGCATCGGAAGGCGTGCGCGACGCTGCCCGAAAGCCCTGGGAAGGCGCCGTTTCGGTCGCGTATGCGGCCCGTCGGAGTGCGTCGGAACGCCTTGACGATGCGCCACATCGCCTGCGGTGTCCCTCCTACCCGACGGACCGCATACGCGATCTCCAGGGGTCACTATCAACGCTCCTTGGTATGAGCCCGTCCGAGCGCTGCCGCCTGTACCTGATCACACCGCCGGCGTTCGAGCCGGCGGCATTTCAGGATACGCTTGCCGAAGCGCTCGACGCCGGCGATGTCGCCTGCGTCCAGTTGCGGCTCAAGGACATGGATGACGACGTCATTCGCGCCGCGGCGGACATCTTGCGGCCGGTCGCGCAGGAACGCGAGGTCGCCTTCATCATGAACGACCGGCCGGACCTTGCCGTTGAAACCGGGTGCGACGGCGTTCACGTCGGTCAACAGGATGCCGGGTACGATGAAGCCCGCCGGCAGATCGGTCCCGAGGGAATCGTCGGGGTTACCTGTCACGAGTCCCGCGAGCTCGCGATGCGGGCAGCCGAGCGGGGCGCGGACTACGTTGCGTTCGGCGCCTTCTTTCCGTCCGGTACGAAACAGCCGAAATTCAGGGCGAATCCGGAGATTTTGTCCTGGTGGCAGGAAATGATGGAACCGCCCTGTGTCGCAATCGGCGGCATTACCGTCGAAAACTGCCCGGAACTTGTTTCCGCGGGGGCGGATTTCCTGTCCGTGGTTGCCGGTGTCTGGGACCATCCGCAAGGGCCGGCCGCGGCGGTGAAGCAATTCAACGAGGCCATGGCGGCGATTGCCTGAGTACCGCGAAGCCGCTATAACGCCGCCGCAATTCAATTACCGAAAATCGAGACCATGAAAATCAATGGGAATGCCGTTCGCCCCGGCAATGTGATCGAGCATCAGAACCGGTTATGGCGCGCCACGAAGATCCAACACACCCAGCCCGGCAAGGGCGGTGCCTATCTCCAGGTCGAATTGAAGGACATCCGCGACGGAACCAAGCTCAACGAACGGTTCCGTTCGTCGGAAACCGTAGAGCGCGTGCGCCTCGACCAGCGGGAATACCAGTTCCTGTTCAAGGATGGAGACGATTTCACCTTCATGGACAACGAGACATACGACCAGACCACATTGCACATCGATTTCATCGGCCCGGACGCCGCCCAGTTCCTGCAGGACGGCATGACCGTACAGATTGAATCGTTCGAGGGTTCGCCTATCGGTGTCATGCTGCCGGAATCGGTGACCATGGAAATCACCGAGGCCGACCCGGTCGTAAAAGGGCAAACCGCTTCGTCGTCATACAAGCCGGCCCTGCTCGAAAACGGCGTTAAAATCATGGTGCCGCCGCATATCGAAGCCGGAACGCGGGTCCAGGTGAATACGGCCGACGCCACTTATGTCGGCCGAGCCAAGGACTGAACGGAAAAATTCAGCGCGAAGCGAAAGGTAACCGCCGATGGCGTTGCGATCCGCGATCATTAACGTCATGGCCATGGCCGCGGACAAAGCCGGCCGCCGGCTGGTCCGCGATTTCGGCGAGGTCGAACAGCTGCAGGTGAGCCGTAAAGGCCCAGCCGATTTCGTATCGAGCGCGGATATGCGCGCGGAAAAGATACTGCGCGAATCTCTGAGCAACGCACATCCTGATTTCGGCATGTTAATGGAGGAATCCGGTGAGACGGCTGGAAAGGACGACCGCCACCGCTGGATCGTCGATCCACTCGACGGCACGACGAATTTTCTCCACGGCCTGCCCCATTTTTGTATTTCGATCGCACTGGAGCGGGATGGTCAGGTCGTAGCCGGAATTGTCTACGATCCAGTCAAGGACGAGCTGTTCTGGGCCGAACGCGGCCTTGGAGCCTACGTAAATGACAGGCGCCTTCGGGTCTCCGGCCGCGGACGGATGCGCGATGCGGTTTTCGCGACTGGAATTCCCTTTCTGGGAATCCAGGACGGTCCGGGGCACGAGATGTTTCTCGGGCAGCTTGGCAGCGTCATGGCAGAGTGCGCGGGCGTGCGACGGTTCGGATCCGCCGCTCTGGATCTCGCCTATGTCGCCGCAGGACGTTACGACGGATACTGGGAGAACGGGCTCAACCCGTGGGACGTCGCTGCAGGGGTCTTGCTGGTCCGGGAAGCCGGCGGTCAGGCGTCCGACATATCCGGTCGACGCTATGAGTTGGGCGCACCCGATATTTGCGTCGGAAACGAGCAGCTTCATCAGCCTCTACGCAAACTGCTGCGCGGCGCGGCGCGCCCTGACTAGCGGTTGTCTGCCGTTCAGCCCTGAGCTATGGTCGGGGCGTAATAAAATTTGCGCAATTCGCGCGATAAAACACAAACGGATAGGCTTCCGAATTGGAAATGTGTGGTCTGGATTTGGGACGGCACCGGGGCATTCTAACTTGGCGAGTTGGCGTCTTCGCTTGTACGCTCGTGGTGGCGGTATTACCGGCTAGCGCTCAGCAGCAATATTACGTATTCCCGCCAGGTTCTAGCCGCCCCAGTGTCATCGTCGATTTAGGCGTATTGGACAAGCTTGGGCCGCAACCGACCCTGCCGGGTATGCTTCGGTCGGGCCGTGCGCCTGTCGCCCCCGCGCCGAAAAGTGGCTTGCTTCCGCCACCGGCGGAACCGCCACGATCGCAACTTTCACTGCCGCGGAGCTTCGCCTCGCGAGGCGCACCGCCGCGGCCGTCGCAGCGGGCAGCTTTAAGTGCGCCTCCGCCCCGACCCAGCATTGCACCACCGCCACAACCGAAACGGCCCTCTTCCGCGGCGCTGGCTCCAAAGGCGACCGCGCGTCCGAAGGCGATGCCGCCGCCAAAAATCGCGCCCCCAACGCCAAGACCTCCGGCGGCGACCAGTGCTGCGCGCGCTATGCCGAAGGCGCCGCCGCCAAAGCGTGCACCGGTTCCTCCAAGGCCCGCCGTTCCGATAGTCGCGAATCCCACACCCCCCGCACCCAAAACGGCGATGGCAACGCCCGCCGCCCCTAAGGCGAGACCACCAAGACCCGCCGCGGTACCGCCGCCGCCGGTCACACCTCGCGTACCGCCACCGCCGCGCAAGACAGTGTCGGGCATCGCCAAACCTCGGCCAAGCGTTCCGTCGCCGCCGAAAGCCACCCCCAAGACGCCGGCGCCGCAGGTTGCGTCAGTCCCACCGCCGACCAATACGGATGCGGATGGAACAATCCGGATTGGTTTCAATTCTACCTCGTCGGATTTACCGTCCTCCGCGACGGGCGCGCTGGACAAACTCGTCGCTCGGATGAGCAGCGACACGGATATTCGCGTCCAGCTGCATGGTTACGCGAGTGGGGCGAGCGATTCACCGAGCCAAGCCCGCCGCCTTTCTCTCTTCCGTGCGCTGTCGGTGCGGACCTATCTGATGAAGAAAGGTATCCGCAGCACTCGTATCGATGTGCGTGCGCTTGGAAAAAAGGCCGACGGCGAGGACGCCAATCGCGTCGACGTAATTATCCGAAGATCGTGACCTCGGCTGTCATGGCTGCAATTGGAATTAACTACCGCCGGCGGAGGGTATGATGGACGTCCAGAGCGTGACTCAGCCCTCCCGGTATCTTACGCGCATGGCGTTCTTTCTCGGCGTCGTCGCCGCGACCGCCGCACTGCTGTTTCCCCAACTTCGCGCCGCGTTCGTCGCGAATACCGTTCTAAACGGTGTCATTCTGGGCGTTCTTTTGATCGGTATCATTCACGCGTTCAGGACGGTGACGATGCTGCGCGGCGAAATTGCCTGGATCGAAAGTTTCCGCCGCGAGAATATGGTCGTCACCAGCGCGGCGACGCCCCGGCTCCTGGCGCCGATGGCGACCATGCTGGGCGAAAGCTCGGACAAGATCAGCCTGTCGACCATCGCGATGCGCACCCTACTGGACGGAATCGCGGCACGTCTCGACGAAAGCCGCGAAATTTCCCGCTATATGATCGGATTGCTGGTTTTTCTTGGTCTTTTGGGCACGTTCTGGGGCCTTCTGGAGACTGTCCAGGCCATCGGCAGTGTCGTCGGGGGGCTGAACATCGCGGGTGCCGATCTAGGCTCCGCGTTCAACGATTTAAAGCAAGGTCTGCAGGCCCCGATCTCGGGGATGGGAACGGCGTTCAGTTCCTCTCTGTTCGGTCTCGCGGGCTCTCTTGTCCTCGGTTTTCTCGAATTGCAGGCCGGACAGGCGCAAAACAGGTTCTACAACGAGTTGGAAGAATGGCTCTCCGGCCTGACCCGGCTGGGCAGCGGCGCGATCGGCGGTATCGAAGGCGGCGACCAGTCGGTGCCCGCCTATATTCAAGCGCTCCTCGAACAAACCGCGGACGGTCTCGAAGGCATGCAGCGCGCGCTTGCCCGAAGCGAAGATAACCGAACGGATTATAGCCGCAATATATTCGAGCTAACCGAGCGTATCGGCGCCCTCTCCAATCAGATGGCGACCGAACAGAAGCTGATGCTTAAGCTAGCGGAAAGCCAGTCGGAACTTACGCCGATTTTGGGCAAGCTTGCCGAATCGGGCGGACACTCGTCGTCGGATGAAGTCACGCATGCCTATCTGCGAAATATCGAAACCTACTTGAGTCGCATCCACGAGGATACAGGACCCGGCCGCGCCGATGCTGTTCAGGAAATTCGCAATGAAATCAGATTGCTGGCGCGTACGATCGCGGCATTGGCCGAAGAACCGGAACGCTAGGAGCCTCTCCGGTCGATACAGTTCGTAAGAATTACTCGGACAGGCTCCTGGTCGACGCAGAAGGGTCGGATGAGCGCAAGACGTAAGAAGGGACGATAAACCGATGCCAGCTCAGGCGCGGCGTGCGCGAAGTGCGACGAACATCTGGCCCGGTTTCGTCGATGCGTTGGCGACGCTTCTCATGGTCATCATCTTTCTGCTGATGATCTTCGTCGTCGCGCAATTCTATCTCAATGACGCGCTCATAGGACGCGATAAGGCCCTGGACAAGCTCAACCAGCAAGTCGTCGAACTTGCCGAGCTGCTTTCCCTGGAACGCCGCGAGAGTCGCGATCTCCGCAACAACGTGGCGCAGATTTCAACGGAGCTGCAAAGTTCTTTGGCGGAACGGGACAATCTTTCGACACAGCTCAACAATTTGTTGGGGATAAAAGCCAATTTCGACGCGGCTCAATCGGAACTTGCCGAAATTCGGAAGGAACGCGAGACCCTTGCCGCCGAACGCGCAGCCCTTTCGGGTGAGTTGGAGGAAACCTATAAGCGACTGGAGGACGCGCACAAGACGATAACCGTGGACAAGGAGACGATAGAAGTCCAACTCTCGAAACTGGCGACCTTGCAACAGGACATCGTGGCGCTTCAGGCCTTGCGCGACGAACTCAGCAGCAGAATCGGTGCGGCGATGCGGGCCGCGGAATCGAAGGCCAAATCGCTTAGCGAGGAGCGTAAAGTGTCGCTTGCAGTGAAAGCCCAGGTTGCGCTGTTGAACCGCCAGTTGGCGGAAATTCGCAGGCAAGTGGCGACGCTAAACAAAGCATTGGATGCCTCGGAGGTGCGGGACAAGGAATCACAGGTTAAGATAGCCAATCTCGGGCAGCGCCTGAACGCCGCCCTGGCAAGCAAGGTTCAGGAACTTGCACGCTATCGGTCGGAGTTTTTTGGACGACTGCGAAAGGTCCTCGGTAACCGGCGCGATATCCAGATCGTCGGCGACCGGTTTGTTTTCCAATCCGAAGTACTGTTTGCGTCGGGTTCCGATATTCTCGCGCCGGCCGGCCGGCTTCAGATGGCGAAACTGGGCAAGACGCTGACGGCGATAACGGCCACCATTCCGCCCGACATCAATTGGATTCTGCGGGTCGATGGCCATACCGACAGGGTGCCGATCAAGACGAAGCGGTTTCCGTCGAATTGGGAACTGTCCGCCGCCCGAGCTATCTCGGTGGTCAAGTTTCTGATGGCGCAAGGCATTTCGGCAAATCGTTTCGCGGCGGCCGGTTTCGGTGAATTTCAACCACTCGACGCCCGCAATGATGAATTCGCCTACCGTAGAAACCGGCGCATCGAACTCAAACTCGACCAGCGCTAGTGGACACAATCCAGCAAATGGTACACCCTTGCCTTCAACTTCAGTCTCCGCTATACCCGCGCTCTGTTTTGCCGGGAGTCAGACCGTGAAAAAAGAAATCCACCCCGAATATCATGAGATTACCGTCGAAATGACGGACGGGACCACTTACAAGACGCGCTCGACGTGGGGTGAACCCGGCGCAACGCTCAAGCTTGAAATCGATCCCTCTTCGCATCCGGCGTGGACCGGCGTGCATCGCCTGATCGATTCCGGTGGCCAGCTCGCCAAGTTCAATAAGCGCTTTGAGGGTTTTGGGCTGAAGTCGTAAGGGGCCTTAAATCCGGCTTTTCCCCGGCAGGCAGGCGTACCGGTTTGCCGCCGGCGGCCAATCGAACACCAATTTGACTTTCCAGACGGTTGACCCTGCAATAAAGGTCATAACTGCGCTGCAGTAAGGCGCGAAGCTGCGGCGGCAAATGATCCGCCTGCCCCGTTTCGTTATCCAGACAGACCGCCTGGCCCGATAGCCTGTAAACCCTCGACGCGCCCTGTGCCGGTGTCAGTTCCTTACTGTGTACCGCTTTTTGCGCCAGGATCCAGGCCATGACCTGGGTCAACCGCGTCGTAAGGCGCATCGTTTCGAGCGTAAAATCGAGGTAGTCGGGTTTGCTCTGCGCATCCAGGGACCATTGCCGCCGCGCTGCCGCGATATAGTTGCGGGCCTCGACCAGCAACGAAAACGCTTCATCATGCAAAGCGGAGAAGTATGTCGGCGTTACGCTACGGTCCATCTTGCCCAATTCGAAGAAGTATTAATTTTCAATCGTCCCGAATATCCTACCATAATTTCCTTTCATCTCCTACGAAACGATCAATTTTGGTTAATTTCCAATACGTTGGGATGTCGATCTTGGCATTCCGCCATACTCTTGAACAGGCTGAAATCATGCCTACATGTTGCTTGCGCTTGATGCCGATCTCGGGTCCAGCGCGGTTAAATCAGGGCTTGGCCATGGTGGCGGGCCCGCTGAAATCCATGTCGCTTGCAAGGAGGATATGGCAATGCGCACGTTTGATATGACCCCCCTATTTCGAAATTCCGTTGGATTCGACCGGATGGCCCGGCTGCTGGACGGCGTCGCCGCCGACCAGGCACCGACCTATCCGCCCTATAACATCGAAAAGGTCGACGAAGAGGCCTATCGGATAACGATGGCTGTCGCCGGTTTCGCCGAAGCCGATCTCGATGTTCAGGTGAAAGACAATCAGCTGACGATTTCCGGAAACGTCGGAAGCCAGGGCGAAAAAGGCGAAGAAATGCAGTATCTGCACCGCGGGATAGCCGAGCGCGCCTTCGAGCGCCGCTTCAACCTGGCAGATCACATCAAGGTTGCGGGTGCGAACCTCGTCAACGGCCTGCTGCACGTCGACCTTGTCCGTGAAGTTCCGGAAGCGATGAAGCCCCGGAATATCGCCATCAACAACAACGTAAAGGTGATCGGCGACAAAGCGGCCTAGATCCGATCGAAGACCGCGAAGACGGGCGCGCCGAAATCACCGGCGCGCCCGTTTAGCATTCACTGCCATTGGCGACTAAGGGCTGCAGCGCGGCCCTGATCGCGTCGGGAACGGGCTTGGGACGGCGACTTTCGCGATCGATCCAGACATGGACGAAGTGACCGAAGGCCGCAGGCTCTTCATCCCCCTCGCGGAACAAACCAATTTCGTAGCGTACGCTGCTGTTTCCCAATCTAACGACCTTGATCCCGGCGTCGATTGTCTCGGGAAATCCGAGCTCCTTTCGGAACTGGCATGCAGTTTCGACGACGACGCCGAAAGCCTGTGATTCCTGCGATTTTAAACCGCCTTCGCGGACCAGATGCTCGGATACCGCTGTATCGAAATAGGAGTAGTAGACGACATTGTTTACGTGACCGTACACGTCGCAATCCTGCCAACGTGTCGGAATGGAGAGGAATCGGGCGAAATCATCCCGTTTCGGATCGGTAATATCGGTCAACCGGCTATCCCCGAAGGAAACCGACAAGCGCATCAAGCGTCTCGCCGGGTGCCTCGACCATCATCATATGGCCCGATTCAGGCAGAATAGTTCGTTCGCTATTCGGTAAGGCCTCGACCAGGGGTGCCGCCGCCTTGACGGGAGTCATCTTGTCTTTGCCACCAAGCAAGCAAAGCGCGGGGCATTGGACGCGTGTAGCGGCTTCGAGCGCATTGGAATAGGCGTCGGACGCGGCCAGGTCATTCGCCAGGACACCAGGGGCCGCCCGCTCCAGTAACCTCGTTCCGGTCTGGATCAGCCAAATTCCCGAAGCAATATTGCCGCCACGGTGCGCGCGCGCACCATGTCCCCAATCGGTAATCAATTCAAAGGCTTTGGGATCGTTCGCGCTTGCCGCCGCCAGCAAATCCGGATGCACCGGCATCTTCGCGGCGATGCCCAGTAAAGCGATCCTGCCGATCTTCCCGGGATGGCGGGCAGCAGCCTCCAACGCGGCCAAAGCGCCCATGGAATGTCCGACAATCGAGGCGCGGTCGGCGCCGACCGCGTCGATGGTGTCAGCGATCCAATCGCCCACACCCTGAATGTCGGCGATCGGATCGCCATCGCTGATGCCATGCCCTGGCAAGTCCACCGCCAAAACACCGTAGCCGTGATGCGCGAAATAGCGCGCCTGCTGCTGCCAGACGCTGTGATCCATACCGGCGCCATGCACGAAAAGAACGGTCGGCAATGCCGGATCGAACGTCTTGCCGCCGGTCGATGCGAAAACATCATGGCCGCGTACGGAAAACTTCATGACTCAGACCCTTCCAGCAGCGCGGAGCGCCCGGTTCAGATCGGAAATCAGATCGTCGGTATCTTCCAGCCCGACGGACATTCGAACCATATCTTCGCCGATGCCGGCTGCGGTGAGTTGTTCCGCATTCATCTGCTGATGGGTCGTGCTGGCCGGATGCAGGATCAGGGACTTGGCATCCCCGACATTGGCGAGATGCGAAAAGACCTCCAGTGTCTCGATAAACTTCGCACCGGCGGCGCGGCCGCCCTTGACGCCGAAACTCACCATGGATCCGGCGCCGTTGGGCAGGTACTTGTCGACCAACTCGCGATCCGGATGCTGCGACAAAGTTGGATAATTGATCCACGACACCATTTCGTGTTTGTCCAGAAACGAGACGATCTTCTCGGCGTTCGAGACATGCCGCTCGATCCTCACGGGCAATGTTTCCACCCCCTGGATGATGTAGAACGCATTCGCCGGGCTCATGCAGGCGCCAAAATCACGAAGGCCTTCGCCCCTAGCCCGCATGATGAAGGCAGCCGGCCCAAATTCTTCGGTGAATACGATCCCATGATAGCCTTCGTAGGGCTCCGTCAATTGCGGGTAGAGCCCCGATGCCGTCCAATCGAACCGGCCCGCATCGATCAGGACGCCGCCAATCGCGACACCGTGCCCGCCGAGCCACTTCGTGGCGGAATGCATCACGATATCCGCGCCATGCTCGATGGGGCGACACAGAACCGGGGGCGTAAATGTCGAGTCGATCATCAGCGGCACGCCTGCGTCATGGGCGATACCGGCGATCACCTCGACATCCAGAACTTCCAAGCCCGGGTTCCCAATCACCTCGCCGAAAACCAGGCGCGTCTCCGGTCGAATGGCATTTTTGAAAGCCTCCGGGTCCCGCGGGTCGACGAGGGTCGTCGTGATTCCGAACCGCGGCAGCGTGTGTGCGAACATATTGATCGAGCCGCCATATAGCGACGCGGAGGCGACGATATGGCTGCCGGCGTCCATCAAAGTGGCGATCGCCAGGTGCAACGCGGCTTGTCCGCTAGCCGTACAAACGGCGCCGACGCCGCCATCCAGCGCAGCCAGCCGTTCCTCGAGAACCGCGACGGTCGGGTTGGATATCCGCGAGTAGATATGGCCCGCCCGCTCCAGATTGAATAGCGCCGCGGCATGATCGGTATCGTCGAATACGTACGATGTGGTCTGATAAATCGGTACGGCGCGTGCGCCGGTC
Source organism: uncultured Rhodospirillaceae bacterium (assembly GCA_964386465.1). Classification (GTDB taxonomy): domain Bacteria; phylum Pseudomonadota; class Alphaproteobacteria; order UBA8366. Next base: position 30,934 of record CAYLTU010000006.1, read on the forward strand.
ACGGGATCCGGTTGCTGGCCCGCATGCAGCGCCAGGGTCGAGAATTTCAGAAAATCCGGATTAACCATCCCAGCGCCTCCGCTACAATGAAGCCTTTGATTGTCACAGGAATCGCGGTCAAAAAAAATGGGCCGCCTTTTTACGGCGGTCCCATACATACGTTTTTCCTGTCCAACTTGAACGTCGTGGAAATTCTATCCATGACCGGTTTAGAGGTCAAAGAGATTCCGAGCGGCCAAAAAAAATGAGCTGCCAAAAGGCAGCTCAAGTTGGACAGGGAGGCGTCAACATGGGGGGCCGAAAGGCCCTGTGCCAAAAAAGCACAACAGGGGTCACCAGTTGACGAAACCATTAATACGCTTCTAGTCAATAACAAATAGTTAACGCGAAATGTTTTACTGGTTTTAGTCAAGTAACTATTGAGCAGTCCATCCGCCATCGATTGGAACGGCAATACCGGTTATTTGCGCGGCGGCGTCGGAACACAGAAAAACGCAGAGCGCGCCGATCTGCTCGGTCGAAACGAATTCGAGCGATGGCTGCTTCTCCGCCAGCAAATCGCGCGCTGCTGCTTCGGTGGATGCACCGATCTTTTGCGCCCTGTCCTCGATCTGCGCTTGAACCAATTCCGTTTGCACGAACCCGGGATTGAAGGCGTTGCACGTAATGCCGGTCTGTGCTGTTTCCAGCGCCACGACTTTCGTCAGTCCCATGATGCCATGCTTCGCGGAGACGTAGGCGCTCTTGTTGACGCTGGCGACGAGCCCGTGCACCGAAGACGTGTTCACGATGCGGCCCCATTCGCGCTCTTGCATGTGGGGCAAGGCGTGCCGGATCGTATGAAAGGCACCGGTGAGCATTATCGCGATGATCTTGTCCCAGATTTCCACGGGAAACTCCGTCACCGGTGCCGTGTGCTGAATCCCGGCATTGTTGACCAGTATATCGATACTGCCGTGCTGCTCGACCGTTGCCGCGACCAGTTGTTCGATCTGGTCGGGTTGTGAAAGATCGGCGCCATTGTACGTTGCCGCGACACCGTATTCCTGTTCGATGCTTTTACGAATGTTCTCGATTTTCCCGGCGTCGCCGAATCCGTTCAGCATCACGGCACACCCTTCGCTCGCGAGCGAGCGCGCGATACCCAATCCTATACCGCTGGTCGAACCCGTGACGAGCGCGGCCTTGTCTTCAAGCATAGTATCTTTCCTTAAATTCTACCGGGTTACGGCTTAAAAAAAGTCTCCGCTTCGCCGCGCCACGACTCCTTGGCGGCGATTGCCGTGCGCACCCGTTCGATTTCGCCTTCCAACTCGTCGATATAGTCGTTCAGCGCTTCGATCGACAGGGAATCGAGGTCGAGCGGTTTCGGCCGCAACGTTTTTGGCGCAAGATCTTCCTCTTCCATGTCCGTCTCCCGCTTTCTTTCGACACCGCTTGCAACTGCGTTGGCATGGGATTAGACAGGCAAGCCCTTTCTCGACATACGCTCAAACCAATCGCCTCGCAAGGAGTTGCTTCATGCCGTTGCCCGAATCCATGACGGTCGTCGAAATGTCGGAAGCCGGTGGCCCCGATGTGTTGATTCCGAACTGCCGAGCGTTGCCGGAAGTGTTGGCGGACCAGGTTCTCATCAAAGTCGCGGCAGCCGGCGTGAACCGGCCCGACGCATTGCAGCGGGCCGGAAGCTATCCGCCGCCGCCAGGCGCATCCGATCTGCTGGGTCTTGAAGTAGCCGGAACCATCGTCGCCTGTGGTGCGGAGGTGTCTAACTTCTCTGTCGGCGATACGGTATGCGCTCTAACGCCGGGTGGCGGATACGCGGAATACTGCGTGACCAACGCGGCGCACTGCCTGCCCTTCCCGGATGGTTTCGACGCTATTCAGGCGGCCGCCTTGCCGGAAACCTTCTTTACGGTTTGGCATAACGTATTTCAGCGCGGGCGATTGTCCGCCGGTGAGACTTTCCTGGTTCACGGCGGCTCCAGCGGGATCGGGACGACCGCGATCCAGCTGGCTCGAGAATTCGGCGCGCGCGTCCTGACGACGGCCGGAAATGACCAGAAATGCCGGGCTTGCGAGTCGATCGGCGCCGAACGGGCGATCAACTACAAGACGGAGGATTGGCCCACGGTCATCAAGGAGATCGTCGGACGCGACGGGGTCGATGTCATTCTCGATATGGTCGGCGGCGACTACATTCAATCGAACATCAATGCGCTCGGTCTTGAGGGGCGTCTGGTCATGATCGCGTTTCTAGGCGGATCGAAGGCGAATATCGATTTCGTCCGGTTGATGATGCGGCGCCAGACCATCACGGGATCGACCTTGCGCCCACAATCCGACGATACGAAATCGGGAATTGCCCGGGAATTGCTTGAAAAGGCATGGCCGTTGCTGAGCGATGGCAGAATAAAACCGGTTATCCACGAAACGTTCGATTTGAAAGACGCCGCCAAGGCGCATGCGCTCATGGAATCCAGCGCCCACATTGGAAAGATCATTTTGAAAGTCGATTCCGCTGCAGGCTAACGCGCGAATTGCCGTTTCAATTCCGCAGGTATATATAGACCGGTAAGCGTACCCCCCATCAAATATCCCGTCGGTTTGAACGCAGCTTCGTCAGATCGACCCTATTGTCCAAGGACAGGCCATGTCATTACTTCTTATGCCGAAAGCGACCGCTGTCTGGCTCGTCGATAACACGACGTTAAGCTTTCTCCAGATCGGCAATTTCTGCAACTTGCACGAACTCGAAGTCCAGGCTATCGCGGACGGTGAGGTGGCGATCGGTATCGTCGGCCTCGATCCCGTGACGAATGGCCAACTGACCAGGGAAGAAATAGAACGTTGTGAAGCGGACCCGGCCGAGCGCCTGAAGATCGCGAAATCCGATATTCCGCAACCGGTCGCACGACAAAAGGGCCCGCGATACACGCCCGTGTCGAAACGCGCCGACAAGCCGGACGCGATTGCCTGGCTGCTGCGCAATCAGCCGGATTTGACCGACGCCCAGATCGGCCGCCTGATCGGCACGACAAAGCCGACAATCAATGCGATCCGAGATCGCACGCACTGGAACTCATCGAATCTGCAGCCACGCAGCCCGGTGGAAGTCGGTCTCTGTTCGCATCAGGAGCTTCACGATGCCGTCGTGCTCGCCGCCAAACGGGCCGCGAAACGCAGGCCGAAGGACGCGGAAGGCGCAGACGCGGTAGCAGAGGCCGAAACGGTAGAGTCCGTGCCCGCGGTCGAAATCGCGCCGCCGGAACCGGTAGTGGTTCCGGCCATGCCGAAAGCCGCGCCAGCTGCGCCTGCTAGGGCGCCAGCTGCGCCTGCTAGGGCGCCAGCGGACCCTGTGGCCGCGGCGGAAGCGCTCTTCAAGAAAACCGAAGAGAAGACCGAGGAGGTCAGTGAAGAAAGCGGAACGCTCGCGGATATCTGGCCAAGCGACAAGTCGAAAAACGCATAGTTTAGGCAAGGCGCGCGCGATGCGCGTAGTCCGGTCGATGCATGCATGACGTTTTCGTCTACGGAACCTTGAAAAGAGGGTTCCCAAATTATTCCATCGGAATGCCGGGAGCCCGTTTTGTCGGACGATACCGGTCGGTCGAGACCCTGCCCCTGGTCGTGGGCGGCGCCTGGTACACGCCGTATCTGATTGATGAACCGGGGACCGGTCATCGCGTCTTCGGTGAAATTTTCAACGTGACGGCGGCGCATCTCTCTCGTCTTGATAGCTTCGAAAGCACGCATCTGCCGAACGGATACAAAAGGCGTGAAATTCAAGTCACCACGGAATCCGGCGGCGATATCCGATCAGCCTGGGCTTATTTGAAGGATCGCGCTTCGATCGAGGGAATTCATTGCGATCCGATGCCGGAATATCTTTTGGACAGGCGCTACGTCGAACCCGGCGAACCCAGGCGAAACGGCTGACGATCGTCAGATCAACCTATTTCTTGGCATAACCGATCGTCTGCAAAGCCGCTTCGATTTCCGGAAGGACCGCAGGATCGTCGATCGTCGCCGGATGGCGATATTCCTTGCCGTCCGCAATGCTCGCCATGGTCCCGCGCAGGATCTTGCCGGAACGGGTTTTCGGCAACCGCTCGACGACGACGGCGGACTTGAAAGCCGCGACCGGGCCAATCCGTTCGCGCACCATGCCCACGACATCCCGCACGACCGCCTCGCGTTCTGTGTTCACCCCGGCGTTCAGCACCAGGAAGCCGAGTGGAAGCTGGCCTTTCAGCGCATCTTCGACGCCGACAACGGCGCATTCGGCGACATCCCCGTGATCGGCGAGAACCTCCTCCATGGCGCCCGTGGAAAGCCGGTGGCCGGCGACATTGATGATATCGTCGGTGCGCGCCATGACGAAGATGTAGCCCTCCTCATCCATGTAGCCGGCGTCGCCGGTTTCGTAGTAGCCGGGGAATTCCGCCATGTAGGATTCGATAAATCGTTCGTCGGCGTTCCACAATGTCGGCAGGCAGCTCGGCGGCATCGGCAGCTTGACGCAAATCGCGCCCATGTCGCCGCGCGGCACTTCCTCGCCTGACGGGTCCAGTACTTGAACGTCGTAGCCCGGTACCGCCCGCGTCGGCGAGCCCGGTTTGACCGGCAGCACCTCAATACCCATGCAATTCGACGCGATCGGCCAACCGGTCTCGGTCTGCCACCAGTGATCGATCACCGGAACCTTCAGATGTTCCTCGGCCCAGCTCAGCGTATCCGGGTCGGTCCGCTCGCCGGCGAGAAACAGGATCCGGAACGAACCGATGTCGTACTTCTCTAGCAGTTTGCCGTCCGGATCCTCGCGTTTGATGGCGCGAAAGGCGGTTGGCGCTGTGAACAGGGCCGAGACCTTATGCTCGGCTATGATGCGCCAGAAGACGCCCGCATCCGGCGTCCCAACCGGCTTGCCTTCGAAAAGGATCGTAGTGCAGCCGTGCAACAGCGGCGCGTAGACGATGTAACTGTGCCCGACGACCCAGCCGACATCCGAGGCGGCCCAATACACCTCGCCCGGATCTATGTCGTAGACGTTCTTCATAGACCACTTCAGCGCCACCATATGCCCGCCATTGTCGCGTATGACCCCTTTCGGTTGTCCGGTCGTACCCGAGGTGTAGAGGATATAAAGCGGATCGGTCGCCGCGACGGGCACGCATTCCGCCGGCGTCGCGCCATCCATCATTTCCTTCCAGTCGTGGTCGCGGCCCGGTTTCAGCTCGGCAAGGCTTTCCTCGCGCTGCAAGACGACGACATTCGGCACGTCGTGAGGGGAGATCGACAGGGCTTCGTCTACGATCGGCATGTAGTCGATGATACGGCCCGGCTCGATGCCGCAGGAGGCGGCGACGATTGCTTTCGGTTGCGCGTCGGTGACACGCGTCGCCAATTCGTTGGGCGCGAAACCGCCGAATACAACGCAGTGGATTGCACCGATCCGCGCGCAGGCAAGCATCGCAACGGCGGTCTGCGGGACCATCGGCATGTAAATGATAACCCGATCGCCCTTATCGACGCCCAGGCCGCGTAGTACACCGGCAAAACGTGCGACTTTATCCTGCAGATCGCTGTAGGTGATCTTGCGCTGCTTACCGGTAATCGGGCTGTCATAGATGATCGCGAACTGATCGCCCCGCCCGGCTTCGACATGCCGGTCCACCGCGTTGTAGCAGGTGTTGCATTCAGCACCGGGAAACCACTTGTTGAACGGAGAATTGGAGTCGTCCAGGACCGCATCCCACGGTTTGATCCAATCGATTTCGGACGCGGTCTCCGCCCAAAAGCCGTGCGGATCGGCGAGTGAACGCTTATAGATTTCGTCGAACTGGCCGGCCATGAAAGTCTCCCTCATCCATTCCTGATTCTTCTTGAGCACGATTATACGGCCATCGCGCGGCATGCAAAGCTGCATTGACCGCACACGGCCAAATACCGTAAGCGAGTGTGGGCGGAGGAGTGAAACGAGAGGCGCCATGCAGAATTCCGATGCAAGCGACGCGAATTGCACGCCGCTCAGCCCATTGAGTTTCATCCGCCGCGCCGCAAAGGTTTTCCCGACTCAACCCGCGGTCGTCCACGGCGCGATTTCATATGATTGGGCAACCGCCTATATGCGCGCGCGGCGACTGGCGAGCGCGCTGTCGCAAATCGGTGTCGGCAAGAACTGCACCGTCTCGATTATGGCGCCCAACGTGCCGGCGCTATTCGATGCCCATTTCGGCGTACCGATGGCGGGCGCGGTGCTCAACCCACTGAACACGCGGCTCGACGCCGAAACCATCGCCCACACGCTGCGACACGCCGAGGCGAAAGTCCTGATCGCCGATACGGAGTTCGCACCCGTCATCGAAGCGGCACTGGCGCAGCTCGAGAACAAACCACGCATAATCGATATCGCCGACGCTGCGCTGCCCGACGGCAAGAGATTGGGCGAAATCGAGTACGAACGATTCCTCGACACCGGCGATCCCGACTTCGAGTGGGAATTGCCGGCAGACGAGTGGGACGCGATATCGCTTTGCTACACTTCCGGCACGACCGGCGACCCGAAAGGCGTCGTCTATCATCATCGCGGCGCTTACCTGCTGGCCCTCGGCAATGTGATGACCTGGAGCCTGCCGCAATCACCGGTCTATCTGTGGACCCTGCCGATGTTCCATTGCGACGGCTGGTGTTTCCCGTGGACGCTGGCGGCCGTCGGCGGAACCAGTGTCTGCCTGCGCAAGGTCGAAGCAGGGGCAATATTCGACGCCATAGCCGCGCATAAGGTGACACATTTCTGCGGCGCGCCGATCGTCCTCAATATGCTGATCAACGCGACGGACGCCGAACGCAGCCCCCTGCCCCACCGCGTTTCGGTAATGACCGCCGCGGCGCCACCGCCGGCCACAGTCCTGCGCGCAATGGAGGAAGATGGGTTCGATGTGACGCACGTCTACGGTCTGACAGAGGTCTACGGCCCCGCGGTCGTGTGCGCGTGGCACGAGGAATGGGACGCCAAACCAATCGAAGACCGATCGCGGATAAAGTCCCGCCAGGGAGTCGCCTACCCGGTGTTGGAGGATCTTATCGTCGCCGATGCGAATACGGGATCGCCCGTCCCGAAAGATGGAGAGACGATGGGCGAAGTGTTGATGCGTGGCAACGTCGTCATGAAAGGATATCTGAAGAACCAAGCGGCGACGCGCGAGGCCTTTGCCGGCGGCTGGTTCCATACCGGCGACTTGGGAGTATGGCACGCCGACAATTACATCGAACTCAAGGACCGTTCCAAGGACATCATCATCTCAGGCGGCGAAAACATCTCGACGATCGAGGTGGAAAGCGTGCTGTTTCGCCACTCGGCGGTCCTCGAAGCCGCCGTCGTCGCCAAACAGGACGATCATTGGGGCGAGGTCCCTTGCGCCTTCGTCACGCTTCACGGCGACGCGCCGGCGACCGCCGCGGAGATCATCGCTTATTGCCGGGACAACATGGCGCATTTCAAGGCGCCGAAGCATGTCGTCTTCTGCGACCTGCCCAAGACCTCGACCGGAAAGATACAGAAGTTCGCGCTGCGCGAAAGAACCCGCGAAATTTAGGAAATTCGGCTATACGCCAGGGTCGAATATTGGCCCCGTCCGGTGCGCGCCGGTTGGCGCCAGGATATGCTCGATGGTTTCCTTCGGACCGGCTCGGCGAGGAACGCGCGCACCGAACGTCGGCCCGTTATCGATCCATCCGCGCTGCTCATGGGAATTTCTTTGGTCGGAGTAAATTGGTAAAAAGGGGCAGGTATCCGGCCATTTCGGTCGGATGTACCTCATCCGGCCCGTAGGAAACGGGCCGGGCATTTGTCAACGAACGCTAGGCTGAATGGAGCCGCAGCAGTTCGTCCTTAATCGCGAGTTTCTCGCGTTTTAAATGGGCAACTACGGAGGAATCCGGCATAGGACGTTTGTTTTCGTCCTCAAGCGCCGTTTCCAGCGAAGCGTGTTTCTGTTTCAGGACCACGATACGGTCAGTGGCCGACATTTCGGTGTGAACCTCTTCCGCACTGTCCAGTTCCGCCATACTGATCTCCCTTGCTGCGGTGCAGACGGGTCATTACTCTCCCGCCGGCAACAATCACGTAGATAATCATGGTAGCGTTAAATCACGCCTCTGTCAGCAGCTTGCTGAAGTGGAATTGCTTAGAATCGGGAGCGCAATGAGCGACGAACAACGACTTATCGTGGGGATCAGCGGCGCCTCCGGGGTTATTTACGGCATTCGCATGCTCGAGACGCTACGGGACATGCCGGTCGAGACCCATCTCGTCATCAGCAAGGCGGCGGAAGTGACGCTCGCCTATGAAACCGACATGAAGATCGCCGCCGTCCGGGAGCTTGCCGACGTGACTTATCCGGAGTCGGATATCGCGGCGGCGATCTCCAGCGGGTCTTTCAAGACGCTCGGCATGGTGATCGCGCCCTGTTCCGTCCGCTCGATGTCGGAAATTACGGTGGGAACCACCGCTTCGCTTCTGACCCGCGCCGCGGATGTCGTTCTCAAGGAACGCCGCCGATTGGTCGTCATGGTGCGCGAAACGCCACTGCACACGGGCCATTTACGGACAATGACCGCGCTTTCGGAAATGGGCGCGATCATCGCCCCGCCGCTCCCCGCGCTCTACGCCAAGCCCAAAACGCTGGACGACGTGATCAATCACTCCGTTGGGCGCGTATTGGATCTGTTCGGACTGGATACCGGCAAGGTCCGGCGTTGGGGAGAACCCGCCGCGGACGGCGACAAACCGCTACGCGCCGTACGGCCAAGGAAACCGGACTAACGGGACCGCAGGACGTTCAGCGCCGCCCCGACGCGGTCCTGCATCCGAAGGCAGGCCGGTGCGACCCCGTCTCGGGAATAGACGTCGACCGAAAAATCCCAGAATGGATTTTCTCCAACCATCGTTATGCGTCGCCAAGGCAGATGCCGAGCCCTCGCGCCGTGCGGACCACCGGCCCTTCAAGATCGACCAGGGCGGGTTCCGAGACCACTTCATCGATCGCCAGATCGACGACCTGCCTGTCGCGCCAGGCGACCATCCGCCCGAATTTTCCCTGCGCGATCAGGTCGACCGCATGCACGCCGAACACGCTCGCCATCAGCCGGTCGCGGGCGTCGGGCGGCGCGCCGCGCTGAACATGGCCCAGTACCGTCACGCGTACCTCGGCGTGGGTGGTCTCTGCAAGTCTGTCGCCGAGCAGATGAGAAATCCCTCCATAGGCGGACCGGCCACCGGCGTATTTTTGGACGATCTTGTTGCCGGCTTCGTTCGGCACCGCTTCCGCCACGACAACGAGCGCGAAACCCCGACCGGACGCCTGGAGATCTTTGATCTTCCGCACCACATGCTCGATTCGGTAGGGAATTTCGGGAATCAGGATGACATCCGCGCCTCCGGCAATCCCCGCGACCAAGGCGATATGCCCGGCATCGCGTCCCATGACTTCCAGGATCATCACCCGGTCGTGGCTGGCGGCTGTCGGCTGCAAATTATCCAGCGCTTCGGTCGCGACCTGAACCGCGGTGTCGTAGCCGACGGAGACTTCCGTTACGCCGACATCATTGTCGATCGTCTTCGGAATGCAGACGAGGTTGATGCCGCCTTTACGGGATAGCCGATCGAGGATGCTCAAGCTGCCATCGCCGCCAATACCGATCAGCGCGTCCAGCCCGAGCGCATGATAACCCGCGATCACCTCGTCGGACCGGTCCAAATCGGCCCCATCGAGCTGCGGATAGGCGAAGGGATTGCCGAAATTGCTGCTGCCGAGCATCGTGCCGCCCCGCCGCATGATCGTGCCGTCGAAGTCGGACAGTTCGAGAACCCGCGCTTGCGGGGGTGAATTCAACAGGCCATGGGTGCCGTGTTCGATTCCCACTACGCTCCAGCCGAGCCCGGCCGCATGATGCACGACCGCGCGCAGGACCGCGTTCAGTCCGGCGCAGTCCCCACCGCTGGTCAATATTCCAATACGTTTACCGTCGCTCATACAAAGCCTCCCGGACATCAACATGACGAGCGTAAGCCGACATCGCAAGATGGCAGTCGCCACCAAATCTGCTAAAATGGAAGCCAGCAATATTGCGAAGGCCATCAACGCCATGGACGATCAGGAAGAGCTCAGGCGTCTGCTGGAAGAATTGCGGCTCGAACATCGCGATCTTGACGATGTCATCGCCCGCCTGACCGAAAAATTCCCCTACGATCAATTGCAGTTACAACGGCTTAAGAAACGAAAATTGGGGCTGAAGGATTCGATTTCGCGGCTCCAAGACGAGTTGAATCCGGATATCATTGCTTAATACCAAGGAGCGTTGAGGAATTTCGCATGCGCCGGTCCGCGATATTCATCGCCGCGCCGGCGTCCTCATCATCCGGCAGGAAATGCGTCCCCCAGATCAAGGTCAACGGTACTTCGGCACTTTCCCAGATCAACGGTCTTGCCGATACGGAATCGGTCAGCGCTTGCGCCCGCTCCTGCGCCAGCGCTTCCGGCTCTCCGATTAGAATGACGCCAAACTCGGCCCCGCCAATACGGCCGATAACGTTTCCCTCGGGAATATTGTTCTGGATTATTCCGGCGACATGCTCAATGGCGGCATCCCCCGCGGCAAGCCCGAGACGCGTATTGACGGATTTAAGGTTGTCGACTTCGACGAAGATCAGGCTGCTATGCGTGTTCCGCCGCCGGGCGATCGTCAAAGCACGCGTCAGTTCCCGCACGAAAGCACGCCGGTTGAGCGCGAGAGACACCGAATCCTGATCCGCGAGAGCGGTCAGATATTCCAGGCGGTTGCGATTCTGTTCAAGCTCCTCACGCAGGGAAGCGACTTCGGCGATAAGGCCGACCATCGCATCGCGGACGTTCGGCGTAAGGCCGCCTTCTTCGACGCCGTGGACGGCGGCTACATCTTGCAGTTCCTGGTGGACCTCACGCTCGTCCGGACCGGATCGCCTATCATCGCGCGATCCGCCGGTCGCATCCGCCGGCGGCACGGACTGTTCTGTCCCGACCTGCCGGGGTGTCTGTATGGGCGGCGGTTCTTCAACCTTCATCGAATACCAACGCCAGCCGTTGCAATACCGCGCAAGGTATAGGATTTCCGGCCGGAAAGCGAAACAAGTCACCTATTGCGTGACTGTTCGCTTGCACGGATAAGTCCGTTTCTTATAATTTCGCGCTTCCGCGCCCGTCGGCGCAGTCTAGCAAGGCGACCATCACATGGCCGAAGCGCCTGTCGTTGGCATCATAATGGGCAGCCAATCCGATTGGGAAACGATGCGCCACGCCGCCGAAACACTGGCGCAGCTGGGCGTACCCCATGAGACCAGAATCGTATCCGCGCACCGGACACCGAAACGGCTGACCGAATACGCCGAAAGCGCCAGGAACCGGGGCTTGCGCGTCATCATCGCAGGCGCCGGTGGTGCGGCACATCTGCCGGGCATGACCGCGGCGATGACGCCCCTGCCCGTGTTTGGCGTCCCGGTTGAAAGCAAGGCCCTGAGCGGCATGGACAGCCTGCTGTCGATCGTGCAAATGCCGGGCGGCATCCCCGTCGGGACACTCGCGATCGGGCGCGCCGGCGCGATCAACGCGGCACTGCTGGCCGCCGCCGTCATCGCGTTGAATGACGAGAGCGTCCGGACCAACCTGGATGACTGGCGCGCCAAGCAGACAGCGGGAATCGCCGAATCGCCCACGGATGAATAAGGCGCACCGGACATCGTTCGGGCCGGGAAGCGTAATCGGCATTCTCGGCGGCGGACAATTGGGGCGCATGACGGCGCTTGCCGCGGCCCGGCTCGGATACCGTTGCCACATCTTCGCGCCGGAAGCGGGCGGCCCCGCCGCTCAAGTTTCCGATGCGGAAACCGTCGCGGCCTATGACGATTCCACTGCACTGGCCCGTTTTGCAGACGCTGTCGATATCGCGACGTTCGAGTTCGAAAACGTACCGGTGTCATCCGTCGAAACGCTATTGAAGAAGGTTCCCGTCCATCCAGGCCCGAAAGCGCTCGCCGCGGCCCAGGACCGGCTGGTCGAAAAGACCTTCCTGCGCGAAATCGACATCCCGACCGTACCTTTTCTGGAAGCGAACGATCCGGATGCCCTCGCCGACGCCGTCGACAAGTTGGGGGCGCCATCGGTACTGAAAACAGCCCGGCTCGGCTATGACGGAAAAGGCCAAGTTCTGATAACCGCCGACTCGGACATTACGGAGGCTTACGGGTCGATGGGCGCGCGACGCGGTGTCCTTGAAAAGTGGATCGACTTCAAGATGGAGATCTCCGTAATTATCGCCAGGCGCGCCGACGGTAAGGCGGCAGCCTTCGATCCAACGGAAAATCGGCACAAGAATCACATCCTGGATACATCGATCGCTCCGGCGGGAATCTCCGATAAAACGGCTGAAAATGCGCGCGCAATCGCCCAAACGATCGCCGAGGCGCTTGACCTCGTCGGTTTATTGGCCGTCGAGATGTTCGTCACCCATGAAGATACCCTGCTGGTCAACGAGATCGCGCCACGTCCGCACAATTCAGGGCATTGGACCCAGGATGGCTGCGCGACATCGCAGTTCGAGCAGTTCGTCCGCGCGATCTGCGGTCAAGCGCTCGGATCGACGGCGCGGACCGCGGACACCGTCATGACGAACCTGATAGGCGACCGCGTGAATGAATGGCCGGACTTACTGCGGGAACCGAATGCCCACTTGCATCTTTACGGCAAAACCGAGGCGCGGGATGGCCGTAAGATGGGGCATGTCAATCGCGTCTATCCCCTTGGCTCGCTCGCCGACGGGATTCCTAAGTAACAGCGCGGTGCATATAAGGACAATCGCGGTATAAATGTCGTAAGATCAGATAGTTCAAGATACCTGGACTATGCAGATATGAAGAGACACGGCATCGATATGTTCGTGGCCGCCGTGGCGGCGACACTCTCAATCGCGCAAGCGTCAGCGGAACCCGCGCTGCTGACCCGCAATCAACTTGTCAGCCTATTCGCCGGCGGTTTTTCGTTTTCACTGGAGTCGTCTAAAGGATCAATTGCGTTTCATTTTAGCGACGACAATGTCTGGACAGTGGAAACCAACCGGGGAGCACAAGCGTCCGGCGACTGGTATTTCGAAAAGCGGACAGTCTGCCGCAGGCAGACGGATGTTAGCGGCAATTGGAAAGGGCTTCGTAAGGAATTCGTCTGTTTCGGTGTGAAACAGGACGGCGAACAGCTGTTTCTCGGTTCAAAGAACCTTCCCATGGCTCTAGCGGATTCGTCGGCTCTCGACCGGCTGGCAGGCCGCCCGGCCGAGCAGCGAACCCAAAAGTCGAACACTGACGCTTCGGGGCAGGCCCAGCTCGAACGGGAAAAACTCGAACTGGAACGAACGCGCTTGGAACTCGAACGGCAGCGCATAGCCGATGAAGCGCGGATGGCGCAGCAGGCCGCGCGCGAACGGGAGGAAATCGAGGCGGAGAAACGCGAGATCGAGCGCATGCGCCTCGCGTTGGAAAAAGAGAAACTTCGGCAGGAAAAATCAAGTTTAGCGACACGCGCTATCGAAACGCCGACAGGACCGCCTAATACGCGCGAAAAGTCGGATATCGATTTCGGCGCCTACCATGCCATCGTCATTGGCATCAACGACTACAAGTCGTTACCGGACCTCAATACGGCGCTGGCCGACGCGCGTGCGGTCGCACGAACGCTCGAAGCCGATTACGGTTATTCGGTCAATTTGCTGGAAAATCCAACCCGCAGCGACATTCTCGACAAACTCGACGAGTTGCGTGAAACGCTCACCGAAAACGACAATCTTTTAATCTATTATGCCGGTCATGGCTGGCTCGACCCGCAATCGGGGCGAGGATATTGGTTACCGGTCGATGCGCGCTCGGATCGCCGCTCCCGCTGGTTCTCTAACGGCGACCTTACCGACGCACTTCAGGCGTTGTTCGCAAAGCACGTGATGGTGATCGCCGACAGTTGTTATTCGGGAACATTGACCCGATCCGTCAAAGTAACCGAGCGCAACCCGGATTACATCGCGCGAATGGCAAAAAAGCGTACCCGGGTCGTGTTGTCTTCTGGCGGCCTGGAACCCGTTTCCGACGCCGGCGGCGGCAAACATTCGGTGTTTGCGGCGCAATTTCTCGATGCACTTCGAGAAAACCTGGATGTCCTTGATGGAACCCAACTATTCGAGGTCGTGCGCCGTAACGTGGTATTAAATGCGGAACAAACGCCGCAATACTCGGATATCAGGCGCGCGGGTCATGAAGGCGGCGATTTCCTTTTTGTACGAAAGAGATAGCGTGCCAATTTAAACAATCGTCTTATACCTATGTAAGTCAGGAAACGACATGACAGCCAAAGCGCCAAACTATCGCTACCCGGAAGCGATCGTCGAGACCAACTGGCTCGAGACGAACCTCGACGATTCGACCCTGCGAATCTTCGACTGCACCACGCACCTGCTTTATTCGGAGGAAGGTTCCGATGCCCCCTACGTCGTCAAGAGTGGCCGCGAGGACTACGACGCAAGCCACATCCCGGGCGCCGATTTCCTCGATCTACAGGGCGAGCTCTCGGTTACCGACTCGCCCTATCGCTTTACCGCCCCGCCGGCCGATCAGTTCGCGGACGCCCTGTCGCGTCACGGCGTCGGCGACGGTTCGCGCGTAATCCTCTACAGCACGGCAAATGCGCAGTGGGCGACGCGGATCTGGTGGATGTTTCGCGCCTTCGGCTTCGACAATGCGGCGGTCCTGAACGGTGGCTGGCAAAAATGGCGCGCGGAAGACCGGCCCGCTTCGACCGAACCGGCGGCATACCCCGCGGCAAAGTTCACGGCGCTGCCGAGACCGGAAATGTTCGTCGGCCGCGACGACGTGTTGTCCGCGATCGGCGATACGAATACCTGCACGCTCAACGCTCTGGCACCCGACCTTCACAGCGGTGAAAACAGCCGTTACGGCCGGCCAGGCCGTGTTCCGGGGAGCGTGAATATTCCGGCCGCCTCCCTACTCGACCCGGAAACGAACACCTTCCTCGACGCGGCGATAGTCGCCGAACGCTTCCAGGGTGTCGGCGCCGACAAGAACAAGCGCATCATCAATTATTGCGGCGGCGGGATAGCCGCGACCCTCGACGCGTTCCTGCAACACCAGCTCGGCTACGAAAACATCACGGTTTACGACGACTCGATGAGCCAGTGGGCGACTGACGAATCCCTGCCGATCGAGACGGACTAAACCACGCAATCGGCCATGATTTCGGGCTTGATCTTGAGCCCGTGCCCCGGCGTCTCCGGTGCCGTCATCACGCCGTTCACCGGCGCCGGCCAGTCGACCCAGAAATCGTCCATGAACTCCATGTTCTCCAGGATCAACCCGTTCGGGATCGACGCCATCAGATGGATCATCAGTTCGGGGTACAGATGCGGCGCGATCTGAAGTCCCCAAGTGTCGGCGATCGCCGCTGTCTTCCGAAGATCGGTCAAGCCGCCGCGAATGACGTCGGGCTGCAGGATCGGAAGCTTCGGGTGCTCGAAAAACGGCCGTAAATCGTAGCGCGTGAAGTGGCTCTCGCCACCGACGACGCGCAGATCGAGCGCGTCGGCAATGCGGAAATAACCGTGAAAGTCGTCTGGAACGACAGGTTCCTCGAGCCAATAGATCTCCGATTCTTCGAACTTGCGGCCCATCAGGATCGCCTTGTCCGCCGTCCAGGCCATGTTGACATCGACCATGATGTCGACGTCAGGCCCCACCGTATCGCGCATCTGCCGGACATTGGCGACGTCTTCCGCATCGGTCCAGATATGGCCGACCTGCATCTTGATCGCTTTGTAGCCTTCGCTGACGAAACGCTCCGCTTTCGCCGCCATGCCGTCACCGCCGAGACCGCGCCAACAGCCGGAACCATAGATCGGAACTTCGCTGCGGTAATGTCCCCAGAGCCGATGCAAGGGCAGTCCCGCCTTCTGCCCAACGACATCCCACAGGGCCACGTCGATCGCGGAAAGCGCCAGCAACGGGGCGCCGCCGCGGCCGTCGGCGAGCGTCACCGACCACAGATCACGCCATATCGCTTCGACGGATGACGCATCCTTGCCCAGAATGCGTGGAATCATCATTTCTTCGAGACACGCCTTCGTCGTCCGGAAGCCTTCGCGCAGATAGAGCTGATATCCAAGCCCGACGATCCCCGAAGCGGTTTCGATCTCGACCACCAGGACTTCGCGGTCCTTATCGTAACCGGCGGACAAGGCCGGCTGTTCCCGGTAGGGCAACCGCAGTAGGCTGATTTTAACGTCTTTGATGATCATCGCGTTTCCTTCCATCACGCACGGCAACGACCCAGCGAATATATTCAAACCCGCGGTCGACCTGTGCAACAGTAATTGAAGGATAGAGGCGCTCGCCTTAGCCGATCATGCCTTTTTGCATGAGCAAATTGGCGAGATCCGATGCGAATTCAGGCCCCTTGCGAATTAGTTGGGCATTCTCGGGTACCTTATCCGATGCGATCTTCTTCGAATCGTGACTGGTCAGCAGTACGATCGGAATATCGCGTGTCGATTTCACCGCAAACAGCGAACACGCAAGTTCCAACCCGTTAAGCGGCTCGAACTCCAGGGACGAGACGATCAGGTCCGGCCTCAGCGATACGGCCAAACTGAAAGCCTCGAGAGGGCTGTTGGCAAACGACAGTTCGAATCCGCAGGAGACCAATTCCTGCGTGATCAGCTTACGCTGAACGCCTTTTGGCATGATGAGGAACACGCTCACCGACCGGCGCTCCTGCGTGATCGCCGGTGCCGTGCCGATCGACGGCAACGTCGCCAGGATACCGTCCAGACGATCGTTTGTGACGTTTTGTCCCGAATCGAGAATATCGCGGATGCGATCGACGTAAATCTGAACGTCGAGCAATTGACCGTTATTCAAAAGCGGGGCGGACTCTATGAAGTCTTCGAGGCGGTGGGCGATCAGCGTCACGGAATCGAATCCGTATGTACCGGCAGATCCCTTCATACTGTGGATATCGCGCTGAAATTCGACGAAATCCGCATTCCTGTCACCGCGATCGCGATACATTCGATCGATCAGTTCATCGACGCGATCCAGGCGTTCGGCACTGGAGTCAATAAACTCCTGGCGCAATTGCGCGAGAGCTTCTTGAAAATCGATTTCCGCCATGAGCGTGCGACGACCAGTTGAGCTGCAACAACATATTGAAATCTATCTATAATTGCTGATTTCAATACGAACATAACCACGGGATGCTCCCAGACCGGCAATCGGCATGACCTGAGCCCCGAAAACTCCCTCATCTGATAGGAGAGGCCGTCACAGAGGAG